>JACDCC010000374.1 GCA_013694595.1 Chthoniobacterales bacterium
GCGAAGCTGAGCGCCGACGAGTAGGCGCTCAGCCGCCTGGAAAGCAGGCGCCGCCGAACGGCGCTTGGCACAGACGCCGCTACAAGTAGCGTTACGACGTGAGTTTTATCCGCACAGGTCTGCGCGAGATCGGGCTGAAGGTCCGCCGGCAGAAGACGCGCATGGCGTTGCGACACGAGAAGCGCGTGCTCCAGCGCGCCGAGATCGCGTTAGGCCGCGAAGGAACTTCGCAGGCCGTAAATTTCCCGGAGGTGCGGAACGAGATCGTGGCGCTGAAAAAACTCGAGCAGGAACAGCGCGAAGTCGGCGTCCGTATCTCCCAGATCGATGAAGGACTGAAGCAGATCGAGGCGCAGCGGCAGCAGAATGCGACCGAGCAATCCGAGGCGCTGGCAGCTTTGGACGAAGAGAAGAAGCCGCTGTTCGAGCGGCGGAACGACGCGAAAACCGCAGCCGATTTGTGCAATCGCGAGCTGATGGGAGTCGAACGCCGCCTGCAGGACAACGACGCCGCGGATCGTGAGTTATTGCAGAAGCTGGCCGAATTGCAGGCGCGCGTCCCCCCACCCGATGATCTCGACGCCCAAACGGCGGCGCTCAGCAGCCGGCGGGCGCAGTTACCGGAGCAGCGGGCGGAAGTGTCGCGGGCACGGATGGGCAGCGCTGAGGCCTGCCGGACCGCAAAGGAGAAACTGCAGCAGCACCAGGCGGAGCTGGACGAGATCGACAAGAAGATCGCAGCGGTGCGGAGTGAATTTGAGGCGCGGGACCGCGCGCTCAACGAGACGAGCCGAGCGCAGCAGGATGCGTTGAAAGAAGCGCGCGCGCAGCACCAGACCGTGGAGGAGCGGAAGAACCCCGCGTACTTGAACATTGGCCGCCACCTGGCGACGCAAGGAATCGCGCCGCCGAACGCTCCGCACTTGCTCGAAGATGTGCAACGCCACCGCGCGGCGGTGGAACGACATTCCCAGCACAAGGCCGAGCTGGCCGTGCTCTCGAGCCAGATCGACAAGCAGGAGCTGCGAAAATTTTACTTCAGCATTCTGTCGGTGCTCGTATTGCTGGCGATCATTCTCCCGCTGGTCTTCCAGACGCCGGCGCGGCGGGAGTGGCTGCCCCACGAGACCGAGGCCATCCTCTCGGTGAACACCGAGCAGCTGCAGCGCGATGAGCTTCCGAAACGCTGGGCGAAAGATCAGGCGGAGGAGTGGCAAAAGATCTGGTCAGGACTGACCGCCAGCGCGCAGCGCACCCCGGTTTTGAACCTGCCGCGCGACACGATTCGCGTAACGCGCGCGATGACAACCGGCCCGGCGGGTGGAATTCGCGAGTTTGTCCTTGTGCAGGCGCGCGGCGACGTGACGCCGGTGATGCGCTCCGTCGAGCAGGAGCAGGGATATGAACGCCGCCCGATCAGCGGTTTGCCCATCTATTTACGGCCCGATTTCGCTCTGGCGCGCGTCGGACCGCGAACGCTGGCCGTGGGTGCACCTTCCGAAGTGCAGGAGCTGGTGAAAGTCAGGCTCGGGATCACGCAGGATCTGAAGATCACCGGCACTCTATTCGACAGCTTTCAGGCACTCGATCGGGAGACCGCCGTCCGGCTAATCTCGAGCGATCCGCCAAGCCTGGCGCGTTTCTTCAGCCCGATCTTCAGCAAGGAGTTGCTCGATTCCGCTCAAATCCTCGGCCTCAGTCTGACGTTGCAAAATCCGGTCCGCGGACGGCTCCTTTTGAAGATGAAGACGCCAAAGAATGCGGAAGATCTGGCGAGGAAAGTGCGTGACGATCCGCAGCATTGGCTCCGCATTGCGGAGTCGGACGCGCTGCTTTACGCACAGGCGCCAGAAGTCATCACCGCCGGTGCGGATCTTGAGATTCGCTTCCCGGTGCCGACGGATAGTGCTCGACTTCTCCTCCAGCGCGTAGCAAAGAGCAACGCTCCGCCCGCGCTCGCCGGCAACTGAATGCACGCGCGGTTGGCGGGCGGAGCAGCTTCCACTCACTTTTATTCATCCAGTCGTGTCGCGGTTTCTCTTATCTTCCCGTCTTGGCTTCGGAGCCACACTGCGCGCTGTCGCCGTACTGCTGACATTGACCGTCGCCGCCCCCAGCCGCGCTGTCGGGACGGAGCCTGATCTCGTGAACGTCCGTTCGATCGATCCGACGATCGCCGTCGAACTCCGCTACGCCGGCACGCGAAACGTTACCGGACGTCCGCTGTATCCTTCGAACATGCCCGCACTGCTGCGGCCGAGCGTGGCGCAGAAAGTCGCTGATGCTCATCGCTATCTTCGCACGCGCGGTTTTGGCTTGAAGATTTGGGATGCCTACCGCCCCAAAGCGACGCACGACCAGCTCTGGGACACCGCGCGGAATAGCGATTACGTCGCCGATCCCACCGCGGGACGTGGCTCCTTGCATACCTGGGGTGTGGCGATTGATGCCACGCTGGTGACCGCGCGCGGCGCGGAGGTCAAGATGCCGACGGACTTCGACGAATTTACGCCGGCGGCGATGCTCAAATACACCGGCCCCGACAAAACGGTCGGCTACCACCTGCGCCTGCTGCAGAGTGCGATGGCGCGTGCGGGATTCTACGGCATGCGGACCGAGTGGTGGCATTTCGTGGTGAAAGACTGGCAAAACTACCGCGCGATTCCGGCGGTGACGATCGTTTCACAGACGCCTGCGCCCGCGACTCCGGCACCGCCAGCACCTGCAACCTCGTCGTCGAACGGCGCTACGGGACAGGGTCGCTCCGCACCGGGAATGCGGTGATGGAAGCGCTGCTCCGCGCGCTGCAGCAGCCTGAGTATCTTCACACGCTGCTCAATCCGGTGCCGATCTACGGATTGGCGCTCGGCCTGTTCGGATTGCTGATCGCACTCTTCCTGAAAAGTCGGCCGGCGCAGGTCGCGACGCTGGCGATCATCCTTGTCAGCTCAGCGACGGCGTTACCGGTGTATCTGCTCGGCGAGCGAGCCGAAAACCGGATGGAAGGGCTCGTCGATGAACCAGGACGAGCATGGCTGGAAGTGCACGAGCAGCGAGCAGAGAAGGTCATCTGGGCGTTCTACATCCTGGCCGCCGTCGCCGCGGCTGCATTGCTCGCGCCGATCCGCTGGCCGCGTTCAGCTATGCTGCTGGCGCTTGCAGCTTTCGCGGGCGGTATGATTGCGCTCGCGCTCGGCGGATTTGTCGCGCATGCGGGAGGTAAAATCCGGCACCGCGAGTTCCGGACCGGCGCGCCGCCGGAGGCGGTTGCGGATTCAGAAGGCGGACAGGGGCGTGGTCGCGGACGGGGGCGCAGCGACCGATAGCTGCTAAAACGGGCTGCAGCTGCGCTCGACCCATTGCAGATATTCGGGGAGGCCGTCCGCCAGCTGCAGGCAAACTATTTCAGGGACTTCGTAAGGGTGCAGTGAGCGCAGCGTTCTTGCGAACTCCTCGTAGCGCTCCTCAGTCGTCTTGAAGAACACCATCGTTTCGTCGCTCTTCTCCAGCTTTCCCTCCCAGTGATAGATCGAACGCACGGGCGCTGTGATGTTCGCGCATGCCGCGATCCGGGCGGTGACGAGCTGCTCCGCGATGCCCGCTGCGGTCTCGGCGTCGGGAAAGGTGCTGATCGCGAGCACGATTCGCGTGGCCATTGCTACGCCGGCGCCATCGCCACCTGCCGGCAGATCCAGCCACCGCCGAGCACGACGTCGCCATTGTAGACCACCGCCGCCTGGCCCGGCGTAATCGCCTTCTGCGGCTCATGCAGCTGCACGCGAGCGCGGTCGCCAGGAAGCGGCAAGAGCGTCGCCTTCGTGCCCGGATGGCTGTAGCGGATTTTCACCGCCACTTCGATTGGCTCGTCGGCTTGATCGCCGTCTGTCAGGACAGCGTCAGAAGGCAAATCGCTCGCGTTCCGTGAGCCGGGACGCGCGACGCCCGCGACAGGGTGCCAGTTCACGCGATCGAGCTCGAACTCTTCGGAAACGAGATCCTCCGCGCTGCCGACAATCACGCGATGGGTCGCGGGATCAATGTCGATGACGTAACGGGGCGCCGCCGAGCCGCCGGGCAATCCCTTGCGCTGCCCGATCGTGAACATCTCGATGCCTCCGTGCGCTGCGAGGAAATTGCCCTCGAGATCGTAGATGCCGCCTTCGTGGAACTCGCCTTCGCCGAGATGCGAACGTAGGAACGCTTTGTAGTCGTTGCCGGGCACGAAGCAGATTTCCTGGCTGTCGACTTTCTCCGCCACCTTCAGCCCCAGCGTGCGGGCAATGTCACGAATCTCCGGCTTCGACATTCCGCCCAGCGGTGTGAGGGCGCGACGCAGTTGCGGCTGCCGCAGGCTGAACAGGAAGTACGATTGATCCTTCCGCGCATCCGCTCCTTTGCGGAGCACCGCATGGTCGGCGTGATGCTCGATGATCGCGTAATGCCCCGTGGCAATGTAGTCGCAGCCCAGCGCCTGTGCCTTCTGCCAAAGATTGCCGAACTTCAGCTTCTCGTTGCACATCACGCACGGGTTCGGCGTGCGGCCGGCGCGGTACTCGCTCGAAAAGTAGTCGATTACCAGCCGCTCGAACTGATCGGCTTCATCGACCACGTAATGTGGGATGCCTAACGAATGCGCGACGTTGCGCGCGTCGGCCACCGCCTGGGGGCCGCAGCACTTATCCTCGGCGCGCGAAATGCAATCCTGCGGCCACACCTTCATCGTCACGCCTACGACGTCGTAGCCCTGCTCGCGCAGCAGATAACCGGCGACGCTGGAGTCAACGCCGCCGCTCATCCCGAGAAGAACACGCTGTTTCCGGGCTACCATGGGACGGGGAAAGTCGCGGCGTTCAGAGCGCTGGTCAACGGCACGCGCTGGCCTTCCGCACGGGAACGCTGACGAAAGGACTGCCGCGCAACGTGAACCGCCAGGGCAGGTCAGCTGACTTTGTAATCCCAATCCGCTCATCCGCCACGATCTCCACAGCGCCGTGTTCCCGGTGGTAGAAGCGATGCGCTGCATCCGCGCAGAGATCGCGCTCATCGTCGGCGCGCGTGATCTGCAATGCCTGCGTCAATTTTCCCGGGCCCGAGCAGAGCTTCCGCACCTCCTCGACGCCGCGGCGCGCCCTCATCAGCTCGAGGCCGGCGATCGGTTCGAGCGCGCGGATTAACACGAATCCCGCCCCCCCATCGCCTTTTGCCAGCGCATTGAGCATCCAGTGCACGCCGTAGTTCAGGTAAATGTAAGCCGTGCCGGGCTTATTGCGGGCGAGGAACGCCCGCGTACTCGGGCGCACAAACGTGTGACAAGCCTCGTCGTTCTCGGAGAGATACGCCTCCGTTTCGACGACAATGCCGGCACATTCGCCCCAGACGAGCTTCGTTCCCACTAGCTCGCGTGCGCAGCTCAGCGGATCGCGCTCGAAGAACGACGCTTCGATCATCGCGGAGGAGGCAATGGCGCCTACGCTGCGACCTTGAAATCGATCAGTCTTCGTTTTCGTAGCAGACCGCGATGACCGTATTCGACGCGTCCGGATCGCCGTCGCGGAAGGCTGGGACGAACTTCGCCCCGTCGAAATCAGCGAGCGCTGCGTTGCCGAAGCTGAGTAACGGCGGCTCCTCCGCGATTACCCGCAGCTCCTGCAGGGCGCCTTCGCCGTCGACTCTCACCCCTAGATCGACGACGCCCGTCACGGGCACCGGGTGCTCGCCTTGCGGGTAGCGCAGTCCGACGAAATTCGAGTCGGCACCGAAGACCGGCTGCGGCCCGATGAAGTCACTCTCCTTCTTCAGCTCCAGTGGGTCCTGATGCAGGAAAATCCGGAGCCGCGGTTTCTGATTCACGATACTGAACACAACCGTGCCGTAGAAGAGCACGTCCACAGCCTGGTGATTGTAGAGGGCGGGCACGACCTTCGTTTGATCCAACTGCCGCCGCAGCTCCTCCTGGAGGGCATCGCTTCCGGGCATCGGGCGATAAAGCCGGCTTTGGACAAGCCGCCCGTCCTTCGCGGCGAGAGAGCTAAACATCACCGCGCCATCTTGCTGTCCCTTCTTCATCAGCTCCTCAGCGTTGATCCGGTTGATCAGCGACTCCGGACCGGAGCCGAGAAGCGCGGGGCGAAATCGGGGCCGCGGCGCCTGTGCGTGAGCGGCGCCGAGCATGAGCGAAATCAACAAAGCGATTGCGGAGAAGCGGAGGATGCTGCGCATATAGCGGCTTACGCAACGCGTTGCCCGCTCTTTCGCAACTTGAAACTGGGCGCGCTTGCCGTGGACGGGTCGGTGCGGCACTCTCGCGTTGTATGTTCGAGCTGGACGGGATCGATCACGTGGCGCTCTCTGTCAAAGACATCGAGCGCGCCGCGCAATGGTATGTCGATGTCCTGGGATTGGAGCGGCGGCACGAAGGGATGTGGGACGGAGTGCCTGCGTTCGTCGGCAAAGGAACGACTGCGCTCGCTTTGTTCCCGATCGAGGAGACGCGGAACGCCGCACCGGCAGGCCCGCGCATGTTGCACCTCGCGTTTCGCGCGGCGCGTGCCGAATTCCTCAAGGCCCAAAAAGGGCTGGAGCAGCGTGGAATCCCGTTCGAGTTCCAGGATCACGAGATCTCCCAGTCAATCTACTTCCGTGACCCCGATGGCCATCAACTGGAGATCACCACGTGGGATGTCGGATGAACTCTGGCTCCACGAACAGACGATGAAAAAGATCAACACGAACGAGCTGGCTGAATACTCCTGGTCATCGCCCAAAGGGAAGTTCGGCGGCTTCGGAAAAGGGATCTCGGAAGCGCTCGGACGCGATCCGTTCTCGACGGATCTGAAGAAGCGCCATCCCTTCGATGTGGAAATCATTCGTATTCCCGCCGGACAAACGCCGTACCCGTATCACTCCCACGCCGCGCAGTGGGAGTTTTACCATGTCCTCTCGGGCCGCGGCAGTGTTCGTCACGAGGGCGGGGCGACTGAGATCGAGGCCGGGGACGCCTTTATCTTCCAGCCCGACGAAGCTCACCAGCTCATCAACAACAGCACGGGAGACTTGGTCATCTGCGTGGTGGCGGACAATCCGATCGGTGAGTCCTGTTATTATCCCGACAGCGACAAGTATCTGGTCCGCTCACCTGAGCGGAAGCTGCTGAGGGGCAACGCGCTGGATTTACTTCGACGGCGAAGAGTAGCGCGAGTGTGCGCGGACCTTCTGGTAGGGCGAGACTCTGTCGAGCCTGAGAGAGC
>JACDCC010000411.1 GCA_013694595.1 Chthoniobacterales bacterium
CGTCGTTGTATTCGGGATAGACCGAGAGCAAGCCATCGGTGACGCGCGTGCGCAGAAACTCCGCCACCGCTGGCGAGCAGCCGACGGTGTTCTCGTTGAAGTCGAGGCGCAGCTTATCGGCGCGACCGCCGGTCGGCGGCGAGTATGGCGTCATCCGTCGCACGGCGTCGCGCGGCTGAAGTGGCGCGCTCATGAAAGGCGCACCTCCACCGAACGTGCGTGTGCTTCGAGACCTTCGGCGCGAGCGAGGGTGGTGATTGTTGGAGCTAGTCGGTTCAGCGCGTCGCCGGTGAATTCTTGTGTCGAAATCACCTTCACGAAATCAGCTGCGGAAAGTCCGCCGCGGATGCGCGCGACACCGGAAGTGGGGAGCACATGATTTGGGCCGCTGGCGTAGTCGCCTGCTGCTTCGGGACTGCGCGGGCCAATGAAGACGCTGCCGGCGTGCCGAATCTCGGAAAGCAGAGATGCATCGTGAATGCTGAGATGTTCGGGCGCGAGGTTGTTGCTGATCTGCACCGCTTCTTCGTCAGAGCGGACGAGCACGATCGCGCTGTTTCGCTCGATCGCTGCACGCGCTGTCTGCGCGGTTGGCAACGTTGCGAGCTGCTTCTCGATCTCCGCCGACACTCTATTCGCCAACGGTCGCGAGTGCGTGAGCAGAATCGCAGAGGCGTCGCTGTCGTGTTCCGCCTGCGCCAGCATGTCGGCAGCGATCCACGAAGGCTCGCCTTCGTTCGCGATGATCATGATCTCCGTCGGGCCGGCGATGAAGTCGATGCCGACTTCGCCGGCGAGCAGCTTCTTTGCGGCGGCGACGTAGATGTTGCCGGGACCGACGATGCGATCGGCGCGTGGGATTGTCTCCGTTCCGAATGCGAACGCTGCGATCGCGTGCGCGCCGCCGATGAGGAAAACGCGCGTGGCGCCGAGCAGGGCGGCGGTGCCGAGGATTTCGACCGAAGGTTTTGGCGTCGTGACGCAAATGTTCGGCACGCCGGCGACTTGTGCGGGGATCACCGTCATCATCACAGTAGAGGGAAGGGGATAGCGTCCGCCTGGCACATAGGCGCAGATTGTGTCGAGCGGACGGACGATCTGGCCCACGCGTAAACCCGGTGTGAGCTCGATGCTTTTCGACGCCGGCAACTGCAGCTCGGCAAACGCGCGGATGTTCGCGGACGCTGTTACAACAGCGTCGCGGAACGCCGGGCTTAGTGCATCAGCGGCTGCGGTAAGTTCCTGCTCCGAGACTACTAACGCGTCGCGATTGAAGCCGTCGAACTGGCGCGCATACTCGAGCACCGCTTCGTCGCCATGCGCGCGCACATTGTCGAGGATCGGACGCACGACGGCTTCCGCTTCGATGAGCCGAATGCTTTTTCGCGCGAGCAATTTGCTCGCGTCAGCCGCTTCGATGATCCGGATCATACGTTACGGCAGTCAGGCACGCTGCCCCTCACTGGCGCTGCGCGTCCGTCTCTCCCCGAGGGAGAGAGGTTCCTTCTCCCTGTGGGAGAAGGTTAGGATGAGGGTTCTCACGGGACGGATTACAACGCGTTTGTTTCTGTAGCTGGCGATCACATCACGATCTTGTTCAGCGGGTATTCCACGATCCCTTGCGCGCCGGCTTCCTTGAGCCGCGGGATGAGCTGCCGCACGGTGGTTTCCTCGAGGATCGTGTTCACCGCTAGCCACGCCTCGTCGCTTAAATGCGAGACGGTTGGATTCTTCAGCGCGGGCAGGACATCCAGCACGGCCGCGAGATCCTCTTTGCGCACGTTCATCATCAGACCGACCTGGCCGAGCGCGTTGATCGCGCCCTGCAGCAGCATCGTGATGTCGTCGAGCTTCCGGCGCTTCCAGTCGTCCTGCAGCGATGCCTTGTTGCCGATGAGCTGTGTGTTCGATTCGAGTAACACTTCGAGGATGCGAAGCTTGTTCGCACGCAATGAGGAGCCGGTTTCCGTCACTTCGACGATCGCGTCGGCGAGCACCGGTGGCTTCACCTCCGTCGCGCCCCAGCTGAATTCGACCTTCGCACTCACACCGTTGCGAGCGAGGTAGCGCTTCGTGGTTTCGACCAGCTCGGTGGCGATGATCTTGCCCTGCAAATCGTGCACGCTCTGGAATGGCGAGCTCTCGGGCGCGGCGAGCACCCAGCGCACCTTGCCGAAACTCTGTTTCGCGTAGATCAGATCGGCGAGCGGCTCGACGTCAGCGGCATTCTCCTCGACCCAATCGCGGCCGGTGAGCCCCGCGTCGAGGATGCCATCTTCGACATAGCGCGCCATCTCCTGCGCGCGGATGAGCATGCACTCGATCTCCGGGTCATCAATCGCAGGGAAGTACGAGCGGCTGCTCGTCGCAATGTTGAAGCCGGCGCGGCGGAAGAGATCGATCGTGGCGTTCTCGAGGCTGCCTTTCGGAATCCCGAGCCGCAGCTTCATTTCGCACCTCCGTAGACTGCGGCTGGATCGTACGTCGCAGCTTCCGACTCGGTCCATTCGCCCTCGGCAAAGCGGCGGAAGAAACAGCTCTCGTAGCCCGCGTGGCAAACGCCAGGGCCAAGCGCCTCCACCTTCAGCAGCACTGTGTCCTCATCGCAATCAGTGAACATTTCCTTCACCACGAGCCTGTGCCCGGACGATTCGCCTTTGAGCCAAAGCTTCTGTCGCGAGCGGCTAAAGAACGTCGCGAAACCAGTCTCCACTGTGTGGCGAAACGCGTCTTCGTTCATGAAGCCAAGCATGAGCACGCGCCCGGAGCGGTGGTCCTGCACGACGGCGGGCACGACGCCCTGGAGTTTTGCGAAATCGAGATTCATGTCGGTAAAAGAAAAGCCCGCGGAGCACTGACGCGCCGCGGGCTTTTCTCGGGTGGTTGAGTAAGTGTGAGAGGAAGCGCGGGCGAGGACTAGAGAACGTGACGGTGACGATGATGGTGCATGCGCTTGTCAATAATACGCATGTCACTCGCGATTGGTTGCCAGAGAATTATCGACATGGTGCCGCGGCGACTCAGTTTGCGGTGCACGCCCACAGTGATGGCGTTGAGGCTAGGTTGGTTTTCGGTACGGGAATCCGCGCTTTGAAGTTATCGCTAAACAGCCCGTCGACGCGGATGCTGATGGCTAGCTCGCCGGTCGCATCGCCCCCGTGGAACTGGTTCACGCTGTCGAACCAGGCGCTATGCGACTCGACGTACTGCTTCTCGCCCGTATTCTCGTTCAGCAGGTAGAACGGCTTCCGCAGGTTCGTGCGAAACCAGATGAACTCGTGGCAGAGATCGTAGCTGACGTGGTCGCGGTGCGCGCTGACAGCGCGACCTTCCGGATCGTACATAATCAGCATGCGCGCGGTTGCCTTGAACGGCAGCGTCGCGATGAACTCGATTAGCTCGGAAAATTCCGTCGCACCCTCGGCAGGTTCCCACGCGTCTGGATTGTTGAGATCGTAGTAGTTATCCTCACCTTTCGGCTGCGAGAGGTACGCCATCTTCGAGCCCGGCTTCACCGGCGCTTTCTCGCTCACCGTGAACGGGCCGGTGTAGAACTGGATGTCCTTTTCCTCGGCGAGCCGCTTCTGGATGCGTTCCGTGACGTAGCCGTCGAGCGACTTCAGCCAGTCAACGTCGATGAACTCGTCGAACGATTTGTACGACGGATACTTGATCCGTGGATCGACTCGCTCGGCAACCTCCGCGCTCATGCCGCAACGGTCGGTTCCGCAACTTTCTTCGCCGCGCGAGGGGCGCGTTTGCGGCGGGGCTTTGGCGCTGGTTTCCTCGCGGCGAAGTCCGCCGTCGCGCGTTCGACCTTGTGCCAGGTATTCGCCGGGATGCGGTGCTCGCCCCAGGTGAAGACGCTCGGCGGCTCGGCCTGGTTGTCGAATACCCGCACGGCTAACAAGCCGGCATAGCCGCCAAACTGCTTCGGGTTGATCCACCACGTCGCAGTCGCATCCCAAAGCTTGATCTCGTTCTCGCTTACCGCGACCGCGCAGCCCTCGTGATAAATGAGTCCTTCGCTGATCCACGGCGCACAGCTGCCCGCCGCGCCCCATGTTTCGACCCAGTGGCGCGTCGAGACATCGTTGAACTCGAGGATGAACTGCGCCGGGAAACTGCGCACGCCGCGCGCGACATACAGCTCGTGCGAGAGCGCCCCGAGCGCACCGCAATCGAGCGTCTTCTCCTGGACGGCTTCACACCAGTGCATCGGCCACTTCGATGGACCCCATTTAAAAAGCTTCCGCAGCCAGCGCGGACCGGTGAGGGAATGCCCCGCATTCAGCTGCGAGAAATCCATCCCCGTGATCCACTCGCGTGCGATGTCGCAGCACGGTGCGCCGTGGTGCGACATGTAAGACGCAGGGAAGTTCTGCCAATTCGCAATCGCGGCGTCGACGTCCGCGCCGCCCGTTTGTTCCAGATCAATCACCATATTTTTATCCTCTCCCAAATACATAAGACATGCTCCGGTCATAGCCGCCAGCGTCGCAGAAGATCAGCACATCGCCGGGCTGAGTCCCTTCCGGCAGTTCGACATTTGAAGCAACTTCATCGTGCTCCATGCAGAGCCGACCCATCAGCCGCGTCTTGCCGCGCTTAAGCGGCTGCAATTCCCCGGTCGCAGTGTTGCGACGGAGAATGCGATGCGGATAAAAGAAATACATCGGCAGCTCGGCAATGGAGCCGTCGACGACCGCTTCCGTCGTTTCGTCGCTGATCTCCTGGATTTCCAAAACGCGCATCGCGAGCGCCATGGAGGGCTGCGCCAATGCTTTGCCAGGCTCGGAGATGATCTGCCGAACGTGTGGGAGCGTCGCCTTCGCGTGCTTCACCGCTTTCGTGAAATCATCCTCACGGCCTTCATGCCAGTCATCCGGGAACCAACCGCCACCGATGTCGAGCACCTCGATCTGGCGACCGGTGAGCTTCTCGATCGAGCTGCACCAGCGGAGCATCGATTGGTAGAGATGCCACCATTGGCGCACGCCGATGTTGCTGCTCGCCATGTGGAAGTGAACGCCGAACGTGGAGTCGCGCGGCAGCAGTCCGACCGAGTCGATCAGCGCGCGGAACTCCTCGGGCGTATTGAGCGGAATACCGAAGCGCGAAGTGATGTGCGGCGTGCGGAGCCGCACCCCGAAAACTTTCGACTGTAGCTCGCCCGTCGCCGCGGCGGCGGTGACGCGGTTGAGATCGGCGATCGAGTCGCAGAACACCGCGTGGATCGGCTCCTTCGGCAGTAAGCCCGCAGGCCACCACTTGCCGGGGCCATTCAGGATGACCTGTTCAGGTTTGAATCCGACCTGGAGCGCTTTTTGCACTTCGAGCAAGCTGATCGCCTCCGCATAAAAGCCGGAGTCGAGCGCGAGCTTGATCAGGCGTTCGTCGGGGTTCGTCTTGATGCTGTAGCCGTTGATCACCTGCATCTCCGGAGTGCTGACGCGGAGCGCGAGCTTTGCGGCGCGGTCGAATAGATCAGCCGCAGTGGTGTCCATGAAGAGGAATGAAGGCGTTTGCAGCTGGTCGTAATCCTGCGCTTTCAGATCGTGCATGAACGAAGGCGGAATCGCCGCGACGCCGTTCGCCTCCGCGGCGCCGTTTCCGTTGGAACCGTTGCCGTTGTGGGTGTTCGCGCTCATCAGATGCGGGTACAACTTGTGCAGCCGCTCTGCGAGCGCGGGCATTCCGGACGGATGTTTCATCGAGTGGCCAATACCTCCGGCGTAAGGCTCGGGCAAAGGCGGTAGCGGATAACGCGCGCGGACCGGCACTTCCAGAACGACGCGCGTGAACTCTTCCGATTGCGCAGTCGTTTTCTCCGCCGGGATTCCAGTGGCGGCTTCGA
>JACDCC010000011.1 GCA_013694595.1 Chthoniobacterales bacterium
ATTTCGTCCACCCGGTTCAAAAACTCGGGCCGGAAATGCTGGCGGAGGGAATCCATCACGAGCGATGAGTCCTTGTCGCGTCGCCACTCCTCCGTGATGAACTGCGAGCCGATGTTCGACGTCATGATGATGACGGTGTTTTTGAAATCGACCGTCCGGCCCTGGCCATCCGTGATCCGGCCATCATCGAGCACCTGCAGGAGCACATTGAACACGTCGGAATGCGCCTTCTCGATCTCGTCGAAGAGAATGACTGAATACGGCTTCCGCCGCACCGCCTCACTCAGCTGCCCACCTTCCTCGTAGCCGACATAACCTGGAGGCGCACCGATGAGCCGGGCGACCGTGTGCTTCTCCATGTACTCGCTCATGTCGATCCGCACCATCGCGTTTTCGTCGTCGAACAGGAACTCCGCCAGCGCGCGCGACAGCTCGGTTTTGCCGACACCGGTTGGGCCCAGAAAAATGAATGAGCCGATCGGCCGGTTCTCATCCTGGAGGCCGGCGCGCGCACGGCGGACCGCGTTCGACACCGCGCTGATCGCCGGCTTCTGCCCGATGACACGTTGGCTGAGCCGCTCTTCCATCTTCACGAGCTTTTGGCGTTCGCCTTCCTGCAACCGCGAGACTGGAATGTGCGTCCAGCTGGAGACCACCTGGGCGATGTCCTCCTCCGTGACTTCTTCCTTCAACATTTGCCCGCCCTCCTGCAGTGCTGCCAGCTTCTGGTTGTGCTCTTCGAGCTGACGCATCAGCTCCGGGATGCGGCCATATTGGATTTCGCTCGCCTTCGCCAGTTCCCCGCGGCGTTGCGCCTGCTCCAGCTGAGTTCGCAACGACTCCAGCTCCTCCTGCAGCTTGCCCGCCTTGTCGATCTCGCCTTTTTCGTTCTGCCACTGCGCCTTCAGCTTCGCGCTCTCTTTTTTCAGATCCGCGAGTTCTTTCTCCAGCTTTGTGAGCCGCTCCTTGCTCGCAGGATCCTTTTCCTTTTTCAACGCCTGCCGCTCCATCTCGCGTTGCATGATGTCGCGTTCGATCACGTCGATCTCCTCCGGCATCGAATCGAGCTCGATCTTTAAGCGTGACGCCGCTTCGTCCACGAGATCAACCGCCTTATCCGGCAGGAATCGATCGCTAATGTAGCGGTGCGAAAGCACGGCAGCCGCGACGAGCGCGGCATCTTGAATCCGGACGCCGTGGTGCACTTCATAGCGCTCCTTCAGACCACGGAGAATGGCGATGGTGTCCTCGACGCTCGGCTCCTCGACCATGACCGGCTGAAAACGGCGCTCCAGCGCCGCGTCCTTCTCGATGTACTTGCGATACTCATCGATGGTCGTCGCACCGATCGTGCGCAGCTCACCGCGCGCCAGCTGCGGCTTCAGCATGTTCGACGCATCGACCGACCCTTCCGCCGCGCCGGCGCC
Source organism: Chthoniobacterales bacterium (assembly GCA_013694595.1). GTDB lineage: Bacteria > Verrucomicrobiota > Verrucomicrobiia > Chthoniobacterales > UBA10450 > JACCTI01. The sequence goes on from JACDCC010000011.1 coordinate 1,428, forward strand.
GACGATTGTGTGGAGTTCGTCGATAAAAAGAATGATCTCGCCCTGTGAGTCGGTGACCTCCTTCAGGAATGCCTTTAGCCGGTCTTCGAATTCGCCGCGGAATTTCGCGCCGGCGACCATCGCGCTGATGTCCATCGCGACGAGCCGTTTTCGCTTCAGTGGTTCCGGCACATCGCCGCTAACGATGCGCCGCGCGAGCCCCTCCACGATAGCCGTCTTTCCCACGCCCGGCTCTCCGATCAGTACCGGATTGTTTTTCGTCCGGCGCGACAGCACCTGCATGACCCGGCGGATCTCATTGTCGCGACCGATCACCGGATCAATCCTGCCGCGGCGCGCCTGCTCCGTCAGATCACGCCCGTATTTCTCGAGCGTCTGGTATTTCCCTTCCGGGTTCTGGTCAGTCACGCGTTGCGAGCCTCGCACCTGCTGCAGCGCCTGCATCAGCTTGTCGCGCGTGACGCCGAGCTCCTTGAACACCCGACCTGCGGCGGCGCTCGAATCGCTCACCGCGAGCAGATAGTGCTCCGCGCTGAGAAATTCATCCTTCAGCTTCGCCATCTCGCGCTCGGCGGCATCGAGCATCGTGCGCAACTCGTTCCCGAGCCGCAGATCGGAGCTGCCGTGTACTTTCGGGCGGCGGCCGAGCTCCTGATCCAGGCGCGTCCGCAACGTCGCCGCCGGCACGCCAACCTTCTCCAGCAACGGCCGCGTCACGCCTTCCGACTGGTCGAGCAGCGCCATCAGAAAGTGCTCGTTCGCAATCTCTGGATGGTTGTACTGCCCGGCGACATCCTGTGCCGCCTGCAGCGCCTCCTGCATCTTCTGCGTGAACTTATCGGGTCGCATATTTCTTCTCTAAAGGACAATCGCACCGGCGAGATGTTCAACGGCTAGAAAACGTTGAAAAATTCGAGGCGCCTAACGACCGCTGCGCCGTTCTGGTTCCGCTTTCCGGCAACGCCAATTTCGGAGGAGCGAATGAGCACCCACGCGGGAAGCGACGAGGGTCCCGTGCGGCTCCACATGATCATCGGCGAGGCTGGTGGAGAGTGGCAGATCGACTCCGTCTGGTGGAGATGCACTGATCCTTCAGACCTCCTGGCAGACTAAGCAATCCCACGAGTTCGAGCTCGGCTGTCGTTTCGTTGCGACGCGTGGCGTGACCGCGTATGAGTCTCTGCTCATGGACCCGCAAGAAGAGATCCCCTTCCGCCGCAAGGCGCTGGAGCTGCTTCGGCGGGGCCCGTTCAAGCGCTACATTGTCGGCTCGGCGATCTCCGACACCGGCACCTGGATGCAGGTCATGGCGCAGGGCTGGGTGCTTAGCACGCTCACCGATCGAGCGCTCGTGCTCGGGATGGTGAATCTCGCCGCCGGATTGCCGACGCTCGCGCTCACCATGATCGGCGGGTCTGCGGCCGATCGCTACGACAAGCGCTTGATCCTGATCATCGCGCAAATCGTGCAGATCTGCCTCGCCGTGACCCTCGGCCTGCTGGTGCTGTTCGGCTATGTCCAAATCTGGCACATCATCGTGTTGGCCGCGATTCTCGGAGTGGTGATCGCTTTTGAAATGCCCGCCTTGTCAGCGCTCGTGCCGGAGTTGGTGCGGAAGGATCAGATCGCCGCGGCCGTGGCTTTGGATCGGTCCGTCTTTCATGGCTCGCGCCTCCTGGGACCGTCCGTCGCCGGGCTGCTCGTCGCCTGGTGGGGCGCGGCCTCAGCGTTCTTCGCAAACGCTTTCACTTTCCTCGCACTCATCGTGTCGATGCTGACGATTCCGAAGCGGAAGCTCGGGACGGCGGAAGAAGAGGAGCAGCGGCGCAGCGGGTTAATGGAAGGGTTCCGCTACGTGCGCAAAGACCGCACGATCCTGTCGCTAATCGCGCTCATCGCGATGACCACCGTTTTCGTTTACCCGGTGGTGTCGGTCATGCTGCCGCTTTACGTGCGCAATCTCCTCGGGCTGGGTCCGGAGCGGATGGGCTTCCTCATGGCGGTCTCCGGAACCGGATCGCTGGTTGGCTCGTTAGGCCTGCTCAGCGTCGCCCCCGGAAAACGCATCCGCTTCATCATGGGCGCGGTCTGTGTAGTGGCGTCTGCCTTGTTCGTCATGTCGCGCACGAGCAACTTCGCCATCGCCGCAACCGCGATGGGGGCGCTGGCGATCGGCCTCGCAACGAACTTCGGCCTCGCCAACACGATTGTGCAGGAACGCGCGCCGGCGGCGTTGCGCGGCCGGATCTCCGCTGTCTTCGGCCTCAGCTTTTTCGGACTCATGCCGATCGCGGGGCTCGTCATTACGAGCTTGTCGGACTTGATCGGAATGCGACCAGCGATGGCCGTCGCGGCGACGATCTACGCCGTCGGCGCGCTCTTCGTGCTCAGCCGGTGCGATCACACGGCGCCGATCCCCGTGGAGCCGCAAGTAGAACCCGCGCCAGAGCCTGCGGTCGTTGGTTAGGGAGAAGCGGAGCGAGTAGCCGGTGATTTCATTTTCCACCTGCTGGAACTCGAGCCGCCACACCGACGGCGCCGAGATGCTGCGCGAGATCAAAGGTGAGCTCGGCTTCGATTGCATGGAGCTCGGCCACGGCACGCGGATCTCGCTCGTGCCGGGCATACAGAAGATGTTCGAAGCTGGCGAAGTGCGCTTCAGCAGCCTGCACAATTTCTGCCCGCTACCGGTCGAAATCATGCGCGCCTCGCCCGACTGCTACATGTTTTCGGCCGGCGCGGCGGCGGAGCGCGAGCGCGCGGTGAAACAGACATTCCAGACAATCGATTTCGCCGAGCGGCTGAACGCACCGTTCGTGGTCCTGCATTGCGGCGAGGTGCCAATGAACCCGATCACCGATGAGTTGATCAAGCTCGTCAAAGCCGGACAGCTGCTCTCGCGAGAGTATGTTCGGCGCAAGATAGACGCGGTGAAGAAGCGGGAAAAAGACGCACCGTGGCACCTCGAGCGCGTGAGGGAATGCCTGCGCCGCATTGTCGATTATGCGGCCAGCAAAAACGTGCGCCTCGGCATCGAAGGCCGACGCGGGTACGAGGAAATGCCGAGTGAGAAGGAGCTGCCGGCGCTGCTCGACGAGCTCAACTCACCGGCCGCCGGTTATTGGCACGATTTCGGACACATCCAGATCAAGGAGAACCTCGGCTTCCTCAACCACGAAGAGTGGCTCAGGACGATCGGGCCGCGCGCGTTCGGTTGCCATCTGCAGGACTGCATCTGGCCGGCGCAGGATCACCAGGTCCCGTTCGCCGGCGACGTCGATCTCCTCAAGCTCGTCCCCCTTCTGCCGCCGACGTGCTTGTTTGTCTGGGAAATGAGCCCGCGCAAAACAGCTGAAGACATCCGCCGTTCCGTTTCCACTTGGAAGAGCCACTTCGGCGAATGAAAAAGATCCTGCTCACCATCCTGCAGCTCTGCGTCACCATCGCGGTGCTCTACTGGGTTTTCCACGACCCGGAAAAGCGCGCGAAGATGGCGGTCGCCCTGCAGAATGCCGACTTCCGGTGGATCGGCGCGGCCATCCTCGCTTACTTCGTTGTGGAAGCAGCCGCCGCGATGCGGTGGCACGTCCTGATGAAAGTGCAGGGCATTCACCTGACCATTCCGCGCGTCTCCGCCCTGTTCATGATCGGCCTTTTCTTCAATCAATTTCTACCCGGCGGCACCGGCGGCGACATCGTGAAGTCGTACCTGCTGGTCAAAGAGACACCGGGCAAAATTACCGGCGCGCTCCTCGCGGTTCTCTTCGACCGCATCATCGGCCTGGTCGCGCTGGTGGCGATCACCGGCACGCTGATCGGCCTGCGTTACGACTTCCTCTCGCGAACACCGGAGACGCGCAACCTTGTCTGGACATTGCTCGTTGTCCTCGGCTTCTCCGTTGCGTCGCTCATCTCCACCTTCATCATCAGCGGCTTCAATCTGCTCGACCGCCTCCCGACGAAGTTTCCCGGACGCGAGAAGCTGATCGAGCTCTCGGCCGCCTACCATCTCTACGCTCGTCATTGGACCGCCACCGTCGTCGGCTTTCTCTGTTCGCTCGTCGCACATCTCGCCACCTTCACCACTTTTCTCTTCGTAGCCTTCGCCTTCGGCGTCTTCGTTCCGGTGGTCGACTTCTTTGCCATCATGCCGGTCGAGCGCACGATCTCTTCGCTCCCGATCAGCTTTGCGGGCGTCGGCGTGCGCGAGCACATTCTGCAGGTGATGTTGAACGGTCTCCTCGGGGTCGAGCCGGCGAAGGCGGTGTTGATTGGGTCGATGAGCTTCCTCGTCATGCTCGCCTGCGCCGCGCCCGGCGGGCTCATTTACCTGCTGTATCGGCCGAGCGGAGCCTCGGGTCCGGTGAAGTTTGGCGACATGGAACGCGAAGTCGCCACGTTCGAGCATCGCATCCTCGAGAAGGAGAGTGAACGTCCCGCGTGAGTTCCGCCGCTTCGCCGCGCCAGCGGCCTCCTCGCCGTGCATTCGTCGCTGCCACTTTCGCGATGACCGCGGATGGAAAGATCACGACGCGCGAGTTCACGCCGGTCGACTTCACGTCACGTGAAGACAAGATGCACCTGCTCCGGCAGCGCGCGCTGGCCGATGCGGTGCTCGTCGGCCACAGCACGCTTACGAAAGACAACGTCCGTCTCGGCCTCCCGAAAGGCGAGCTGCGCGAGGAGCGCATCGCGCGGGGACAAACCCCCTCGCCGCTGCGCGTCATCGTCTCGAATGAGGGCCGGATCGATGCCGGCCTGAAGATCTTCGGCTCCGACATCGCGCCGATCGTAATCTTCTCCACCACGCGCATGCCGCGGAGTTTTCAGAAACTCTTGCGCGAAAAGGCCACGCTCCACCTGACCGAAGCGCCCGCGGTTGACCTCGCCTGGATGCTGCAACAGCTCCGCCGCGACTACCAGGTGCAGACCGTCGCCTGCGAAGGCGGCGCGGCGTTGTTTCGCTCCATGCTCGAGCTCGACCTGATCGACCAGCTGAACCTCACGATCGCGCCCTACCTTTTCGGCGGCGCGAAAGCTCCTACGCTCACGGGCCTCAGCACCGAGTTTCTCCCGGCCAGCATTCGCTGTTCACTCACGGATATGCGCACTGTTGGCGACGAATGTATCCTCACTTACCGCGTCCAGCGCCGGCGCCGGCCGAGGGCCAAGGGCAGCGAAAAACCCGAAACCGTGACGCCCGCGGCGGGTTAAACCGGTGTATCTTCCCTTCGGGTGGCTCCGCTTCCAAATCCAAGCTCGCGGCCGTCTCTCTCCTGATGCACACGGCTACATCCATCGTCATGCAAGCGCCGGTGAGCGCCATCTTCGAGACCGCAGCGAACCTCGAGCGGTGGCCGGAAATCCTGCCGCATTATCGTTACATCAAGTATCTGGAGCGCGGCGCCGAGCGTAACATCGTGGTGATGGCAGCGGTGCGTTCCGGCATTCCGATTTCGTGGACCTCCGAGCAGATGATCGATCGCGAGAGACGCGAGGTGCGCTTCCATCATCTGAAGGCGTTCACGAAAGGCATGCGCGTGGTCTGGACCTTCGAGGAAACACCGGATGGCGTGCTTGTGAAAATCATCCATGATCTTCGCTTCCGCGTGCCCGCGCTCGCCCCGGTAGCCGATCGTATCATCGGCGGCTTTTTCATCGACCACATCGCCAACCAAACGCTGCGCTGCATGAAAGCGCACCTCGAGTCGCAACGCTGACCACTCGATCGAGGCGATGCCCAACGGAAAGAAACAACGTCGCGCCGTCATCACCGGCATCGGTCCGATCACCTGCATCGGCACCGGCCGCGAACAGTTCTGGCGCGGCATCCTCGCCGAAAAGAGCGGCATCAAACGCATCTCCGGTTTCGACACCACCGCCTTTCACGCGCATTGCGGCGGCGAGATTCGCGATTGGGTCCCGGAGGAACATTTCCCGCCGCATCGCCTGAAGCGGCTCGATCGGTATGCGCAGTTCTCCGTCGCCTCTGCGAAGATGGCGCTCGAGGACGCCGGGATTTTGTGGTCGCGCGAGCAGCCGCAGCACCGCGTCGGCGTCAGCTTTGGCACAGCGCTCGGCGGCATCGCAAACGCCGAAAACCAGCACGCGCATTTCCTGAAGAAAGGAACGCGCGGCGTGAACCAGACCCTGGCGCTGCAGGTATTTGGTGGCTCGGCGCATTCGAACATCGCGATCGAGTTCGGCTTTCGCGGCGTCGGCACCACGAACTCCAACAGCTGCGCGAGCGGCACCGTCGCCGTGGGCGAAGCGCTCCGTTACATCCGCGACGATTTCGCCGATGTCATCATCGCCGGCGGCGCAGAAGCTCCGCTTAGCCCCCTCACCTTCGGCGCGTTTGCCATCATTAAAACCATGAGCCAGTCGACCGGCGAGCCGTCTGAGGCCTGCCGCCCGTTCGACCTTGCCCGCGACGGCTTCGTCATGGGCGAAGGCAGCGCTTCCCTCGTCATTGAGGAACTGGAGCACGCTCGCAGCCGCGGCGCGCACATTTACGCGGAGGTGCTCGGCTACAGCCTCAACAACGACGCCTTCCACATGACCTCACCGCTGCCCGGCGGCGAATCGTGCGTCCGCGCCATCCACGACGCGCTGGTCGACGCGGCGGTCGCGCCGGAGCAGATCGACTACATCAACGCGCACGCCAGCTCCACGCAATTGAGCGATAGCACCGAGACAATGGCGCTCAAGCAGCTCTTCGGCAGCCATGCCACGCGCGTGGCGGTGAGCGGCACAAAAGCGTTTACCGGGCATCCACTCGGCGCGACCGGCGCGATCGAGGCCGCGATCTGCGCGCTCGCGATCGATCAGCGCTGGATTCCGCCGACCCTCAACCGGCACCATCCAGATCCGGCGTGCGATCTCGATGTCGTGCCGAATCACGGCCGCGCCGCCGAGCTGAATCACGTGCTCAGCAACTCGTTCGGGTTCGGCGGGATCAACTCCTGCATCGTTCTCGCCCGCGCTCCGTAGCTCACGCGGCGGTCGTAAGGTTTTCCCTGAGCCGCCGATCACCGCTGGCCTGATTGTCACGAGCGGCTCGGTGTTTTCTATGATTGTGCTTCACGCCAGTTCGGGCGGTCACACAACGGACAGGTTTTGGCGCGGATGCGCTGTGGGTTTCTCCGGTGACCGTCCGGCTGGCATCAGTCTTCATCCTGCCTCACCGCATCAGCCTTCGGGCGAGAACGTCGGTCTGGCAGGAATGAGCTTCCCGACAGCCGCTCTACTCACATCATCGGCGACCCACTTGCGGCTAGCCATCACCATGCACGCTGCCGCCGAATGCGTTCTCCGGCGCCCGCTAGGCGCCGTCGCCCGTCCCGCAACGGACGGTGTTTTGTGGCGTCAGCCGACGACGGCAACCTCGTCGGC
>JACDCC010000019.1 GCA_013694595.1 Chthoniobacterales bacterium
CGAAACCCACCGACTAATTTCCGCGACGCCTCCGGCGTCATCCCACCGCTGTGTGTCTTCGCTCCCAAAGTGCATGAACACGCCTTAACTTAGCTTTAGCTTAGCTAGCGAGTGCGCTCCGGCGCGATCTTGAGCAGGTTCTCCACCCGGCGCACGCCAGGGGCAGAGCGGGCAATCTTTCCGGCGGCAGCTTTCGCCTCGCGGTTTCGCACGCGGCCGCGCAGGGTCACGATGCCGTCCGCGACTTCGACCCGCAGGCTTGCAGCAAAGACGTTAGGATTGGCGACAATGCCCTTCACGATCGCGGTCTGAATTTCCTTGTCGCTCTCGAGATGTTTCGGCACGCGCTTCGGCGGCGGTGGATCTTCGAGCCCGGATGCTGGGCCGACGCCTCCTGTGGCGATGGCGACGCCAAGAAGAAGGACTTTGATCTGCATGCGATTTAGCACGCCGTTACTTCCCTCTCGCTTCGACCGCGTCCCAGTATGTCTTGCGACCGTAGTGGTCGTGCAGCCGCTGCTCATACGTGCGGCTGATCGGCGCCTCCGAGTCGAAGACCGGCGCGTCCTTGATCGCGGAGCGCGGGAGATTGACGAAGACCTGCCACTGCTCGAACGAGATTCGCTCGATCCACTCCGGCGCGAGGAGCACCTGCTTGCCGAACAACCATGGACCGGTGCGGGCCACGAGATAGCGCACTTGCCAGGCTTTATCATCGACCACGAAATCGTCGACCACGCCGATCTCGCCGTCCTGGGCGTGAAATCCATAACGATTCACCAGCTCGCTGCTCGAGCGCAGATGTGGGTCGCCTTCGGGTTCCGCACGTTCCGGCGGTGGCGGATCGGCCAGCGCCTGCTGCTGTGCGAAGACCGCCGGCGCGTAAGCTCCCAGGCCGGCCGCGCCGGGCACGACCCAGTGCGGATCCCAACCGTAATGGCGGTGCAATTCGCTTTCGTGCTGCCGCGAGACTGGCTTGTCGGAATCGAGCGGAGGCGAGTTGCGGACCTGCTCCTGGGTGAGGTTCACCGCGAGCGTGCCGCTTTGGGCGTCGAACTCGCCGAGCGCACCCGGCGCGATCAAAACGTGCCGTCCCTTTAACCACGAGCCGGTGGTGACAACCAGATACCGCACCGTCCACTGCCGGTCGTCGAAATAGAACTCACTGACCTCGCCAATCTCGCCATCGGACGCGGCTAGTTTGCAGCCGCGCAACTTATCGAATGGTTGAAGCATGGTGGGATCCTCGGTCCGTAAACTTACCTGTCGGTTTCCCCGGCATTACAATTGCGAAAGGGAAGCGCGAGGCGCGGCGCACCGGCTCGAAATGGGTTATGGAAATAGGAGGTGGAGGGACAAAACCGCGCGGCCTCACCGGCAGCCACGTTTCGCCACCGAAGGCAATATGACAAAGCTTCAACTCCTGGCCGTGACGGTGCTCGCCGCGTTTGTCCTCGGCGGCGGCGGCTACCTCGCCTTTGACGCGCTGCATCCTTACCGCCCCCTGGTTCAGACGCAGGGAGCGGAACGGGTCGCCTACGTGCCGCCCATCGTCGCCGAGATCGAGCGGGCCCGGAAACTTCGGGCCGAGGGCAAACAGGGCGACGCGCAAAAGCTTCTCCACAAACAGCTTCGCATCTCAGGAAAACGGCCGGAGGCAAAAGAAGCGCGTGCGCTCCTCGGCGAGATCAACACCGAGATGTTCTTCTCCACTGAGGTGCCTTTCGGCAAAACCGAATACGTCGTCAAGCGAGGCGACACGCTCTGGCGGATCGCACGCGCGCTCGACTCCACCCCGCAGGTCATCATGCGCACGAACAACATGGCCTCCGATCGGCTCCAGCCGGGCGACAAGCTGTTCGTTCCCATCGCGGAATTCACCGTCACTCTCGATCTGCCTAACGAACGCGCCGTCGTGCACACTGGCGACGGCTTCTTTAAGCAATATCCGATCGTCGCGATCAATCTGCGGCGCGCGATCAAGGCCCCGATTACGACCAAGATGAAAGGAGTCACCTTCTGGAAAGAGGGCACGATGCTGGCGAGTCCTACGGACAGCGAACGCGCAGCGAGCACACCGTGGCTTTATCTCGCCAGCGGCAGCTACGTCCTCTACGGAGTCTCGGAAGAAGAAGGCGTATCCGAATCGGCCGTCGAAATTTCAGAGACGGAGAGCAAAGCACCGAATCCCGATATCCCTCCGCGCGGCATCGCCTTGCTCAAAGAAGATTTGGTGGAGCTCCAGCTTCTCATCGACCGAGGCACGCCGGTCACCATCATCGGAAAAAAATTGTGATGGCAGGCAAATCTTGAGAAGCGGCCACAAAGCCGTCGGGATTCTGCTGTTTTTAGGCCGTGTCCCGCACTTAGTTTTTCGCATTCATTTCAAGGAGGGACACGTGGAGGGATGTCTCTCTCCGAAGGGAGATCTGCCAATGACTCCCTGCGCTAGGCGCTGCGTTCTGAGGCCACCGTATTCGATCGTCCGTTGCGAGCAGGCCCGGCACCATAGCGCCTGACGAAGCGTTGCTCGCCCTCCGTGGTGCAGATCAAAAGCAGCTCCGCTCCGGCGGTCAAACGCACCTCCGGACCGGGATTCATCTTCAGCTCACCGTTCGTCCGCAGCGCGACCACATTGCACTGGGTGTCCCGGGGGATAGCGGCTTCGGCGAGCGTTTTTCCGACGAGCGCTTCGGGCACTTCGCTTTCCGCCACGTGCAAACCTTCTGCGATGACGAGGATATCGGTTTGTCTGAGCACATTGAAGATCATCGTCGCCCCCATGGAAGCATAGGAGAGGACAAAATCGGCGCCCGCGCGGTGTAACGTAGAGACGTTCCGTTCGAGCGTCGCGCGGCTGATGATCTGCAGGTCGGGCCGCAATTTCCGGCAGTAGAGTGTCAGATAGACGTTCGTGTCGTCGTCGTGCGTGGTGATGACCACGGCGGGCGTAGCGCGGATGCCGGCTTTCTCGAGGGTGGCGAGATCCGCGGCGCTGCCGTGGATATACTTGTCGTTTCGAATGCGATCCGGATTGGTCTCGACGATGCGATAATCGACTTCGCGCTCGGCCAGGGCGGCCGCGGTCGCGCGTCCCACCCGGCCGGCGCCGATGATCACGACCGGCTCGCTGCTCACGTGATAAATGCAGAACAGTTCGTCATAGGCGTTCAGTTGTTCGGTCGAACCCGCGAGCACCAGCACCGAGTCGGCATCGATGCGCGTCTCCGCGGTTGCCATTTCAAACTGCCCGCGGCGCCAGAGGCCGATGACCGTGACCCCCGCATTTTGCCGAAGCTTGCTTTGCGCGAGCGTCTTGCCGACCAGCGGTGTCCCCGCGGCCGTCGCCTCCGCGATTAAAATCTCCCGCGCCTCGCCGATGACGTGCGCCCGCGCGTCCACGCCGGTGATGCGGCGGGCGAGCGCCTGGCCCATGATCTCGGCGAGCTGAATGACCTTCGTGCTGCCGGCGAGCCCGAGGATGTCCACGGCGTCCGGGGAGTTTGCGGTGACGACGATCGGCACCTCGGTGCAGAGCTCGCGCACGGTGAACGCGACGTTGGTGTTGACCACATCAGTTCCGGTGGCGGCCACCATCGCAGCCTGCTGGATCTGCGCCCTTTCGTAGGTCTGCAGACGGTCGATGTCCCCGAACACGACCTTGATCCCGAGGTCGTAAAGACGCAGCGCCTCCCCCAGATCACCGACGAGTAGCGCGTAAGCATAGCCGTAGCGCTTGAGCCTTTGAATCAGCGCGATCGAGACTGGATCGTAGTTCGTCAGGATCACGTGGCCCTGGGTTGCAGCAGGCAAACGGCGGCGTGCGCGCGCCTCCGACTGCGCGCGCATCCAGGGCGCATAGAAAAATTCGATGAAGGTGAACGGAAGCAGCATCAGGAGAGAAACCATTCCCGAGAGCAGCACGACCACGGAGAAGAGACGGCCGAGATCGCTCCGGAAGGTGATATCACCGAAGCCGAGCGTGCTCATCACGGTGAGCGTCCAGTAAACGCCGGTGATCCAGCTATGCTCTTGTCCTTCGTAAACCATCAGGACGTGGAAGAGGACGCTGTAAACGATGACGAGAGCGGTGAGCGCGAGGAGAAACCGAAAGAGCAGCCGGATGTTACGGCGCGTGGTCGTCGTCTGGAGGAAGAACGCCAGTTGTGAGGTGAAGAACTTCATCGATGGATTTCACTGCCTCGCGGCGGCCAGCGTTTCAACCATCCTTCAGAAGGCAGGACTCCGCACCTGCCTGTGAGCCTGCCAGAAGCGGGCACCCGAGGCGAGGCTACACACCGGGCGGCCGAAGCAGCTCCCGCCAGCCGCCGCCGAATGGTTTCTCGCTCTTGCCCTTTATGAAGGACAAACCTGCAAGCAAGGCGCCTGTGATCATGCTGTTCATTCCGGCCAGGCTCGCTCCGTAGCCGAGCACCCATTGTGCGGCGAGTAACCAGAGCCCGAGCAACACATTGATCCAGCGCAAGCCGCGCGTGACCTGCCACCACGCAATGACCGCACACGAGGCGATCAGCGGGCCGGCGATGTGGTGCGCTGCCCCGCCGTAGCCGAGCACCGCGGGGGCGAGCATCAACCAGATGCCCAGTGCGGCGGTGAGAGCGTGCGGCCACATGATCGCTATCGGGTTTCAGACCCCAGAACGCTCGCCAAACCGATCCGCCTTCGGCGCGGACACGCTTGAGATATTGCAGGCTCGCGAGCACTTCATCCATCGCCGGACCGATCATCAGGACCGAGATGGCGGCCGTCGTCAGGCAAAGGGTGCACCAGCTCGCGTAGAGCACTGGCTGCAGGATCACGAGCACAATGCTGATGCTGCCGAGCGGCCCGACGGCGAGCCCGAAGAGCACGACAATCCATGGCATGGTGCGCCAGCGCCGCGCGCCGCCGATGACGCCAGCCAGCGCGTCGGCCACATATCCGAGTGCCCCGAGCGCGCCATCGGAGATGGGCAGAAGGCGCGACGTTTTCGAATTGAGCACCACCTCGCTGCCCTTTCCGAAGAACGGTTCCCACACGGTCGGGAACACGCGGTACTGATACAGCGCGAGGTACGTGGCGATCAGTCCGCCGAGCACTGCGAGGCCGACAATCGGCAGCCGCTGGCTCCAGCTCGCCGGGTTGTAATCCCAGCCGGGCGGTATGCTGTCGTCGGACATAAACAGGTTCAATCATCCAACTGCCGGGCGACAGTTCCCGCCGCGAGCGCGAGGAGCGCGACACCCGCGGCGGCAATCCATCCGCGATTTTTCGACATGACCCACCAGGCGCTCCAGTCCCTCGCGCGACGGTCGAAATCGCCGTGGGTGCTGTGCCTCCCATTCACCGTTTCCCACAGATTGTGCGGGCGGTT
>JACDCC010000033.1 GCA_013694595.1 Chthoniobacterales bacterium
ACTGGCGCCGGCAATCGTCCGCTGAAGTCGTTGAGCGATATGCTCAAAGGTAAGGGCGGTCGCTTCCGCCAGAACTTGTTAGGCAAGCGCGTCGACTACTCGGGGCGTTCCGTCATCGTCATTGGACCCGAGTTGAAGCTCAACCAGTGTGGTCTGCCGAAGAAGATGGCGCTCGTGTTGTTCGAGCCCTTCATCATTCGGCGGCTGAAGGATCTCGGTTACGTCCATACTGTTCGTAGCGCGAAGAAGATGATCGAGCGCCAGACGCCCGAAGTCTGGGACATCCTCGAAGAAGTCACCAAGGGTCACCCGGTTCTCCTGAACCGCGCGCCGACGCTGCACCGTCTCTCGATCCAGGCTTTCGAGCCTCAGTTGATCGAAGGTGAGGCGATCCGCATTCACCCGCTCGTTTGTACCGCATACAACGCGGACTTCGACGGCGACCAGATGGCGGTGCACGTGCCGCTCTCAGTCGAGGCGCAGATGGAAGCGCGGATGCTCATGCTCGCGCCGAACAACATCTTCTCGCCTTCGAGCGGAAAGCCGATCACGACACCGTCGCAGGACATCACGCTCGGTTGCTATTACCTGACGCAGAATCCCCGCCGCGCCGCTGGTGCTGCCGCCGAGACACGGCTGCCGCTCTTCGCGGATGCCGTCGAAGTCGAGTTCGCGATGGCAGACGGCTCTGTCAAAGCGCATGACCGGATCCGGTTTAAAAATCCGGACCACGGCAAGGAAACCATTTACGGCAATTCCACGGATCGCGTCATCGAAACCACCGCTGGCCGCGTGATGTTTAACGACATCTGGCCAAAGGCAATGGGCTTTTTCAACAAGGCCGCGGGCAAGAAACAGCTCAGCGACATCATCTGGCGTTGCTACCAAGTCTCCGGCCAGGACGGGACCGTCGAGACGCTCGATAAGCTGAAGGAACTCGGGTTCCGCGAAGCGACCAAGGCCGGCATCTCGATCGGGATTAATGACATGATCATCCCGAAAGAGAAGCAGACCGAACTCGATCACGCCTACAAGGCGATCAAGCAGGTCGAACAGCAGTATCGCAAGGGGATCATCACGGATGGTGAGCGTTACAACAAGATCATCGACATCTGGACTCACGCCGGTGACGAGATCTCCAACGTGATGTTCCGGACCCTGGAGCACAACGAAGGCCGCAAGGAACTGAACCCGGTTTTCCTCATGGTCGACTCAGGTGCGCGTGGCAACCGTCAACAGGTCAAACAGCTGGCCGGTATGCGCGGTTTGATGGCGAAGCCGTCCGGCGAAATCATCGAGCGCCCGATTACATCGAACTTCCGCGAAGGCCTCAGCGTGCTCGAGTATTTCATCTCGACCCACGGCGCGCGTAAGGGCTTGGCCGATACGGCGCTGAAGACGGCGGACTCGGGTTATCTCACCCGTAAGCTCGTCGACGCGTCGCAGGACGTGATCATCAACGAAATGGATTGCGGAACGGTGAACGGCATCGTTGTCCGCTCGATCTACGAGGGTGACGAAGAAGTCGTCGACCTCTCTACCCGCATCGTTGGACGTGTCAGCTGTGAAACGATTGCTGACCCTGTCACGAAGAAGAAGATCATCAAGGCGAACCAGCTGGTCGATGAACCGACCGCAGCAGCCATCGAAAAGATTGGCGTCGAGAGCCTGAAGATTCGTTCGGTGCTCACTTGCGAAACGGGACGCGGCGTCTGCGCACACTGCTACGGCCGTAATCTCGCGACGGGGCAGTTTGTGAAACTCGGCGAGGCCGTCGGCATCATTGCCGCCCAGTCCATCGGCGAGCCCGGCACGCAGTTGACGATGCGTACGTTCCACATCGGTGGAACGGCTTCGCAGACGTTCAAGCAGCCGATCATCAAGGCGAAGAACGATGGGACCTTGCAGTTCAACGATCTCCGCACGGTGCAGGCACTGGACGGCAGCTGGATCGTTCTGAACAAGAACGGCTCGATCGGCGTGCACAACGCTGATGGACGCGAGCTCGAGCGCTACAACGTAGTGATCGGTTCCGTTATCGCGAAAGCCGACGGCTCGCACGTCAAGAAAGGCGAGACGTTTGTCCAGTGGGATCCGTATAACGTCCCGATTTTGACGGACAAGACTGGTAAAATCGAGTTCCGCGACATGATCGCGGGCGTGACGATGAAGCGCGACGTCGATGAAGCGACCGGATTGATGGGCACGGTCATCATCGAGCACAAGGAGGATCTCCATCCGCAGATCGTCGTTGTCGGCGATAAGAAAGAGATTCTCGCCAGCTACTCCATTCCCGCCGGCGCTCACGTCATCGTGAACGAAGGGCAGAAGATCCAGGCGGGCGCATTACTGGCAAAGACACCGCGAAAAGTCGCGAAGACGAAGGACATCACGGGTGGTCTGCCGCGCGTAGCGGAGCTCTTCGAAGCGCGTCGTCCGAAGGACGCCGCCGAGATCGCGAAGATCGATGGCGTTGTCGACATGGGCGGCACTGTTCGTGGCAAGCGCCGCCTCATCCTCAAGGACACCGAAACTGGAGCCGAAGAAGAGCATCTCATCCCGCTCACGAAGCACATCATTGCGTTCAAGGGCGACTTCGTGAAGAAGGGGCAACAGCTCACCGAAGGTCCGGTTGTTCCGCATGAAATCCTCGAGGTCTGCGGGCCGCAGGATCTGCAGGAGCATCTGGTTAACGAAGTGCAGGAAGTCTATCGACTGCAAGGCGTGGAGATTAACGACAAACACATCGAGATCATCGTGCGACAAATGCTGCGCAAGGTGAAGATCACCGATCCGGGCGACACCAGGCTCCTGTGGGGTGATCAGGTGGACCGGCTCGACTTCGAGAAGGAGAACGCCGAAGTCGTGGCGCAGGGTGGCAAGCCCGCCGAAGCGACACCGGTGCTGCTCGGAATCACGAAGGCTTCGCTCGAAACCGACAGCTTCATTTCCGCGGCTTCGTTCCAGGACACCACGCGGGTGCTCACGGAAGCGGCAACGCTCGGCAAGGTAGACCGTCTCCGCGGGTTCAAGGAAAACGTGATAATGGGTCACCTAATCCCAGCGGGCACCGGCTTCCCGGCCGTTCGCGAGATCAAGCTCGTCGAGCTAGGCGAGCAGGTCGGCACATCCCTCATGGACGAGCCGGACGTACAGCCAGCGCTCGGATAACCCAATCCCAACCCAGAATGTCGAATGACGAATTGGCGCAAGCTGATTCGTCATTCGCGTTTTAAGGACTAATCGATGTCGATCGCGACCAAGACCGGAGACGCTGGTGAGACCTCGCTCATGTATGGGCGCCGTGTGCTCAAGACCGACATGCGCGTGGATGCGTATGGATGCGTCGACGAACTCAACGCCGCGCTCGGTCTGGTGCGGGTCACGGCGACCGATGCGTTTATCTCGGATCACGTTCTTGCGGTGCAGAAGGACTTGATCCTCGTGATGGGCGAACTTGCGACGGCGCCTGAGGACCTCACTCGTTACGTCAAGGACGGGTACCAGCTGACGACCTCCGATATGGTGGACCGCCTGACCGCCATCATCGACGACTTGGAAAAAGACAAACTGTTGCACTTCAAGGGTTGGGCCATCCCCGGCAGCACGATGGTGTCGGCGGCTCTAGATATTGCCCGCACCACGTGCCGGCGCGCCGAGCGCCGCGTGGCTGCCGTCATGAACGAGACCAGCGGCTTTAACCGCGAAATCCTGCGATATTTGAACCGGCTTTCGGACCTCTGCTGGCTGTTGGCACGCTACTCTGAACACACGAAGCAGGGCTCCGTCAGCAGCTAACATTGTGTTTGCCTTTGATAACCCTGTGTAGCATCTTCCCTGTCCGCTGCGCCACGCGCTGCGGCGACGTTTTCTCCGTATGGCAATACCGACTGAATTAGTACCCGAACTGCTCGAAGCAGGTGTCCACTTTGGTCACCAGACCAAGCGCTGGAATCCGAAGATGAAGCCTTTCATTTTCGAGCAGCGCAACGCGATCTACATCATCAACCTCGATGAGACCGTGAAGCAACTGCAGCGCGCGACCGACTTTCTCCAGGAAGTCACCCGTCGCGGGGGCAAGATTCTATTCGTCGGCTGCAAAAAGCAGGCGCAGGAAGCCATCAAGGAAGCGGCGACTGCGTGCGGGCAGTTTTATGTGAATCAGCGCTGGCTCGGTGGCACGCTCACGAATCTCGCGACCATCCGGAAAAGCATCGGCCGCCTGAAGTATATCGAAGACATCGAGCAATCGCCCGATTACAAGAAAATGGGGAAGCAGGAGCTCGCGGCGCTCGGCCGGGAAGGTGCAAAACTCCGCCGGAACCTCGACGGCATTCTCGAAATGGCGAAGCTGCCCGACGCGATGGTTGTGATCGATACGACGCGCGAGCAGAACGCGGTCCTCGAGGCCAAGCGGCTTGGCATCCCAACTGTCGCGATCGTCGATACGAACGCAGATCCGGAGATCATCGATTATCCGATCGCCGGGAACGACGACGCGATTCGCGCGATTCGCGTGGTGCTCCAGAAGTTGGTGGACGCAATCGTCTCTGCCAGCGGGGAAGCGCGTGTGCGCGAGCAGGTGGAGATGGCGGGCGTTTCTGCCTAGTCGCGCATCAGCCTGGCTGGGGCGGGTCATGGTCAACGCACCCTGAGAGCGCGTCCCCGTTTATTCCTACTCTCAACTTTTCTCATTTATGGCTGATATCGATCCTCAACTCGTTAAACAACTCCGGGAGAAAACCAACGCCGGCATGATGGACTGCAAGCGTGCACTGGCTGATTCGGGCGGCGACCTGGAGAAGGCAGAGGCGGCACTCCGCACCAAAGGAATCGCCAGTGCGGGCAAGAAAGCGTCGCGTGCCACGAAGGAGGGCATCGTTGCCTCCTACATTCACCTTCAGGGGAAAGTCGGGGTTTTGGTGGAAGTGAATTGCGAAACGGATTTCGTCGCGAAGAACGAGAATTTCCGCGAGTTCGTGAAGGACATTACGCTGCACATTGCGGCCGCGCATCCCCTCTTCGTCTCGCGCGATGAGGTGCCCGAAAAAACGGTCGCAAGTGAGCGCGCGATTTTCGAGGGACAGGTAAAGGGGAAGCCCGAGAACGTCATTTCGAAGATCGTCGAAGGGAAGCTCGACAAGTTCTACAGCACGGTCTGTCTGCTCGAACAGGGCTTCATCAAGAACCCGGATCAGACGATCAAGGAACTGGCGGCGACGAAGATTTCCGAGCTCGGCGAGAACATCGTGATCCGCCGGTTCACGCGCTATCTCGTCGGCGAACCGCTCGGCACCGAAGCCGCTCCGGCGTCGGCCGACGCGGAACAAACGGCATAAGCCGAGGGCGATCCTCATC
>JACDCC010000058.1 GCA_013694595.1 Chthoniobacterales bacterium
TCGGTGAATGCGCGGTGCCGATCATGTCGCTGCTGCAGGGTTTCGTCATGGGCAGTCACGTGCGGCGCATCGTGCAGCTCGGCACGCACTCGGGCTATTCGGCGTTGCTGCTCGGCTTTTGGCTGCGCCGCAGCGGGTCCGCGAACGGGCTAATCTCGTTCGAGATCGGCGAGTCGTTATGCGCCTATACGCGCGCGTGGCTCGACCGCGCCGGTCTCTCAGATTACGTGCAAATCGAGTTGCAAAGTTCGCTCGATCCCGCTTCGCCCGCAGTCGCGCGTGCTTATCTTGGGAGCGAACCGCAGTTGATCTTCGTCGACAGCTCGCACGAGTACAGCAGCACGCTCGCGGAGCTCGATGCCTGGTATCCGGAGCTCGCGCCCGGCGGGTTGATGGTGCTGCATGACTCGAGCGAATGCGCGACCAGCTTCGACGTGACGAAACAAGGTGGCGTGCGTCGCGCCCTCCGCGAATGGCGCGAGTCGCATCCGGGTGTCGAGACGTTCTCGCTCAATCAGGATGTCGGCGCGATCACAACACCCGGGATGGTGTACCAGGATTTTTGCGGCGCGGGGCTGATCCAGAAGCCGCTGCGCGAGTAACGCCACGCATGACCGCGCCGCAGCAGCCGACCCGGTGTTTCATTGCGAGCGGCTGTCCGATCGCCACGACGCATCTTTACCGCTGCATTCATCTGCAGGAACAGCTGCAGGCTCTCGGCTACGACGCAGATGTCGCGGAGTGGTTCGAGGAAGGTGCCGTCGATCCGAGCCAGGTCGCGAGCTACGACGTTGTCTTCCTTTATCGGCTGCCGATGTGGCCGCGGATCCGGGAGGCGATTGAGCAGACCCGCGCGCTGGGCAAGCCGCTGATCTTCGATACCGACGATCTTGTTTTCGAACCGGATTTGATCGATCAGCATCGCGCCGTCACCAGCCTCACACCAGCGGAACAGGCGATGCATGCAGAAGGCGTGCGCGGTTATCTTGCGACCTTACAAGCCTGCGACATCACGGTGGCCGCGACACCGCTCCTCGCCGAGCTGGCGCGGCGCCGGGCGCGGCCGGGCTACGTGCACCGGAACGCGCTCGGTCGCGAAATGCTCGCTCTCGCAAATAACTTGTACAACGAGCGGCAGCAGCGTGCGAACTCGGAGCGGGTCGTCATCGGATACGGCAGCGGCACTGCCACGCACGACGTCGACTTCGCGGAAGCAGCCGGCGCATTGAGCGAAGTGCTCGCGCAATTCCCGCAGGTGGAGTTGTGGATTGCCGGCCCGCTGACGCTTCCGCCGCACCTCGAGAGCTTCGGCGAACGAGTGCGGCGTTTCCCGCTGAGCGACTGGCACGGTTGGTTCGAGCTGGCGAGCCAGATGGACATCGCCCTGGCTCCGCTGGAGATGAACAACGTCTTCTGCCGCGCGAAGAGCGAGATCAAGTTCGTCGAAGCCGGGGCGCTCGGTGTCCCGGTGGTGGCATCCGATATCGATCCATATCGCGATGCGATCACGCACGGCACCGACGGTCTCCTCGCCGCAAACGCGCAGCAGTGGCAGGAGGCGCTCTCGATGTTGATCCAGCAACCGCAACGCCGGCGGGCGCTCGGCGATCGTGCGCGGCAAAAGGTGCTGCAGCACTACACTCCGGAAGCGCGTTCGAGCCAGCTTGCCAACCTGCTGCCGCAACTATCGCCACACGCCTGGCGGCCGCGCGAAACGGCCGGGAAGGCTCGTGCATCGCTGCTGCAGCGCGCGGCGAAAGCTATGGAGCGCGTTCGGACTCTGTTTTTACCGGCAGCGCGAGCAACGGCCACGCGTCTGCGCATCAACTGGCTTATCCCCGAACCTGTTCCTGGAGCCGGCGGCGATGTTGGCATCTTCCGGATCATCCGTGATCTGGCGCGTTTCGGGCATCACTGCCGGGTGCACGTGGTCCCGTACAGCTTGATGACCGATTTCAACACCGAGCAGATCCGCGCGCATGTGCGGCAGCATTTCGGCGATACAGGTGCCGAATACCATCGCTGGACCGGGCACATTGACGACGCCGATTGCAGCTTCGCCACGTTCTGGCCGACGGTCGAGAACCTGACCGCACTCGTAAAAGGAGGACGGCGCTACTACCTCGTGCAGGACTTCGAGCCCTCGTTCTACGAAGGAGATCCGCACCATATCCTGCGCTCCGAAAACACCTATCGCGCCGGGCTTCACTGCATCACCCTCGGGCCGTGGCTCGCACGCCTGCTGCGCGAACGTTCCGGCGCAACCGCAGACCATTTCGACTTTGCGGTCGACACGAGAATCTATCGACCGCGCGCCGCTCAACGCCAGGAGGGGCAGCGGCGGCTCTGCTTTTATGCCCGTCCCAGCACGCCGAGGCGCGGCTACGCGCTCGGGCTGGAAGCTTTGCAGATCGTGAAGAACCGCCACCCGTATTTGGAAATCGTGTTTTTCGGTTCAGCCGAATTAAACCCGGAGCCGCCGTTTCCCGTCACAAACCGCGGCAAGGTCACGCCAGACGACCTCGCGGAGCTGTATTGCTCCTGCGACGTTGGTGTCGTTTT
This sequence comes from Chthoniobacterales bacterium, assembly GCA_013694595.1. Taxonomy (GTDB): domain Bacteria; phylum Verrucomicrobiota; class Verrucomicrobiia; order Chthoniobacterales; family UBA10450; genus JACCTI01. The sequence goes on from JACDCC010000058.1 coordinate 2,563, forward strand.
CTCCCTCTCAAACCCGTCGTTCGTTCCGCTGGAGATGATGGCCTGCCGGTGCGCGGTCGTTGAGATCGCGAGTGAGCGTTGGGAAAGCGTGCTCACGCACGATCGCGACGCGTGGCTCGTCGAACCAACCGCGAACGCCATCGCCGAAGGCATTCTCCGCCTGCTGGATGACGATGCCACGCGCGAGCGAATTGCAGAGAACGGCTACCAACGCACGCGCGTGATGGATTGGCAGCACTCAGCGCGACAAGTGGAAGCTGTGCTGCTGCGGCACGCCGGCAGCGAGCGCGTCTAGCTCTTCCGCGAGAGCCTGCTCCCGAGCGCACCTGCGAAGCCGGAGGCGCCGCTGAACTTCCGCACCTGCCAGACAATCGTGTGGCCGTTGCCCACCTTGTCGTCAGTCTCCTGAAACGCCACCTCGTCCAGTCGCGCCCAAAAATGAGCGCGATTAAACCAGTCGCCGATTCCATGCAGCAGCTCGGGTGAGAAGACGGTATAATGCCCGCGTGCCGGCCCGTTCATCTCCGCGATGCGATCTTCATACGCGCTGCGCTTCTCATAGTGACGCACCAGCTCGGTGAGCGGCGTCAGCGGCCGATCGCGGTCGAGCGGATCGGCATCGCGTTTGGGCACGATGGCGAAGATGAAACCGTCGCGTTTCAGCACCCGCACCCATTCATCCAGCGCGACGAGCGGGTTCGGCAAATGTTCCCAAACATGCGAGTGCAGAACGAAATCGCTGCTCGCCTCGGGCAGCGGGATCGCCGCCGCGTCTCCCGGCAGATCGATCGGCGCCACACGCCCGCAGTTCTCAAGCTGCATCTGCTCGTAGTAGTCGAAGTCGTGCGCGTCGCGCTCTCGGTTCAAGCCGACCGCACGCGTGTTCAACCCAAAAGCGTTGTGCGCCGCGGGCCCGATCTCTATTCCCGCCAGTCCGTCGAGGAGCTGGTGCGCGAGGCGCGACTCGGGAAACATGATCCCTTTGTTCTCAATCGGCGGCTGGCTCGGCATGACTTAGCCGCGACGGCACGGCCGAACGAAAGCTGCGGAACAACGGCTGCAAAGACAAGCGCAAGCCGCTGACGCCGCAGGCCGCACGCTGGCATTTGCGCATTCCACGACGATCATGCGCACTGTGACCGAATCGACGGACACGCCTATGGCAGCGCCTTCGCGCCACTTTCGGCCGATGCTGGTCGGCCTCGGCGCCTGGACCAATCACCTGCACTTCGCCTACGACGCGGTCGCCGTGCTGCGTCCGCAGATGCTGGTCGAGCTCGGCACCGACCGCGGCGAGAGCTACTTCTGCTTCTGCCAATCGGTGGTGGAGAACCGCACCGGCACCCGATGTTTCGCGGTCGATAACTGGCGCGGCGATCTGCACGTCGGCGGCTACGATGAGGCGACTTACCGCGAGGTCGCGGCGCATAATGAAAAGCATTATCACGACTTCTCGACGCTCGTGCGCAGCGATTTTGCTGACGCCGTCGCGCGCTTCGCCGACAACTCGATCGATCTGCTGCACCTCGACGGTCTGCATACCGAAACGGCGGTCCGGCAGGATCTCGAACGCTGGCTGCCGAAGCTCAAAGCGGGCGGCATCTTGCTCATGCACGACGTGACCGTGCGGAACCGCGGGTTCGGCGTGTGGAAGGTATGGGAGGAGCTCTGCGCCCGCGGCAGGTCCTTCACCTTCCACGTCGGCCCCGGGCTCGGGCTATGGGAGAAGCCGCCGCGGCGACCGCAGCCGCCATTGATCGAATCCTTCCTGAGCGCGCCTAACGAATCGAGCGCACAGTTTCTCAGCGAATACCACGCGTGCACCGCCGAGCTCCACCAGCGCATCGCGCAATCGTGGAACGACGGCACGATTCGCGACACCTACTTTGCGCAGCAAACGACCGTTCAGGTGTTCTTCTCGAAGGACGGCGTTCATTCCGAAGAAGACTCCGTTCTCGCGCGCATCGGCCACGACGAGTGGAAGGAGCTCGCGCTCCCTCTGCCGCCTGGTGGCTATGGCGCTGTGCGAATCGACTTCGTGAGCGCCTTCACCACGATCGAGATCGCGGCCATTCGCCTCCGGAAGCCGAATGGCGCGACGCTCTTCGAAGCGGAATCTGCGGAGGCTTTCAACCAGATCCGTGTCGCGGGCGACGCCACACGCCTCCCGCACGCGCGTTCGCTTCGGATCCAGGTCACTGGGCTCGACCCGCAACTGTATCTGCCGCATTTGGCGCGAACGGGCGACGTGCCGGAGCCCGTCACCGTTGAGCTCAAGCTACGCGTGAGCGCGTCAGAACGCAGTGGGTAGCGCATGTGAGCGTCTGCCAACAGGGAGCCGATCTTGCGCGCAGCGGTGACCAGACGAAAAGCTTTGCCAGCGGCTTAGCAGGAAAAACGGCGCCACGCGCCGAGAGAGCGCCCGTACGCAAAAACGCGGCACGCCGTTAGACGTGCCGCGTTTTTTTCGAGTTCGTGCGAGCGTTTAGCGTCCGGTCTTGGTCGGAGCACCGGCGTTCGCGCCCATGCCGGCGGGATTCGTGCCGCCGCTGCCCATTTTTTTCTGCGCCTGCTGCACCATCTTCAGGTGCTTCTGCAGGACGGGCAGGGTCTTCTTCGCGAACGCCTTCAGCTCAGGATCCGCTCCTTGCTGAACCTGGCGCTGATACACGGCGATGTCTTTCTGGTGATCGTTGATCATCATCCCGATCCACGCCTGGTCGAAGTTCGCCATGTCCGTCTTCGACATCTTGGGCATCTTGTGCTTCGTATCGAGTTTTACGCCCTTCTTCTCTGCGATCGCCATCAACTGCTGATTGGCTTTGGTGTGGTCGGCCGCGATTTGGCTGCCCATCTTCTTTACTTCAGCGCTCTGACCCTCCTTGGCGGCCATCTGGCCCATATGGACTTCCTTCATGCCGTCTTTCGCAGCCATCATCAGGAACGTGCGGTCGGTTTCGCTGAGCTGACCTGCCCCGCCGGCCGCAGGGCTGGCGGTCGCCGCGCTGGTCGATGTTGTTTCGCCACCCGCGGCTTTCTGCTTCTCGAGCTCGGCTTTGCTCGGCTTTTGGCCGGTGGGCGCCATCGAGCCCACGCGAGTCGGCGCGATCGTTGGATCGGGAGCAGCAGCCTGAGCATTCGCGTCACTCGCGAAGCAAGCCATGCCAGTGGTAACTACGGCCACTGCGGCGAGCTGTTTAACTAAACTGAGTTGATTTTTCATAGATATTGTCAGTGAGGTTTGGGTGCCGGATTATCCGACATGAACAATTCGCACGTTCCAAAGCACTTGGACGTGCAATCCTGCTCCCCAGCTCTTTCTCGTGCACCGCAGGTTACCGTGAGGCTGCAGTCCGCGGAGCTACCCTGGCGCTTTCACACGGGTGTACGAACTCTCTACCCGGGCAGCGACGTCGCGGTAGCCATAGTCGACCTCGTAGATCTGTTTCATGCAGTCGACTGACTTCTGCGTGTCGCCTAATTGCTCGAAGACGAGACCAAGATTGTAGACGATCTCCTTCTTCATTGAGTCCATCGAGAGGATTTCGCGCGCCGCTTCCTCCAGCTGTTTCGCCGCAAGGTCCAGCATGCCGAGCTCGCGGTAACATCGGCCTAACAGGTTCATTGCTTTCAAGCGCGCGTTCGGATTTTGCCGCGCGCGCTGCAGCTCCGGCAGCGCCTCTCGCAGGTGCCCTGCGTTCAACAGATGTTCGCCGAGCTCGACCCGCAGCTGCAAATCAGTCGGATTCCGCTCGGAGCGTTTCCGCGCGTCGCCGATCAGGATCTCGAGGCGCTGCTTTCGCGCCCCTTCGAGTGCGGCGGCACGCTCGGCGTACAACTCGTGCTCCGGACCGTGGCGGCCGAGGAATTCCTCGTGCTCCGCGATCTGACGTTCCGACTGCTTCATTCCCAGGTCCGATACCTTCCGGACCAAGCCCGGGTCGGTTCCGTTCGTTAGGTCCGCGGCGTATTGAAACCAGGCGATCGCGCTTTCGAAGTCCTCCTTCTGCTCGTTCAACGCGCCGAGCTTCCGCGAATGATCGACACTTTCCGGCTCCGCCTCGTGGCGCGCGTAAATCTCGGAGATCTGCTGCTCGAGCGAGTCGCCGGTGAGCGCCATCCGGTTCTGCTGTTCCAGCGAAACAGCGAGTTCCTTGTCCTTGATCAAATCGCGGTAGCTTTCCGCTTCGGTCCAGCCGCCGGTCTTCATCGACGCGCGGGCTGATGCATCCTTCCCCAGCCGCAGCGCGTCGGTGTCGAGCGGATCGGCGGCGGTGATGCGGTTGTAAGTTTCCACCTCCAGATCGGGAGCGCCCATGCCGTGGTAGAGACGCGCCAGCTCGTGCAGCAATTTCGCGTCGGCCGGCTTCTCCTCGAGCAGAGTCTGCAAGGCGAACACACCGATCTCCGGCCAGCCCGCCGCGACGGCCGCTTCCTTCAGGGCGAGATTTGCCTGCCGATTGTAGGGCTCGTCCTCGAGCACCTTCTCGAGCAATTCGATCATCCGCTTCGGATCCTTCTTCAGCTCGCGCTGCGCCTTCATCACGCCGATCGACGCGGTCGAGAGATGGAACATCCTCTTCTTCTCGGCCTTCAACTTCGCCACCTCGGCGCGTCGCAAAATCTGGCGTCCAGCGAGAAACTCGGGCTCGTTTTTCAAGACGCCCTGGAGCAACGAAATCGCGTAGCCGAAATTCCGCATCTCGACTGCGGCAACAGCCTTGAGCCAGTGGCTGCGCTGCGCTTCACCAAGATCTTTCTCTGTTTTCAGCATACTTTCTCTGCGCAGTGACTGTCATTCCGAGCGAAGCGCAGCGGAGTCGAGGAATCCCGTGATGCCGCCAATCGATGCTGCCACGGGCTCCCTCGACTTCGCTCGGGATGACGGCCTGACTGATCGGATCTGCTCGCCATCACAGAAGCTCCAGCTGCGGCTTGTGCGCGTCCGGCATGGCCGTTTTCGCGCGCTTCGTCTTCGGCGAATTCGTGTGCGTCGCCCCGTTCGGCGCCTCCAGGTGCGCGAGAATGTCTTTCGCTCGATCGAGAATCGCTTTCGGCACGCCGGCGAGCCGCGCCACTTGGATTCCGTAGCTCCGATCCGCGCCGCCCGGCACGATTTTGCGCAGGAAAATGATCTGCTCATTCCATTCGCGCACGGCCACGTTGTAGTTGCACACGCCGCTGCGCTCCTCCGCGAGCTTTGTCAGCTCATGATAGTGGGTCGCGAACAGCGTCCGCGCCTTGATGTTGTCGTGGAGAAACTCGGCCACGCTCCAGGCAATCGAGAGCCCATCGAAGGTTGAAGTGCCCCGGCCGATCTCATCGAGGATGACGAGGCTTCGCTCAGTCGCGTTGTTCACGATGTTGGCCGTCTCGTTCATCTCCACCATGAACGTCGACTGACCGCGTGAGAGATCGTCGTTCGCGCCCACGCGCGTGAAAATCCGATCCACCAAGCCGATCTCTGCGCTCGCGGCCGGCACGAAGCTCCCGATCTGCGCCATCAACACGATGAGCGCCACCTGTCGGATGTAGGTCGATTTGCCGGCCATGTTCGGCCCGGTGATGATCGCCAGCCGCACGCCGGCGCCATCCAGGGATGTATCGTTAGGCACGAACTTCTCGTCCGCCAGATTCTGATCCAGCACCGGGTGCCGGCCGTCTTTAATCATCAACTGCAGCGACTCGCTCAGCTGCGGACGCGCGTAGTGAAAGAGGCGCGCCGTTTCCGCGAGCCCGCCAATCGCATCGAGCGTCGCCACCGCCGAGGCGATTTGCTGGACAGCGCCCAGATGCTGCAGCATCTCCTCCCGCAGCGTCTGAAACAGCTGAAACTCGAGCTGCCGCGCCCGCTCGTCCGCGCCGAGGATTTGCGCCTCCATCTCCTTGAGCTCCGGCGTGATGAACCGCTCGCCGCCCACCGTCGTTTGCTTCCGCGTGTAACGCTCCGGCACCTCGCCGAGGTTCGACTTCGTAATCTCGATGAAGTAGCCGAAGACCGAGTTGAATCGCACCTTCAACGACTTGATCCCCGTGCTCGCGATTTCGCGCTCCTGCAGCTCGGTGATCCACGTCTTGCCTTCGCGCGACGCATTCCGCAACTCGTCCAGCGCCGGATCGAATCCGTCCCGGAAAATACCGCCATCCTTGAGCGTGAACGGCGGCTCATCCGCAATTGCGCGCTCGAGCCGTGCGACGACCTCCGGCAGCTCACGCAGATCATCCTGCACCAGCTGTGCGAGTGATTTACGGCTGCCGTTTTCATGCACCCGCCCGGACCCGAACGCCGCTCGATCCAGCAGCTTCTGCAGCTCCCGTTTCAGCTCCGGGATCTGCTGGAGCGAAGCTCGCAAGGCGACGAAATCGCGCGCATTTCCGGAAACCTGACTCAGGCGCCCGATCGCCCGCTCGACGTCGCGCACCGACTTTAATGCGCCGCGCACCGAGCCGAGCAGCTCCGGCTCCTGCAGCAGCTCCGCGATCATTTGCTGGCGCGCGCAAAGCTCCTCGAGATTGCGCAGCGGCTGCAGAAGCCACGCGCGCAGTTTCCTCGCGCCCATCGGCGTCACGGTTCGGTCGAGCGCGGCGAGCAAACTCGTGTCGCGCGCACCGCGGGACGTGACGAGCTCGAGGTTCGCCTGCGTGGCGAGATCGAGCACCACGTGCTGTGCAGCCACGTCGCAGCGCAGCGACGTGAGATGATCGATCTTCCGCCGCAGCTGATGCTTCAGGTAATGAACGATCGCCCCCGCGGCGGCCACGGCCGCACCCATTTCCCCACACCCGAAACCGTCGAGCGATTTCACTCGGAAGTGCTCGCACAAAGTGAACGCCGCCTGCTCCGGCAGAAACGCGTAGCTGTCGTGCGCCAGCGTCCCCTCGATGCCGCCGAAGAGCTCCTGCTGTTGGTCGCTCACCAGCAATTCCGCCGGAGAAACACGCGCCAGCTCGTCATGCAAGGCGCTGCGCGTCTCCACCTGCGCGAGCCGAAACTCGCCGGTGCTCAGGTCGGCATACGCAAAACCATACGCCCCTGCGCTGAAGTAGATCGCGCCGAGGTAATTCGCGCGTTTTGACTCGAGCAGATCCAGCTCGCTCACCGTCCCCGCGGTGATGATCTGCGTGATCTCGCGCGTGACGATTTTTCCCGGCTGCGCCTCACTCGTTTGGTCGCAGATCGCGACGCGCCGGCCGGCCTTGATCAGCTTCGCGATGTAGTTCTGCGCGGCGTGGTAGGGGACCCCGCACATCGGCACTGCGTTGCGTTTCGTGAGCGCCACATTCAGCAGCGCGGACGCCTCTTTCGCGTCCTCGAAAAACATTTCGTAGAAGTCGCCGAGCCGGAAAAGCAGCAACGTGTCCGCCGGCACGCTCGCGCGCAGCCGCTGGTACTGCTGCATCATCGGCGTGAGCGTTTCGGCCATCGCCGGAGTGTCCGATTG
>JACDCC010000095.1 GCA_013694595.1 Chthoniobacterales bacterium
CAGCGATCAACCGCATCGCATCGCCCAGCAGCGCCTTCCCAGGAGGAATCCGGTGCCACGGCGACGCTCCGGAAGGATGCGGCAGTGGAATGAGATCGAACGTACGACGCTGGCGGCGCATCGGAAACGTACGTCCAATGACCGCGTCCAGTTTGCCGATTTCTATGAATTGCGAGATCGCGAGTTTGCCGACTGCTATCACCAGCTGCGGTCGCAGGAGATCGAACTCTGCGTCCATCCATGACGAGCAGTTACGAATCTCGTCCGGAGCAGGCACGCGATCGCCGCCCGCTGATGTTTTGCCCGGGAAGCAGCGGCAGACGGCCGCGAAGTAGATCCGCGCGCGCACTTCCGCTTCGGTCATTCCGCAGAACTGCTTGAACCAGCCGAAGAGCGTCTTGCCGGCAGTCCAGGCGAACGGCCGCGCCAGGACCGGCTCCTTCACGCCAGGTGCCTGGCCGACGAGTATCACCTTACTCAGAATTGGTCCACCGGACACCGGCGGCGGGATCATGCGCGGGCAGCGGCGGCATTGCCAGAGCTCGCGCACGTGCAGATCGAGCTGCGTCTGTCTCGCGGAGCGGCTGGCCATCAACGCCGGAAGAACGACATCAGCAGGCTCAGCACGATGCTGACGACGATGCAGGTGAAGACGGGAAAGTAGAAGCCGGAGTTGCCGCGTTCAATCCGGATGTCGCCCGGCAGCCGGCCGAGCCAGCTGCCGCCGATCCCGCTCCAGAGCAATCCGCCAACGAGCACGGCTACGACGCCAAGAATGACGAGCAGTTTCCCGATTTCCTGCATACGGAACGTTGCGCAGCGGCGCACGCGCTAGCAACCGCCCGTTCATTTCCCGGCCGCAGACTGTGCGAGTTGCGTCGATGGTTCCGGCGGAGAAATTCGCGCACGACATGGCTGTTCAGTTCCGGGACTATTACGAAACGTTAGGCGTCTCCAAGACCGCGACGGAGGAGGAGATCAAGAGCGCTTTCCGGAAGCTCGCGCGCAAACACCATCCTGATGTGGCGAAAGACAAAGCGACGGCCGAGGAAAAGTTTAAGCAGATCAACGAAGCGTATGAGGTGCTGAGCGACCCCGCGAAGCGCCAAAAATACGACCAACTCGGCGCCGACTGGAATCAGCCCGGCGGCGGGTTCCAGCCGCCCCCTGGCTGGCGTCCGCAACGCGGCGGCGGTGGCGGCGGCGCGAATCCATTCGGCGATGGCGGGGTCGAGTTCGAATTCGGCGGAACCGGCTTCAGCGACTTTTTCGAGGCGTTCTTCGGCGGTGGCCGCGGACAGGCTGGATACGGTGGTGGCGGATTCCCGCGCGGCGGCGCGGCGCCGGCTCGAGGCAGCGATGTGGAGGCGGATATCATGGTCACCTTGGAAGAGGCGTTGCACGGTTCGAAGCGGACGGTTTCGCTGCGGCGCAGTTCTGACAGCAAGGTCGAGACGTATCAGGTACGGATCCCGCGCGGCGTCCACGAAGGGCAGCGGATTCGGCTGACCGGCCAGGGCGAAGCCGGGGCCGGCGGCGGGAAACGTGGCGATCTCTTTCTCCGGGTGCGGATGGCGCGGCACCCCGATTTCGTGGTGGAAGGGAGCGACCTTGTGCACGAACTCGACCTCGCGCCGTGGCAGGCGGTGCTCGGCGCGGAGGTGCAGGTGCCGACTTTGGAAGGGCACGTGCGGCTCAAGATTCCAGCCGGGACGCAATCAGGACAGCGCTTGCGCCTGCGCGAGCGCGGACTTCCAAACGCCTCCGGCAATCGCGGCGACTTGTACGTGCTCGCGAGCGTGCGCGTTCCTAAGAAGCTGAGCGACGCGGAACGCGCGATCTGGCAGCAGCTCGCGCAATTGCACGGCGCGTGAGAGTTTGGGAGCGGCCTTGGTGCCGCGATCGTTAGTCTGTCACGGCAAAAATCGGGCCCCTAAGGCCCCTCCACATTCGCGTGCAATCCGGAGCGTCTTCCATTAACAACGAGGCATGAGGATCGCGCTCGGAACAGATCACGCGGGCTTCCGCCACAAGGAAAAGGTGAAGGCGTTGCTGGAATCTCTTGGCCATGAGGTGCTGGATTTCGGGACGTTCAGCGAAGAAGCGGTCGATTATCCGAAGTTTGTGAGGCCGGCGGCGGAAGCAGTGGCGCGTGGAGAGTGCGACCGTGCGGTGGTCTTCGGGGGTTCCGGAAACGGCGAGGCGATGACCGCGAACAAAGTGCGCGGCGTCCGCTGCGCCCTCTGCTGCAGCGAGGAAAGCGCGCGGCTTTCGCGCCAGCACAATGACGCGAATGTGCTGTCGTTAGGCCAACGTCTCGTGCCGGAGGAGCTGGCGCTCGCAATCGTGCGGGTGTGGCTCACGACCGATTTCGAAGGTGGTCGCCATGCGCAGCGGATCGCGCAGCTCGACGTCTAGCGGGCGCAGTTCCTTCAGCTGCGACTCACCACATCCGCGACGGTTCCGACGAGGAAAACGGCGCTGACGAAGGCGTTACTCTGGAAAAAGGCGCGATTGATGCCGGCGAGATCGGCGGACGCGGCAGAGCGATGCTCGTAAACGAGCGCCGCGGCGATCAATGGTGTCGTGCAGTAGTAGATCAGGCCCAACTGCGCCACCACCCCGAACGCCCCTAACGCGACCAACATTCCCAGATGAAGCCATTGGGCGACCCGCAGGCTTCGGGCGATTCCCAGTTTCACGACGAGGGAGCGTAAACCCTCACGTCGATCGAATTCATAATCCTGGGTGGCGTAGATCAGATCAAAACCGGCTACCCAGCAAATGACGCCGAGGCCGAGGACGAGAGGCGGCAGCTCCAAGCGTCCGGTCTGCGCGACCCATGCGCCGGCCGGCGCCACCGCCAGCGCCACACCGAGGAAAAAATGGGTCGCATCGGTGAAGCGCTTCGTGACGGAGTAGAAAAAGATGATCGCCAGCGCCACCAGGGAGAGCAGACCGGCGACAGAGTTGATTGCTGCAGCGGCGACGATGAACCCTGCTGCGCAAAGCACGAGAAGGCCCCAGGCAACCGGCTGCGGCAGCAAAAGGTGGCGCGTGGCGGTCCGGGGGTTCCGTTGGTCGATGGACCAGTCGACGAGCCGGTTGAACAGCATCGCGGCAGTCCTCGCGAGGATCATGCAGACAAGGACCAGCGCAAAGACCCTGCCGTCAGGCCAGCCCCGCGCGGCGACCACGAGCGCAGCGAGAGCGAACGGAAGGGCGAAGATGGTGTGCGAGAAGCGGATGAGCTGCAGAAACCGCGCAACGGCTGTCGCCGGCAGGCACGGCTTTGGAGTGGTCATGCTTGAGAGATCAGCTTTCGAGCAGGTCCGCGAGGCGATCACGACCGTGGGACATGATGGGTGTGCCGTGCGCAAAGAGCATCCGCTCGAACCGATAGTTCAGGAGCTGGGCAAGCGACTTCCGCATCCGGCGGGCATTCGCGCAATACTTCGCTGGCAGGAACGTAAAGCCGTGAGAGCCGAAGTTGATCAGTGCGTCACCGACGATCATCGTCCCTCCGTCCGCGTCGCAGTGAAGAGCAATCTCACCCGGCGGTGCTCCGTCAATCGCGATTACAGTCAGTCCCGTGACGGTTTCGGCGCCGGCGCCGATCTCCATCACGCCGGGAGCGTCGATGGCATCGCGCGCCGCACTGTGCAGAAAGACCGGGGCGGAGAACTTGCGGGAGAACTCTGCGGCGGCCCGGGCATGGTTGGCATTCGTGACGATCACGCCGTTGACGGCGCTTTTTGACAGCCGCGCTGCGAGTGACGCGTCATCGGGAGCAATGGGGTCAACGAGGTAAAGCTCGCCGGACCGCTCGATGCCGGTGGAAAACACGTCCGCCTTGACGGTTTCGTCGTATGTCTGCCAGATGAAGAGTCCTGGGCGCAAATCGCTGATTTCGACGGCGGAGTGCATTGTTGAGAGGTGATCCGGCCACGGCGTCCGAGGCGTCACGGCTACGCGCCTCCAATGGGCAGGGACGGATATAGCTGAGGGGGTGGGCGATAGAGAAGCAATCTCGCAATGGGGAGCATGGCATTATAGCTGCTATAATATCCTATACTTACCATAGCAGTGATCACATTCTCCTACCAAGCTCGTGATGCGTCCGGAAAGATCGTTTCCGGTATCCAGGACGCACTAAACGAGGACCACGCTGTCACCAGCCTCATGAGCCGCGGGCTCATGGTCCTCTCCCTCCAAAAAAAGGCCGCCGCCAACCGCGTGCGCAAAAAAGCCTGGACCGTCAAAGAGACCGACCTGGTGCTTTGCACACGGCAGCTCTCGACGATGGTCGAGGCCGGTATTTCCCTGGTTCAGGCATTGACCGCGCTCTACGAGCAATGCGACCCGAAACGCCAGCGCTCGCTGCGTGAGGTCGTCAGCGATGTCACGTCGCGTGTCCAGGGCGGTGAAACTTTCCACGAATCTATCGCTAAGCATCCGCGCGTGTTCGACCGACTGTTTGTGAGCATGGTCAAAGCTGGCGAACACGGCGGTATGCTGGCGGAGATCCTGAACCGGCTCGCCGGCTTCCTCGAAGCCAGCGCGCGCCTGCGCAAGAAGATTAAGTCCGCGATGACTTACCCGACTGTCGTGATTTGTATCGCGATGGCGATTACCACCTTCCTCATCGTGAAGGTGGTGCCGATCTTCGGCGAAATCTTCGCTGACTTCGGCGCGGAACTTCCGGCTCCGACGCAGTTCCTGATCGACCTCAGTAACTTCATGCGCTCGCAGTGGTACTTCCTCATCGCGATCATCGGCGGTACCTTCTTCGGCGTTCGTAGCTTCCTGCGCACCACCAGCGGCCGGCAACTGTGGGACAAATGGAAGCTGAAGCTGCCGGTGTTCGGACCGTTGCTGCACAAGATCTGCATGTCGCGGTTCGCCCGAACGTTCGCTCAGCTGATCCGCAGCGGCGTCCCAATCCTGGAAGTGCTCGACATCGTCGCCGGTGCGTCTGGCAACCACGTCGTCGAGACCAGCATCAAGGGTGTTGGTGAAGACGTAGAGAAGGGTGACAACCTCTCCGTTGCGCTCTCAAAGAAGCCGATTTTCCCGCCGATGATGCTGCGCATGGTCGCGGCTGGTGAAGCGACCGGTAAGATTGACACCATGCTTGAGAAGATGGCCGACTTCTGGGACGAAGAAGTGGAGGCGATGCTCGATGCCCTCACGTCCCTGATCGAGCCGATGTTGATCGTTTTCCTCGGCGTGATCGTAGGTGGCATCGTGATCGCGATGTTTCTGCCGATCTTCAAGCTCAACGAAGTGGTTTCGTCGAGCAAAAGCTAAGTAGATTTCGCAGAGCAAAAGCTAGGGAGAAGCCTCGCTCGGTAGCGGGAAGGGGGTGGGTCGCAAGACTCGCCCTCTTCTTGTTTTTAACGCCGGCTTCTCCCTCGTAATCGTGCTCCTCCTCGACCCTCTTCGGCGTCGTATTTAGAGGAGCATGAGCAGAGCATGAAAAGCCCGTCATTCTGAGCGTAGCGAAGCGGAGTCGAAGAATCCCGTGGCAACACTGAGCGGTTACACCACGGGATCCCTCGAGCTGCCTCGGGATGACGGTTCGCCCGCTCACCGGCAAGCACGAGCATGACCACGATGACGTGGGTGCCGATCAGTGCGCGTTAGTCACCGCCTCCACCCGCGCATACATATCGGCATAGATCCGTTCGATCGCGGCACCGGGATCTTCCAGCATCATACTTTCCTTGATCTTGCTCGCGTAGATCGCGAAGGAAAACGGCGACACCACCGGCAACTCACGCAAGCTCCAGCGGAATTGCTGCACGCGATCGAGAAAGGCGCACGCCTCTTCCGCATCAAGAAAAATGTGCATCGCCTGGCGGTAAGCTTCATGAAGCAGCGGATGATCCGGCTCGTGCTGCTCCAGCACGCGGAACAACACTTCCGAGCTCCAGGTCAGCTGCTTCGGCCTGCGCTCACGCCCTGGCAGATGTCGCGGCACCATTAACCCGGTCTGCGCCACTCCCCGGAACTGCCATTTCACCAACTCCGACCCGCGCAGCGCCGCGTAGAGGTCCTCCTCCGCACCTTCGCGTTCGAAGCAGAGGCGCCAATCCGCGAGCGGCAACTCCTGAAACGGTCGCAGCGTCAGCAGAAAACCGTAATCGTCGATCGTGACGAGCGCGTTCCCGCCGATCCGGTTCTTCACGCGCCAGGCGACGATGCGCGAGAGAGCGTCATTGGCGCTGCGCCCGATGAGCGAGTGGAAGAAGTAATGCGAATGCTCACCTTCGCGGTAGAGCTCGATGAGCATCTTCTCGCCGACCGGTAATTCCGAGACGCTGAGCTGTGCCCGGAATTGCTCCAGGATCGCTTCCGCGTTGGCGATCGAAATTTCATAACTCTCGACCAGCCAATCGACGACGGAGCACGGCCGTCCCGGCTGTGCGGCCGACGGGCGTCTCGCCTGTCGCTTCTGAACCAGCAGGCGAGACGCCTGCTGGTCGCACAGGCCAGAGGCCCGTGCTCCGCTCGCTTCGGCGCCGTGCTCCTCCGCAGCGAGTCGCTCCGCAATTTCGGCGCGCAAATTCCGAACACCCTCAGCGAGCCCCGACGTCAGCGGCATCTTCGC
>JACDCC010000159.1 GCA_013694595.1 Chthoniobacterales bacterium
GCCAAAGGCGGCCGCCGAAGCAGCGATCTACACCATTCTGCCGCCAGGCAATTACACCGCGATCGTGACGGGTAAGGACGGCACCAGCGGCGTCGGCTTGGTCGAACTGTTCAACGTCAGGTAACCGTCGCGACAGTTACTCCGCTGCCTCTCGTTTGCTCTGGCGGAACGAGTGGATCATGAAGCAGCCGACGGCGATGCAGATGCACGCATCCGCGACGTTGAATGCGGGCCACGGGCTTGCGAACGGCACGTGCAGGTCGAACACCAGGAAGTCGATCACTGCGCCGTGATGCAGGCGATCGGTGAGATTGCCGAACACTCCCGCTAAAAGCAGCGCGAGTGACGTGTCGCGCCATGCGTCCGGCTCGTGGCGGCGGAACAACAGCGTCAGCACGACGGCAATCGCAACACACGACAAGATTATGAAGAACCAGTTGTTGTTCTTGAAAGACCCGAAGGCGGCGCCGGTGTTCGTGACATAAACCAGCGCGAAAAATTCCGGCACGATAATGCGCGGCTCGTCGGCCGTGATGTTGCGCAGCACAAGCAGCTTCGTGATCTGATCGAGCACGTAGAGCGGGAATGTGAGAAGCAGGATGTACTTCATCTCAGTTTGACTCTGTCATCTCGAGCGGAGCGCAGCGGAGTCGAAAGATCCCGTCGCGATTGCCGACCGTGATGCGACGGGATGTCTCGGCTTCGCTCGACATGACGTAAGAAAGCAGAACGCTCAACGTTCAACGTCCAACGGCGAAGTCGAAGAGCTCATCGCGGCGACAACTTCTTCGCAGCGCTCGCATAATTCCGGATGTGCGCCGTCTGCGCCGACGCTTGGCCGGTGCCGCCAGCAACGGCTGCACTTCGCGTGCGGCGTCTTCGAAATCGACGCGGAAGTCTCGTTCGCCTGCTCCAGCGTGAGATCGCTGAGGATGAAAAATTCCTCCAGCTCTTCGTGCGGCACGGCCGCAAGAGCCGCCGCATCGCAGCGCAACACCACCGCTGCTTCCAAGGCGTTGCCGATCAGCTTGTCCTGACGCGCCTGTTCCACTGCCTGGCCGATCACGCCGCGTAATTGGAGTAGCTCATGCACAGTTTGCTTGGCGTCCTCGTCCGCCCGCTCCGGATCCTGCTCAGGAAACTGCTGCAGATGGATGGAGCCTCCCTGGCCGAGGTAGCCCCACGCTTCTTCCGCCGTGAAGGCCAGCACCGGCGCGAGCAATTTGGTGAGCGAGGTGAAAACCGCGTGCATCGCCGTCTGCGTCGCCCGTCGGCGCGTGGAATCGAGCGCATCGCAGTACATCCGGTCCTTCGTGATGTCGATGTAGAGGCTGCTGAGGTCGACCGCGCAGAATTGATTCAGGGTGTGGTAGACCTTGTGAAACTCGTAGGCGGCGTACGCCGCGCGGCATTCCGAGATGGCATGCTCGAGACGCTGCAGGATCCAGCGATCCACCAACGTCAGCTCTCCAGGCTGCGCCTGCGGCCGGCCGGAGTTGGTGGGATCCGCGGAGAAGTCGGACAGATTGCCAAGCAAAATCCGGAGCGTGTTCCGGATGCGCCGGTAAGTGTCGCCGAGACGCGTGAACATCTCTTCCGAGAACGGCACGTCATCGGTGTAGTTCACGCTGCTCACCCAGAGACGCACAATGTCCGCGCCGTGCTTGCCGACGAAATGGCCGGCGTCCATCGGCTTGGAGTAGCTGCTCGACTTCGAGATTTTCCTGCCGTCGACGTCGACCACAAAGCCGTGCGTGACGCAGGTCTTGTAAGGCGCGCGATCGTGCAGCGCGACGCTGGTCATGAGCGACGATTGGAACCAGCCGCGGTGCTGATCCGTCGCCTCGAGATACATGTCGGCCGGATTGTGCAGTTCGCGATTCTGCGCGAGCACCGCCTGATGACTGACGCCGGAATCGATCCAGACGTCGATCGTATCGTTGCGGTGCGTGGTGCCTTCTGGCAAACCGAGTTCGCGCGCGAGTTCTTCGTCGTTTAACTCGAACCAGACATTGGAGCCGCGTTGCGCGACGAGATCGGCGAGCTTGCGGATCGTGCCTGCGTCGAGAATGGCCTCCCCTTCCGGCGTGTAGAAGACGGGCAGCGGCACACCCCAGCTGCGCTGGCGCGAGATCACCCAATCCGGACGTGATTCCACCGTTCCGGAGATGCGGTTCTCTCCCCACGGCGGCAGCCAGGTGACTTCTTTGATCGCATCCAGCCCTTTGCTCCGGAGCGCGTCGATGCGGATGAACAATTGCTTTACCGCGCGAAAGATGATCGGCGTTTTCGAGCGCCAGCAGTACGGATAGGAGTGCTGATATTTCTCCTCGTGGATCAGCATTCCGCGATCAGAAAGAATGCGGACCACATCGGCATTCGCATCAAAAACGTACTTGCCAACGAGCTCCGGCACGCCGGCTTCTTCCGTCAGGCGGCCGCGATCATCCACCGGCGACAAGATCGGCAATCCATTCTTCCGGCCTAGGGCGTAATCGTCCTCGCCGTGTCCAGGCGCGATGTGCACGCAGCCGGTGCCGGTATCCATCGTCACGAAATCGGCGGTGAGGACGATGGCGGTGCGCGGGAGGAAAGGATGTTGTGCACCTATGCCTTCCAGCTTCGTCCCAGGAAAGGAGCGCGTCGGCTCGCCCACCGGATCCCAGCCGGTTGTGGCGCAGAATTTCTCGATCAGCGACTCCGCCAGGATCAACGTCTCGGAGACACCGCCTTTCGTGAACTCGCGCGTGACGTAGAGCTCCTTCGGATGCACGGCGATCGCGAGATTGGCCGGCAGCGTCCAAGGCGTCGTGGTCCAGATGACGATGCTCGCCTTCTCCGCGAACTCACCCGTCGCGACGGGAAACTTCACATAAACGGCGGTGTCTTCGCGATCGGTGTATTCCACCTCCGCGACGGCGAGCGCCGTCTGCGCGCCCGTGCTCCAGAAGACCGACTTCTTGCTTTCGTAGACGAGGTCCTTCTCCACCATCACCGCGAAGCTGCGCAGGATCTCGGCTTCGTACGCGGGATCGAGCGTCAGGTAAGGCCGCTCCCAATCGCCGAGCACGCCCAGGCGTTTGAATTGTCCCCGCTGCTTGTCGACGAAACCGCGCGCGAACTCCTCCGACCGCTTCCGCACTTCGAGCGGCGAAAGCCCGCGCGTCTCCTTCACGACCTTGTATTCAATGGGCAGGCCGTGGCAGTCCCAACCCGGCACGAACGGCGCGCGGAAGCCGGCCATCGTCTTCGATTTCACGACCAGATCCTTCAGGATCTTGTTGAGCGCAGTGCCCATGTGAACGTCGCCATTCGCAAACGGCGGCCCGTCGTGCAGCACGAATACCTCTGCGCCTTCGCGCGCTTTCTGGATCTGCTCGTAGAGGCGTGTTTCCTCCCACGTTTTCAGGATCTCCGGCTCGCGCGAGGTGAGGCTCGCCTTCATCGGGAACTCCGTTTTCGGCAGGTTGAGCGTCTCTTTGTAATTCTGCGCCATGAAGGAGGTGCTACGTAACATCCGGTGTCAGCCCGCGCAACGCGGCCGCGAGCGCCACTGCTTCTGAGCTGCGACGTGGTAGGGCGGAGACTCCGTCGAGCCTGAGGGCGGCCGTCTTTCCTCCAGGCTCGACAGAGTCTCGCCCTACCTCGGACGCAGATGCTCTGGTCGCCCGGCGCTCACCAGCCAATCTTTTTTTCGAATTATGCGTCCAACCGATCCTGTCTTTCGAATTACCAGTGGACCCGGAGCGTTATCCGCTTCGGCATAGCAAAGAACTTAACCCAACAATCGACTGCTTCTTATGAAATCACCTTTTGGCAATCTCGGAACTTCACTCACGCGGCGTCAGGCGTTGCGAAATCTCGGCGTGGGCGCGGCTGGCATGACGGTACTCGGCGCGCTCTCGAAAACAACCTTCGCGCAATCCTCAGGTCCAGGGCTCGATGTCGCAGTCCTTCAATTCGCACTCAATCTCGAATATCTGGAGGCGGAGTTTTACACCTACGCCACCTTCGGTACGGGGATTGAAGCACGGGGCATCGGCACCGATGGCTCCGGCACCAAGGGGCCGGTCACGATCAAGTCGAATTCGAGAGTTCCGTTTCAGAATTCTGCGATCGAGCAGTATGCCACCGAAATTGGGGCGGACGAACGCACCCACGTGATCTTCTTCAGGAACGCGCTGGCCGCCGCCGGCGCACAGCCCATCGCCCGTCCCGCGATCGACCTGCTGAACAGCTTCAACACGCTCGCGCAGGTCGCAGGGATCGGGCAGTCGTTTGATCCATTTGCGAACGACGTTAATTTCCTGCTCGGCGCCTTCATCTTCGAAGACGTCGGCGTGACTCTTTTCGGCGGCTCCGCGCGTCTTCTGACGAACAAAGACATTCTGGAAAGCGCCGCCGGGATTCTGGCGGTCGAGGCTTATCACGCTGGGAACATCCGGGTAAATATCTTCAACGCTGGGCCCGGTCCGCAGGGGCTCGCGCAGAGAATTTCCGACGTGCGCAAAATGCTCTCCGGGGCGGACGACGATCAGGGTGTGGTCCTGGATGGCAGGGCTAACATCGTGCCCACTGACAGCAACGGCCGCGCGTTCCGACGGACCCCACGGCAGGGGCTGAATATCGTCTACGGAGCGAAAGATGCCTCCAGCGGGCTCTTCTTCCCGAACGGGGTCAATGGCACCATCAAGTAGTCCTCCACCCGGCATCCTCTAAAAGAATATGAAAAGAAATCTTCTTCGAATCGGAGCCGCGGGGCTCGCGATGCTTTTCGCATCGTTAGGCTCGCTTTCCGCCGCGCATCTCACCGGCTTATCACTCTTCGGCGTTACGACCTTCGGCAATCAGCTGGTCACGATCGATCCGATGACTGGCGCTGGGACCGTGGTTGGATCGTTTGGCGACACCATCTTTGCCACTGGCCTGGGCGTGCGCGATGGCAGGCTTTTCGCCTTTGATCAGGTCAATGACCGGCTTCGCGAAATCAACAAAGTAAGCGGCGCACTCATCAGCTCGATCGACATCGGCGTCGGTAATTTGACCGGCGAAGGGGCGCTCACCTTCCGCGCCTCGGATGGAGTGGGCTTCCTCGCCTCGCCGTTGAACGCCAACAACGAACCGGTGAACGATTTCTTTATGTTCACGATCGCTGCGAGCGGCACCGCCGGCACCTCGGTGCGCGTCGGCAGCACGGGCGTCGCGATCGATGCCATGGCCTTCAATTCGCGGGGCATCCTCTATGCCATTGGGCAAGCTGACGCCATCCTCTACACGATCAATCCCGCCAACGGCGCCACCACAGCGGTCGGGCCGATCAGGGTTGGCTCGGATAACCTGATCAAGAACAGTCCTATCGCCGGAATGACGGTGGCCCCGGCTAATCCGGATCGCGGCGGTCTCGAGGAAATCTATGCCTCGATCGACGATCGGCTGTTTATCATCGATCCGACCACTGCAGCAGCCCGCGTTGCTTCGGCGGATGTGATTAACTTTGGCCCGTTTGTCAGCAGCGTGGCCGGTCTGGCCTTCGCTCCCGGCGCCGGGACGCTCGGCAACATCTCCACCCGCCTCAGGGTCGGCACGGGTGAGAATGTCGGCATCGGTGGATTTATCGTCACCGGCGCCCCGAGCAAACGGTTGATCGTTCGCGGCATCGGCCCCAGCCTGACCAGGTTCCAGGACCCCTTGCAGGATCCGGAGATCGAAGTCTTCAATGCGAACGGCGTATCCTTGGCGCGAAACGACGATTGGCGTCAAAGCCAGGAAGCCGAAATTCGCGCTTCGGGGCTCGCGCCTACCAACGACAAAGAAGCGGCCATCATCGGCAATCTGGCGGAGGGAACCTACACGGTCGTTCTGAGGGGCACCCGTTCGACCACCGGCGTTGGGCTGGTGGAAATCTACGACCTGAATTTGGGGAACGGCAGCAGGCTGGCGAATCTCTCCACCCGCGGCTTTGTTGAGAGGAACGAGAATATTCTAATCGGCGGCATGATCGTAACCGGCTCAGCCGCGCAACGCGTGGTTACTAGAGCGATTGGACCTGATCTCCGCGCCCGTGGGGTAGCCAATCCCCTGCAGGATCCCCAGGTCGATATCTTCGACGGGAACGGCATGAGAATCGCGGGGAACGACAACTTCGGAACCGGTGGGCAGACGGACGAGCTCGCGCAGAATGGTCTGACGCCGGGCGATAGCCGCGACTCCGCCATCATCCTCACTGTCCCACCGGGCAACTACACGGCCTTGGTGACCGGAGTGGGCGGAAGCACCGGCGTGGCGCTGGTCGAGTTCTTCAACCTGACCAGGTAACTCGACTTCCAGTTGGTTTGGGTGCGGCCAGCTCGGGGGAGCTGGCCGCGTCTTTTTACAAGCGCGGTTGCGAAGTCGAGACTGGGTGATTTTCCCGTGTCGCGATCGTCCGCGAGCATGCCGAGGCGAAGCATACGCCGAGGCCATCCGGCGCGGAGAGGACGGCGCGCAAGACGTGGCGTGCCGTCGGCACCCTCGCTCTTGCGGGGGTTTGGAATCTCGCGTCTCGGAGAGCTAGGATCATACCGGCCCGCGGGAGGTCCCTCATCGTGTTGCAGCCAGCGTGACGATTTCAGCGCGCTCTTCGTCGTGCCCAAGGAGTGAGCCGGCCTCGTCCATTGCGCTGCGACCCGCAGCTCACAAGCTCGCTTGAGCATCCGCGACAGAACAGTCGGCGTATGACTTTGCACACCTTCCCGATGAAAAGATTTCCACGCGCCGCTGTTGTAGTCGGCTTACTCCTCGTCTCGACGATCGCGCTCGCAAGCTTTCACGCTTCGCGCAGCCGGACGGCAGACGCGCAATTGCAAACGACAGCTGCAGCGCCGCGATCCGGTCTGCCAGAGCAGCTGAAGATTGTGCTCACGCCGCTTGGCGGTGACAGCAAGGTGGACGCCCAGATCGCTGATTTGCAGGCGCGGATCAAAGATTCAGCCGAACCGAATATGCTTCTGGAGGGACTTGGCTGGGCGTTCGTCGCCAAAGCGCGGGTGAGCAGCGACCCCGGCTACTACACGCTCGCAGAACAAAGTGCGAAAGCGATCACGGCGACAGCGCCTGAAGACGCCGCAGCGGCACTGCTGAGAGGCCACGTGTATCACGCGATGCACCGGTTTGCCGATGCTGAAGCGGCCGCCCGGAAGCTGATTTCGCAGCGCGAATTTGTGTTTGATTACGCACTCCTCGGCGATGCGCTGATGGAGCAGGGCAAGCTCGATGAGGCGGTGGTCGCTTATCAGAAGATGGTCGATCTGAAGCCTTCGCTCCAGACTTACAGCCGGGTGGCGCACATACGCTGGCTGAAGGGCGATCTGGGGGGAGCCACTGAAGCGAGCCGTCGGGCGGTGGCGGCAGGCAGTCCGCGCGATGCTGAGCCGCTCGCCTGGGCTTCCGCACGTCTCGCCTCCTATCAGCTGCAAGAGGGCGACGTAAGCAACGCTGTCACAAATACGGATCGTGCCCTGGAATTACTGCCGGGTTACGCCCCGGCGGCGCTCATGCGGGGGCGGTTGCTGCTGGCGGAAGGCAAAGCAGAAGAGGCCGTCGCACCGCTCCGGCGCGCGGTCGAAGCGAGCCCGTTGCCTGAAAACTTGTGGGCCCTGGCCGACGCGCTGCGTGCGGCTGGCAACATTCCCGAAGCCCAAGCAGTCGAGGCACAACTCGGCAAAACCGGTGCGACTACTGACCCGCGAACGTACTCGCTCTACCTCGCATCCCGCCGGCAGGATGCAGCGCTCGCACTGCGGCTCGCATCTGCGGAATTGGAGTCGCGGCAGGATGTCTTCACGTATGACGCTCTGGCGTGGGCTCAAGTGGCAAGCGGCGACGTGGCCCAGGCGCGCGAGAACATCCGCCGTGCTCTGGCCGAGGGCACGCGGGACGGCCGGCTCTACTATCACGCCGGCGCCATCGCGGCCGCCGCCGGAGCAAATGCCGAAGCGCTGGAGTTCCTCAATCAGGCGCGACGCCTGGAACGAATGCTGTTGCCCTCAGAACGGCGGGCTCTTGAGCAAAATCTCACGGCCCTAATCGCCGGCACGTTACAACTTTCAGTAAACTAACGAAACCAAAACACCGGAAAAAACAGAGCAGAACAGAACATATGAAACCGACAACCCTTAACCTCGCAGCCGCGTTCGGCGCAGCATTCCTCACGCTGGCCGT
>JACDCC010000198.1 GCA_013694595.1 Chthoniobacterales bacterium
CTAACGAGCCGTTGCTGCCGAGGGTGGAGTTGATGAAGTGCCGCGCGAATCCCTGCGTTTGCGCCTGCGTGCAGATGAAAATTGCGACGCCGAAAATGACGCCGCTCATGCTGAGGATGAAAGCGCGCTTCCGGTGCCCGAGGAACCGCAGCGCAATGTAGAGCGGCGGTGTCACTTTGCCGCCGCGCTTGGCGGCGCTGCCGCTGCCACAACACGATGCCGCGCGGGTTGACCCGGTCGAAAGCGATCCTGGTCCGCTACGATAACCCGATCACCCTCGGACAAACCGTTGAGCACTTCGGCAAAGTCCAACGTGCGATAACCAATTTGCACGGTCCGTGCCTGCACGACTGCACCGTTCAGAACCAGCGCCTGGTCGACGAGCAATCCGCGTGTGGGAACCAGCAGCGCATTCTCGTGCTTGCCGGTAATGATGTTCATCTCACCGGTCATCCCAGCGAGCAGATTGTCGGGTGGATTCTCGAGATCGAGCACGATCGTATAACGCTGCGTCTCCGGATCAGCTGCCGGTAAAATGGCCGTCACCTTCGCTGAGAACTGGCGCGCGCGAAACGCATACACTTGCAGCGTCGCGCCCATTCCGATCTTCACTTCGCCGACATCCTCTTCGTTCACCTCGCCGCGGACGTAGTTCTTTTGCGACGAAACGGTGAAGAGCTCGTTGCCCTCGGAAACAAGATCGCCGTCGATGGCTTTGATCCCGGTGAGCAGCCCATCGATGGGCGCGCGAATTTCCGAGTTCTTCATCTGCGATTCGAGCTTCTTCATCGCAGCGTCGAGACTTTCGAGATTGCGAGCGCGCTCAATCCGCTCGGCTTCGACGAGGCCGCGTAACCGCGCCACCTCGCTCCTCGTTTTCTCCTGCTCCACGACGGGAACGTTGCTGATCGAAGTGAGCCGTTCGAGCCGCTGCAGTGAATCTTCGGCCACCTTCAACGGTTCAGCCGACGGCAGCGGCAGCTCCGCGCGTTGCGTCGCCGCCTGTAAATCGGTCCGGGCCTGCTGCAGCTGTCGCCCCGTCGCTTCGTCGGCGATCGTGGCGAAGAGGTCGCCTTTCTTCACCGTTCTGCCGATCGCGGCGCGTCCGGCGGTGAATGGATCAACCAGGCGGATGAACCCAGCGTTCTGCGCGCGAACGTGAATCAAGATCGTCGGCTCAATGCGCACGGTGCCGTAGACCGCCGCGATCGCGGTGCCGCGCTGGACCAGCGCGACCTCGGCCACCGGCAGAAAAAGGTAGTACGCGAGCGCGAATATGACCACCAAGCCACCCGCGATCGCCGCAATTAACTTCTTCGAGCCGAGAGACTTCAACGCGTGCAATTATTGCACGTTTCCGTTGGTCTCGTCGAACTCATCTCACAAAGCGATGCGACGCGGATCCGGGTGGCGCCGCCCTGCCGCCGTCGACGAGTGCGTGTCATCCCGAGCGAAGTCGAGGGATCCCGTGGTAGTACCTGAAGCATACGCCACGGGATTCTTCGACTCCGCGGAGTTTACCCTGAGCGAGCGAACCGCGTCGGATGGGCTCCGCTCAGAATGACGGTGCTATCAACCGGATGGCTCGTTGAAAAATTGCAGGTATCGGCCCGTGGCGCGATCCCATTCCGCGAGCGCGATCTGTTGCTCGAATGCCACGGTCAGAACGCCCGCCGTCGATTCGAGGAAGCTGCTCTCGGCGGTCCGGTACTCCAACTGCGACGACAAACCCTCGGCCAGGCTATTCTGCACATCGGTGACCGCGAGCTGCGCGACCGAGGAAGCCTTTGTGAGCGCATCGTGCCGTGCCTGCAGTGCACGCAGGCTGTTCTGAATGCGAGTCAATTCTCGCGGCACATTAGCTTCCAGTCGCGCGAGCACGAGCTCGTTGATTTCGCGGACGGCGCGCTGGCGTGTGGCCGCACCACGCACCCGACCATTATCCACCACGCGCCACGTGTAAGCGGCACCGGCCCGGGCTTCGGAGGAAATGATGTCGTCCGAGCGCCGCGCTGAGCCTTCGCTCCCGCGACGGATCTCGGAAACCGGGATGTAGGTGCCGGAGATCGTGGCGTTGATCGCCGGATAATATGCGGCCTCGATGATGCGCTGATCTTCCTCCGCGGCGCGCACCAGCAGGCGCGCGATTTGGAGGTCCGGGCGTTCCGCGACTGCGCGCGATGTTTCCGTGTCGGCATTCACATGCACCGGTGCGAACTGCAACCCGCCGTCGACTCGCGGTAACTGTCCTCCAGGACCGAGATCTTCACCCATCGTCTCGGCCAGTTTCAACAAAGCGCCACTGCCGAGCCGTCGAGACTGCTCGACGCGCGGCTTCACATCGTATTCGAGTAATCGGGCCACGGTCACCGCGGCGCGGTCGGCCGTCCCGGCCTGATAACGATCGCTTTGCGTAGCGGCGTTCGTCGCCAGGCGCTGCCGTTGAGTTTCGGCGAGAGCTTGGAGCGAGTCATTGTAGGCAGCCGTGTAGAACGCGACGCGTGCGGTGTGAAGCTGCTCCGTGAGCGCCATGTTGAGGCGCTGTTGCGCGAGAAGCACCTCGATGTTGCCGCGCCGATACATGGCTGGAATGCCGGCGTAGAACAGCGGCTGCGTCAGCAATCCCTGGCCGAACGCAAACGGCTGCGTCTGGTCTTCGCCCGCGCGTTTGCCACCCTGTAATCCGCCAAATATTCCGATGCCGGCGTTTGGCAAACTCGGCGCGCGCAGGACAATTCTGCGGCCGGCTGCTTCTTCGAGGCGCGCTTTCGCCTGTCGAATGGCGGGGTTTTTCTCGACCGTTCGCGCGAGCGCAGTTTCGAGCGTAAGACCGGCTGCGCCCATCGGCGCACATAAAAGCAGCGCGCACAGAGCTCCGGCGGTGCGCGTCGTCATGGCGTCTTCAATGCCGCCGGCGGACGCGCGATATCGAAAACTTGCGGTTGCCGTTTTGCCTCAGCCGCATCGTTGACCTTCGGTGCGAATCGCAATGCCTCCGGGTCACGCGCTGTGGCTCGCGCCAGTCGCGCCACCGCCACATTGTGCAGGTAAATTGCGCTCAGCCGGGTCGTGCGCGTGCGTGTCACGTCGTTCGCGGCCTGCAGCACATCGAGTTGTGTCCCGAGTCCTGCGCCGAGATTCCCGCGGGCGATCTCGAGCGACTCGGTCGCGTTCTGCACGTTGCGCGTTTCCGATTCGAGCACGCGATCGGCCTGTTGCAGATCGTAAAACGCGCTGCGCACGTCGGACTGTACGGAAAGACGGCCCGCCTCCAGCGCCTCGCGTGCTGCGTCGCGCCTTGCCGTCGTCGCTCTGACGCGGCCCCGCGTCGCGAAGCCATCGAAGATATGCCAGTTGGCATTCAAGCCGATGACGTAGCCGTGATTGAATGCGCTGCCGACCTCAGGGTCGCGCTCGCTGTAGACCTCGTAGCCGGAAAAAGCCTCCACGCGCGGGCGCAGCTCACTGCGATCGATGATGAGCTGTTGCTCTTCGATCAACACGTCGATCTCCCGTGAACGGATTTCGGGACGGCTGATGGTGGCGTACGCGAGGCTCTCCGTCAGATCAGGATGGACCGGCCGGTATTGAAGTCGGCTGCTCGTCTCAAAAGCTTGCACGCGCGATTTCGTGCTCGTCTGGACGCCAATCAGCTCGTTGACGCGGAGGAAAGAATTCTGGAGGCGCATCTCAGCGTCGACGAGCTCCGGTTGCTCGCTCGCCAGCGCCACGTCCGCGCGGCGCACATTCAACTCGCCGACTGTTCCCGCCACGAAGCGCTCCTGCTGCGCTTTCAGC
The DNA here is from genome assembly GCA_013694595.1 of Chthoniobacterales bacterium. GTDB lineage: Bacteria > Verrucomicrobiota > Verrucomicrobiia > Chthoniobacterales > UBA10450 > JACCTI01. The sequence goes on from JACDCC010000198.1 coordinate 3,799, forward strand.
TCCTCCTGCAGCACGCGCAGCGATTGTTCCCGCACGCCGATTTTCGCGCGGTTCAACAGCAGCTCGGAATACGCGATGCGCACGTCCATCGCGACGCGGTCAGTCACAGCCGCGAGTTCCAGCAGTCGCTTCTCCTCTGTCAGCCGCGCAATCCTCATCCGCGCCGCGTTCGCGCCACCGCTGTAGACGTTCTGCACAATTCGCAGCGACGCGTTGTAATCATCCTCGCGCAGGCGCGAGTCGCCTTGTTGCTCCCGCTTCCGCAAGTGTCCGTTGGAAACCACTGACGGCAGGTAACCGGCGCGCGCCTCCATCGTGCCGCCGCGCGCAGCGTCGATCTGCTTGCGCGCGATCATGATCTCCGGGTTCCGCTCTTTCGCGAGCGCGACCGCCTCTTCGATGCTCAAGGTGCGCTGCGCAGCCGCGTTCCCGCACAGCACGACGGCTGCGCCAAGAGCAAGGAAACGCGAACGCATGCGCCTATTCTGCATCACGATTTCGATTTTCGAATTAAAATCCGAAGTCGCTTTGGTGCAGTTGCTTGCGTTCAGCCGGCTGCCACAAGGCTTCGCGTAGCCCGGAGGTGCGCTCGGTCGGGCGCGCCACCGCTGCGCGGAAGACCTCCTCGTTGCTCCAAATCTCTACGCCTGAGCGTGCGCGCGTGATGCCGGTGTAAAGCAGTTCGCGCGTGAGAACGGGCGTATCCTTCTCGGGCAAAATCAGGAGCAACCTTTCGAACTCCGAGCCCTGGCTCTTGTGCACGGTGATGGCGAATGCCGTCTCGCGCAGCGGCAACCGCGTCGGCAGAAAGCGTCGGAGGCTACCTTCAGCCGAGAGGAAGAAGGCGCGCAGCTCACCGCCCGATTCCGCGTCGGACAAAATTAGGCCGGTGTCTCCGTTGAAGAGGCCGAGGTTGTAATCGTTGCGTGTGATCATCACCGGCCGGCCGGGATACCAGTGGCTGCCGCGCGTGAGCAGTCCGGCATCGGCGAGGATCTCCTCCACGAGGGCGTTGATCTGCTCCACACCGTACGTGCCCTTGCGAACGGCGCAGAGGATCCTGAACTGCTGCAGCGCCGCGAGTGCCATTGCGGGGCTCTCTGCGGCGAGGCAGGTGCGAAAGCCGGTAACGACGTCATGGTGCAACTCTGCGGCAAGGCGCGCAGCGGCCGGGAGAGTTCGCCACGTCACTTCCGCTTCACCGGTGTGCTTCAGCAACTTCGCAGCTGAGTTCGCATCACCGCGGTTGACCGCCGCGCTTAGCCGATAAATCGCGCCGGTTTCCGCGAAGCGGTAATTTCGCTGCAGTTCAACGATGCACTCTCGCAGTGGCGATCCGGCGCCGTCCGCTGTGTTGCCCGTGTTGCAGATGTCGGCGAGGACGTTGCCAGCTTCGACGGAGGCGAGCTGGTCTTTGTCGCCGAGCAGAATGAGGCGCGATGTTTCCGGAACAGCCGCCACGAGTTTCGCCATCAGCGCGAGGTCGACCATCGACGCTTCATCCACCACCACGACATCGGCGAGGAGCGGCCGCTCCTTGTTGTGCCGAAAGTACGGCGAATCCGGGATGGTGCCGAGCAGGCGATGAATCGTCGTCGCCTGCTCTGGCAAACGCGCGCGTGCTTCCGCCGAGGCGGGGACGCTCTCCTTCATGCCGCGGATCGACTCGCTCAACCGCGCGGCAGCCTTGCCGGTCGGTGCAGCGAGCGCGACGCGGAGCTGCTCGCCGCCGCGTTGCTCCAGCAGGAGCGCCAAAATCGCGACAACCGTGCGCGTCTTTCCGGTCCCTGGACCACCCGTGATCACGCACAAATTGTTCGTGACGGCAGTCAGTGCGGCAATCTTCTGCCAGTCCGCTCCGTCGCTCCCGGCTGACGGGAACAGCGCTTCCAATCCTCGCTCCAGCAACTGTTCGTCAACTTCGGGGCGAGCGCCGGCAGCACGGGCGAGGATCGTTCGCGCGAGCTCTTGTTCGTATTCCCAGTAGCGACGCAGGTAGAGCCGATCTTTCTCGTCGAGCAGCAGCGGCGTGAACTCCGCGGAACTCCCCACCGCGGCGCTCGCGCGCAACTTCTTCGTCCACGAAGTCGCGGGCGGTGCGACAAACTCGCCGAGCGGTGTTCCCGCGACTTCCCGCAGCGGCACGCAAATATGACCTTCCGCGCGATAACGACTGGCGAGCATCGCCGCGAGCCGCACCTCGGTGGTACGCTCCCCCGCGACTCGCTCCACGAAGTCGCCGAATTGCCGGTCGAGCGCGCTGAAATTCAGGTCAACGTGCATCGGCAAAAACGGCGCTCAGTTTTTCGACGAACGCACGGTTTAGGCGCTCGTAATGAATTCCATTGTCCGGGTGCGAAGGATCGACGCCGCGCAGGAAAACGTAAAACGCCCCGCCGAAGTGTTTATCGTAATCGTAGCCGGGCTTCCGCATCGCGAGGTAACGATGCAGCGCGACGCTGTAGATGCAGAGCTGGAGCGTGTAAAAGTGTCGGTGCATCTCGGAGCGAATGGCAGCCGAGTGATACGACTGCAGGTTGGGGCCGAGCCAATTCGATTTCCAATCGAGGAAATAAAACCGGCCGCCGTACTCGAAGATCAGATCGACAAACCCGGTCATAAAGCCGCTGATCGGGTGGAATTGGAGACGCTCGATCCGCAGCGGCATCTCGCCGGCTAACACTTCGTATTCCTGCGCGAAGACCTCTGCCAGTTTCGCAGTGGTGAAGGAGTTGATCGGGAACGAGAACTCCAGCTCAGGAATGCGCGCGGTCTGTTCCACCTGCGCGAGCGAGAATCGGTGACTGCCACCTGCCAAGGTCAGAGCAGCGACATTGCGCACGTTCTCCGTGACCGCTGTGTCGAAACCTTCGATGCCATACGCGCTGAGCTTTCGCCGGGGCAGCTCCGTCACGTCGGAGAGATCGGCGAAGTCGACCTCTTCCAGGATCTCATGGAGGCAGGTTCCCGCCCGCATGCCGCGCGGAAACCCGGCGATCCCCTCGGTCGGCGCTTCCTGGAGAGGTTCAATGCCTTCCACCACCGCCCCCTCATCGGACCGATCCGTTTCCCGGCCGCTGATCAACTTCGTAAAACTCGCCACGCCCCAACTGCGGTCGATCGCGCCGCCGAAAACGCGTGGCTCAAGCAACGGCGGCCGCGGCGCTACCGAGGTGTACGGCGCCTCGTTCGCCTCCGGCAGCGGTCCCACCATGATGTCCGCACTGCTCGCGATCTCTGGCCGCGTGCCGCTGCCGAGCAAGCGAGCGCACGCTGATTTATCCGCCTTCTCCTCAGCGCGCCAGACCACCGTGCAGCGGTGCTTTGCGCGCGTCAGCGCCACATAGAACTGGCGCAGATTTTCGGCCAACGCTTCCCGTTCGCGCTCTGCTTTATGCGCTTCTCTGTCGCTGAGGTCGACCGTCAGCCGCCAGTTGGCTGCAGGATCGTGGAACGCAGCGCGCGTGGGGCCGTTCCACCAGACGAACGGGCAGAAGACGACATCGAATTCAAGGCCTTTGCTCTTGTGCACCGTGATGATACGCACCGCCTTCTCGTCGCTTTCGAGCCGCAGCTCGTGTTCCTCACGATCGGCGAACGACGTCCCCTGCATCTGCTGGCCGAGCCACTTGAGCAGGCCGTTCATCCCGAGCCGCTGCTCGACGCAGGCGATGTGGAGCAATTCGGCGAGATGGAGGAAGTTCGTTAGGCGCCGTTCCCCGTCGGGGTAACTCAGCAGCCGCTGCCGCACGCGATGGCGGGCGGCCAGCTGGCGCAGCATCTGGATGAATCCGCGATCGCGCCAGATCTCATGATGCTGTTGGAAGCGGAGCAGCTCCGCTTCCCAGCGGAGTTCGTCGCGCGAAAGCTCATCGAGTTCGTTCCCGGTGCGACCCAGCGCGTCGGTACAGATCGCAGCACGGACGAGCCGCTCGTGTCCGGGCTGCACCACTGCCGCAAGCACATCGCGCAGCTCGCCTGCTTCGCGCGAATAGAAGACGTTCGCGCTACTGTAGAGCACACTGGGCACACGGCGCGCGCGCAGCGCCTCTTGCACATTGGCCGCCTGCGCATTCGTGCTGGCGAGCACGGCGATGTGACGCGGCTCGATTTCGTCACGGCCAATCGTCGCCCCGCCGCCCAGAAGCCGCACGATTTCCGAAGCGACGCGGTCCGGCAGCTCCTCTTTGTCAGTCGAGGTCCAGAGGTGGAATGGCGCGTCCTGTTGGCCGTCGAACAGGAGCGGAGTCTCATCTGCCTGCGGACTCGCGGCGACGGGTTCGAATTGGATCTCCTCGAGCAGAAACGCGTCAGGCTGCCGGGAGAAGATGGTGTTGACGGCGTTCACCAGCCGGCTCGCGGAACGCCAGTTTGTGGTGAGGGTGAACTTCCGCTGCGTCTCGCGTGCAGCGTTCATGTAGGTAAAGACGTCCGCGCCGCGGAAGGCGTAGATCGCCTGCTTGGGATCGCCGATAAACGCGACCGGCGCGGTGCTCCCACGGTAGATGCGCGAGAAGATGGAATACTGGACCGGATCGGTATCCTGGAATTCGTCGATGAGGGCCGCGTGATAGCGTTCCCGAATCGAGGCGGCAAGCTCGTCGCCACCGGGGCCATCCAAAGCTTCGGCGAGACGTGTGAGCAGATCTTCGTAGGAAACGACGTTGCGGGTGAGCTTTCGCTCCCGCAGCTGCGTGCGCGCGTAGGCAAAGAATTCGGCGCGCAACGCCGCGCAGAGTTCTGCTGTCAGCTCGCTGATCTCGTCACAGGAATCGAAAACGCGGCGCTGCGGTTTCGTGTGGGCAGCACGCGTGTTCTTGTGCACGGCGCTGGTGCCAAGCTTCTCGATACACTCCAGCTGCTCAAGGCTTCCGCTTTGATCAGAGAGGCATTGCTCAAGCTGATCGAGGAGCAGCGCCATGTAGCCGGCCTCCTGATGGTCGCCCTTTGCCCAGGCCGGTTCCCGGAAGAGCTCGCGAATGCTCATGTTCTCGTCTGCCCAATGCGTGCGCAGAACGGTGAGAGCCTTTGCGATATCCGCGGCAATCTCCTGATAGGTGCGGAACTGCGCCGGCAGCACGACGAGGTCAGGATTCTTCGTCAGCTCCTCGATGTCCTTGAAGAGCTGTTTGGTGGAGATCTTGCCGCGGAGTGCAAGCAGCGCCGGAAGTCGTTCGCCGGTGTAAAAGCGGCTACGCCAGAAATCGTTGACGATCTCGCGGAGCAGCTCGCGTTGGTTGGTGATCAGTTCCGCATCGAAGAGTGTGCCGCTTTCAAACGCCCGCTCGGCGAGCACGCGCTGGCAGAAGCTGTGGATGGTGTAGATCGGCGCCTCGTCGAAGTTCACCAACGCTGCTTCGAGTCGCGCGGCGGCGTCGCTGTCGTTGCGGTGGCGCTCGCGCAGCTTCAGGAGCAGTTCGTCGTCCGTCGGTTCGCCGCCAAAAACCGCGAGTGCATTGCGCAGGCGTTCACGGATTCGGCTGCGCAGCTCGGCGGTGGCGAGCTCCGTGAATGTGGTGACGAGGATGCGATCGATCGTGAGCTCAGGACGCTCCAAGAGCAGGCGCAGGACAAGGACGGTGATCGTGAACGTCTTGCCGGTGCCGGCGCTCGCTTCGATGAGCATCGAGCTGTCGCCGATCTCGGTCTCGAGCAGATCGAATTTTTCGCGGGTGCTCATGTGCTCTCCTCCCGTGCCGCCAGCGGAGAACGGAAAATATCGCGCGCGAGCTGCTGGAATTTTTCGTCGAGCGGATCCGCGACGTGGCGAAAGGCGAGGTGGAAGTAATCATCCGCAGACTCCGGTGGTTCGCCGCGATCCGGTTCCCATTGTTCCGGCGGAGAAGCCCATTTCTTCCAGGCGGCCTGCAGCGGAGTGGAGTTGCGCGATGGTTTCAGCTCCTTTTCGACAAAGAGCAGCGAAGTTTTCGGAAACAGTCGCAGCGGTTCGCGCAGCCCTTGCCAGTAAAGCTCGAGCAGTCTGTGCAGCTGCTCGCGCGCTGCCGTTGCCTCGACTGATCTGAATCGCTCCGGGAAGGGCTGGCTGTTTTTGTCCGCGGTGATGAGGAGCGACTCGGTGGGACGTTCGCAATTCATGATCAGGTGCTCGATCCACGTCCTAAGCAGATCCTTCGGCTTGCGTGACGTCAGGCGGTAACGCACCAGCTGGCGGTCGCGGAGATTGTCGAAGCGGGCGCGGAGCTCGAAGCCCCCGATCGCGAGCTGCACCTCGTGCGGCGTGGTTGCATCGCCCGGCATGTGTTGCCTAACAAGTGCCGCAAAATCCTCGGCGGCCTCGCACATGCCGCGCAGCTTTGCCTCGCCCGCGTGGCCGGGCGGCAGCTCGCCGCGGGCGCGGATAATCGGCAGCAGTGGCTCAAATGGTTCGCCACGCACGGCGCGCGCGAGGAGTTCCTGCTGGAGGCTGTACTTGGCGAGCGGGTCCAGCTCGGTCGGCTCGCTGTCCTCCAGCAGCTCGTCGTCTTCTGCGGGACGAATCTGCAGCCGCTCCTTGATGAAGAACTTCGCGGGATGCCCGAAGAAGCGAATCAGCTGCGCGCTGTCAACGTGTCGCCAGTCATCCTCCGGTTCGCTGATCGGTTTGACGATGAACGGCGGTGGCGTGGTGCGTCCGGCAGAAGCGACTTCGCTCGCGACAGAGTTCTCCGCGGAATAGCTGAAGAGGCCGCTCTCGGCGTTAAAGTAATCAGGATTAAACGGCTGCAGGCGATGGTGCGTGACCGGCGCGCCGGTGTAATCGAGCAACTCGCTCACGAGCACACTCGGCGGGAGCTTGCTGTTGTCGCGGATCGACTGGCCGATGTAGCTGATGTAGAAAACGTCGCGCGCGGAGAGCAGCGCCTCGAGGAAGAGATAGCGGTCGTCGTCGCGCGTGGAGCGGTCGCCGCGCTCCGGCTTCTGCGCGATGAGATCGAAGGCGGGCGCGGTGTTGTGTCGGGGATAGGCGGTGTCGTTCATGCCGACGAGGCAGACGACTCGGAACGGGACGCTCCGCATCGGCTTCAACGCGCAGAATGTGACGCGGCCAGCGAGAAACCCGGAGCCGGTTTCCATGGTTTCGAAGGCGGCTTCTACATGCGCGCGCAACACTTCGAGTGAGACTGCGCCTCCGAAACCGGAGAGGTTCGCGAGTTCGCGGAGCGATTCGATCACCCGGCGCACCTGCCGCATCTCCGCCTCGCGTTCATCGTCGGCGACGAAGAAGCGAGCAGCGATGTGGCGCAGCGTGCTCTGCCACTCCAGCAGGGTGCGGCTCGTTTTGAGCGAGCTCGCGGTTTCAAAGAGAGCGGCGACGAATTCCGCGAAATTGCCGAGTGTCTCCGCGAGAGATCCTTCGATTTCATCATAGGCGAGAATCCCTTCGAACAACTGCTCGCCGCGCGCCGGCGACGCGTAACCGAGGAAGAGGCGATCCAATCCCGCGCGCCAGCTGTTCTCGCCGAACTCCGGGAGCCCGAGCTCGCCGCGATGGGCGGCGTCGATGCCCCAGCGGATTCCTGTTTTGTCCACCCAGGTGTGGATTGTCTCGAGGTCGGCTTCCGCGAGAGCAAACCGCCGTTGCAGTGCTTCCGCTTCGAGGAGGCTCAGCACCTCGCTGGCGGTGAAGCGACTCCCGGCAGATTCCAGGATCCGCAGGAAGGTGTCGATGATGCCGCTTTCTGCGCGCGTGCCGCGATCGGAGATGCTAAACGGGATGCGTTGGTCGTCCGCCGAGGTATCGAACACCGCTTCGATGAAGGGCGCATAGCGGGAGATGTCCGGCGCCATCACCAGGATGTCGTGCGGCTTGAGATCGGGGTGGTGTTCGAAGAGTACGAGAAGTTGATCGTGGAGCACTTCCATCTCGCGCATGGCGCTGTGACAGGAGTGAAACTGCAGCGAGATGTCGCTCGCGACGGCGGCCGCTGGCGGTTTCGGCTCCGGCTCCTGGAGCTGGAAAATCTCCCACTGGATCTGCGATAGCACGGTCGTGCCTGCGGGTTCTACGAAGTGATCGCGCTCTTGCGCGGGAGTGAGATCGCTGACGATTTCGAGGAACTCGCGGCCGACTTTTCCAGTCGACGCGAGCAGTGGATTGCCACGCTCGAACTCCGCCGTTTGCGCGGCGGCTTTGCTCATCTTTTTCCGCGCGCGGACTTCCTCGCGTTTCGAGCGGATATCGCTCCACCAATGCGGCGTCGGCTGCATCAGGAACAGGTGCACGTCGGTGTAACGGGAGATCTCCTGGAGGAACTGCCCGTAGAACGCCGGAAGCGTAGAGATGCTGAAGAACGAGAGCCGTTCCGGCAGCGCGGCGGCGCCTTTTTTTAACGCGGCGCTGAACTCCACTGCGAGTGCCGGCGGATGCAAGCCCGGCCCCAATTTCACGAGCTCGCGCCAGAGGATCGCCTGCCAGTGTTTTCCTTTGCCCTTCTCCCAGCCGACAATCATCTGCGGTCGGAAAGCGAGATACTGATCGAACGCGGCGGCGATCTTCGAGGCGAGCTGGAACATCCGCAGCTCGGCACGTTCGCGCTCGATGTAGCGGCGGAGTTCTGCGAATTCGCGCGACGGCAGCAACGACGACAGCACGTGCATCAGCCGCCACGCGAGAATCTCGCGCGCGTAGAAAGCGCCAGCGGCGCGTTTCGGCAGGGCTTGATCGAAGAGGCCGGCGATGAACTTCTGCGGGAACAGAAAGTGGATGTTCGCGCAAATTCCCGTGCGCGTGGCGATCTGTTGCTGCAGCCAGCGTGACATTCCGACGCTCTGCACCACGACAATCTCGGGCGTGAGAACGGAATGGAGCGGCGCGGCGAAGACATGGCAGAGCTGTTCCGAGAGAAGCTCCAGCCGGTTGCTCGTATGAAGTTGCAAACGCGAACTGCCGGACATGGCGCTTATGATACTCGCGCCATTCCGCGACGTGAGGAAATTCTACGCCACGGGCGTTTCGCGGCCATTCCGCGCGTGCAATTTCTCGCGTGGGTCGAAGTTCGCCGCACCGATCTTTATGAGAACACTTGCTGCCACCGCCACGCTTCTGCTCGCACTCACCAGCTCGTTTGTGACCGCTGCGGAGCCGGAGGTGCGGCGCGAGATCCTCGGCATTCGGCTCGATATGACGAAGGAGGAGGTCGAAAAGCGGCTGAAGGAGATCGGCAAGTTCGTGCGCGACGAGCGGAAGCAGCAGCAAGTCTGGGAAGCGAAGGACAAGAGCTTCTCGCACATCATCGTCGGGTCTGAGAAGGCGGGTCCTGGTCTGCGCTACGTCACGGCGGTCGCGCGTGAGGACAAGGATGCGGAGCGGATTCGCTACAGCGATGTCGAAAAACTGGAAGCGGCGCGACAAGCCGGTGATCCGAAGATCAAGAATTTCAATTACGAGTGGACGCTACCGCCGGTGAAAGGACACCCGGAGATGCTGGTGATTGCGCGCGGACGCGACGCGGAGTTTCTCAGCACGGTGAGTTTGAAGCGGATCGGCGGCGGCGAAGAGGACGACGACGAGGACAAGCCAGCCGCACCGGTGCCGCCGAAACCGTAGGTGGTGAACACGGCTGGTAGGGTGAGACTCTGTCGAGCCTGAGGAAGCTGCCGACGCCAGCTTCGGCTCCGAGCAGCCGCCTTGGTTGCGAACCACTGCTGCATCCCGGATAATCTCCGGTGGCTACGACAAAGACCGACGATCAGGGCGTGACGGCGTCCGCTGATCGCGGCTGCGTCGAGATTCGCGGCGCCCGGCAGAACAACCTGAAGGGGATCGATCTCGACCTCCCGTTGGGGAAGTTAACGGTCATCACGGGGCCGAGCGGCAGCGGGAAATCGAGCCTCGCCTTCGAAACGATCTACGCTGAAGGGCAGCGGCGTTACGTCGAGACGTTCAGCCCCTACATGCGGCAATTCCTCGACCGCATGGACAAGCCGCGCGTGGACGAGATCCGAGGTATTCCGCCGGCGATCGCGATCGAACAGGCAAACCCGGTGAAGAGCTCGCGTTCCACCGTCGGCACGATGACCGAGATCAACGACTACCTGAAGTTGTTGATGCCGCGCATCGCGCGCGCGTTCTGCCCGAGCTGCGAGCGCGAGATCCGGCCCGAGACGGCGAAGTCGATCGCAGAAGATGCCTTACGGGAGCTGAGCGGTCAGACGGTGCTGCTGACGTTCTGGGTTGGGGTCCCGGCGAAGTCCGAAGCGCGCGAGTTCTTTCAGTTTCTCCAACAGCAAGGCTACCTGCGGGTGTGGCTGAACGGGAAAGTCGTCCGCGCGGATACGGATGAGGCTGTTGGCCGGCTAGGTGCGCGCGTGCAGGTCATCCAGGACCGCATCACGATCTCAGAAGACTCGCGTTCGCGGCTGGTGGAGTCACTCGAGACGGCGCTTCGATTCGGCAAGGATCGAGTCAACTTCGTCAACGCGGAGATCGGGAAGGAATGCCCGTACTCGACCGGGTGGCACTGCGCGCATTGCGATCTCGATATCCGGCCGCCGACACCGGGACTGTTCAGCTTCAACAGCCCACTCGGCGCCTGTCCCGAATGTCGCGGATTTGGCCGCACGATCGCGATCGATCTGAATCGCGCCATCCCGGATCGCTCTGTATCGATCTCAGCGGGTGCGGTGCGGGTGTTCCGCGGCGAAGAAATGGGCGAGTCGCAGAAGGACCTGCTCCGCGCCTGCGTGCGTGAGGACATCGACATTCACTGCCCCTTCGAGGAGTTGCCGAAAGCGGATCAGGATTTCGTCATCAACGGCGAGAAGAAGAACGGCGATTACGAAGAGGACGAGGACAGCGGTCGCTGGTACGGCGTGAAGGGCTTCTTCAAATGGCTGGAGAGCAAGACCTACAAAATGCACGTGCGCGTGCTGCTCAGTCGCTACCGCGCCTACACCACGTGCCCCAGCTGCAACGGCGGCCGTTTCCAACCGGAAGCGCTGAACTATCGAATTGTCACACCGCCGCCTTCCGAGACGAACGGCAAATGGCTGACGTCACCGTTGACAGTGCCCGAGCTGGCGACGCTCCCGACGTGTCGCGCGCGTGAGCTCCTCTCGAACATCGCACTGCCCGCAGGCGACTCCACCGCCGAGATGCTGCGCCGCGAAGTGGTGACGCGGCTCACCTACCTCTGCGAGGTGGGGCTCGGCTACCTCACCCTGGATCGCTCGACGCGCACGCTCAGCGGCGGCGAAGTGCAACGCGTGAATCTTACCACCTGCCTCGGCGCTTCGCTCGTGAACACGCTCTTCGTCATGGACGAACCCAGCGTTGGGCTGCATCCGCGCGATGTCGGTCGGCTCATCCGGGTCATCCACAATCTTCGTGACAAAGGCAACACGCTGCTCGTGGTCGAACACGAGGAAGCGATCATTCGCTCGGCCGATCACCTGATCGACATCGGCCCCGATCGCGGTGAGCAGGGCGGCGAGCTGGTGTTCCAAGGCTCACGCGATGAGTTGATGTCGTCGCGCAGCCGATCGCTGACGGCTGATTATCTCACCGGCAGGAAGAGCATCCCTGTGCCGAAAACGCGCCGGAAATTCAGCTCCGTCGTGAAGATCACCGGCGCACGCGAACACAACCTGAAGAACGTCGACGCCGATATCCCTCTCGGCGTGTTTACCTGCGTCACGGGAGTCTCTGGTTCAGGCAAATCGACGCTGATTCACGAAGTGCTGTATCGCAATCTGCTGCGCGCGAAGGGGCAGCCGACCGAGCAGGAGCCGGGCGCATGCAAATCGGTCAGCGGGGCGTATCGCATTGGCGAGGTTGTGATGGTCGACCAATCGCAGCTCGCGCGCACGCCGCGGTCGACGCCAATTCTTTACCTCGGGCTTTACGATCGCGTGCGGGAGCTTTTCGCGGCGTTGCCGGAGTCCATGGCGCAAGGGCTCACGGCGAGCGCATTTTCGTTCAACTCCGGCAGCGGACGCTGCGAGCGTTGTTGCGGCACCGGCTTCGAGAAGATCGAGATGCAGTTCCTGAGCGATTTGTTCGTGCGATGTGCCGAGTGCGAAGGCCGGCGCTTCCAGCCGCATGTGTTGAAAGTGAAGCTTGCCGGGAAGTCCATTCACGACGTGCTGGAGCTGACGGTCAGCGAAGCGATCCAGTTTTTCGCGTTGATCGGCGAATCCGAGAAGCTGGGCGACCGGCTCGATGTCCTCGATGAAGTCGGGCTGGGTTACATCCGGTTGGGCCAGCCGTTGAACACCCTTTCGGGTGGTGAATCGCAGCGGCTGAAGCTCGTCGCGCATCTCGGGGGTCACGCCGTCGCGGAGAACGGAGAATCCTCACGCGGGAAGCTTTTCATTTTCGACGAGCCGACGACTGGCCTGCATTTCGACGACGTCGCGCTGCTGGTGAAAGTGTTTCAGCGCCTCGTGGAGGCCGGGAACACGATCGTCGTCATCGAGCACAATCTGGAAGTCATCAAGTGCGCTGATTGGGTCCTCGATCTCGGGCCGGAGGCTGGCGATGACGGTGGTTGCCTCGTCGCAGCGGGCACGCCTGAGGGCGTCGCGCAGGTGGCGGCGAGCCATACCGGCAGATTTCTGAGAGGCGTGCTGGAGACGGCTGACGAGCGGCGCCGCTTCACTGTCATCCCGAGCGGAGTCGAGGGATCCCGTGGCGATACCTTCAAGCTACCGCCGCGGGATCCTTCGACTCCGCTCCGCTACGCTCAGGATGACAACGATGGAGGGCTCGCGATCGCTGCCGAAACAGCGCCGCGGTTTCACGTAAACGGCCACGGTTCTGCCATCCGCATCCACGGTGCGCGCGAGCATAACCTGAAGAACATCTCCCTCGACATCCCGCGCGACAAAATGGTGATCATCACCGGCCTGAGCGGCTCGGGGAAATCAACGGTCGCGTTCGATATTCTGTTCTCGGAAGGACAGCGTCGTTTTCTCGACAGCATGTCGCCGTATGCGCGGCAATTCGTGGAGCAGCTCGAGAAACCGGACGTCGACCTGGTCGAAGGCGTGCCGCCGAGCGTCGCCATCGAGCAACGCGTCACGCGTGGTGGAGGAAAGTCGACCGTCGCGACGGTCACGGAGGTTTATCATTTCCTCCGGCTCTTATTCGCGAAGACGGGAACACAGTTTTGCCCCGACTGCGACCTGCCGGTCGAGAAGCAGAGCCTCGCGGCGATTGTGAAGCAGGTGGAAACAACCGCGAAACGCGGCGTGCTGAAGGTGCTCGCGCCGCTGGTGAAAGCGCGCAAAGGATTTCACACGGACGTGGCGCGCTGGGCGGAGCGGCAGGGCTTCGACACGTTGTTTGTCGATGGCCAGTTGGTGCCGGTCACGCAGTTCCGCAAGCTCGAGCGCTTTAAAGAACACACGATCGATGTCGTCGTGGGAGTGATCGATGCGAAGCGCATTCTGAAGGCGCGCAATCTCGTGCAGCGCGCGCTCGATATCGGCCGCGGCACCGCGCATCTGCTGGATGCGAAGCATCGGCTCACGGTGATGAGCACGGAGATGAGCTGCCCGGGTTGCGGGCGCGCATTCGAAGAGCTCGATCCGCGCCTTTTTTCGTTCAACTCGCCCCACGGAGCGTGCGAAGCGTGCGGCGGCTTCGGTGAAATCTGGAATGTGGCGAAGCAGACCGGCACGGAGGAAACAGGGGAGTCGGTGCTGGAGAATGAATTAGCGGCCGAGCGCGAGTCGGAGTGGATCGGGGAAGAAGAGGCGAGCGAGTGCACCGCGTGCGCGGGGTCGCGGCTAAATCCGATCGCGCGACACGTGCGGCTGCAGGGCCACACGATCGACAATTTCACCGCGCTTTCTGCCGGCGAAGCGCTGGCGCTGACGAGCAAGCTGCGCTTCCGCGGAAATCAGAAAACAATCGCGGCGGATCTTGTGCCCGAGATTCAACAGCGGATCGAGTTCATGGAAAACGTCGGGCTCGGGTATCTCGCGCTGGGCCGCTCAGCGAAGACGTTGAGCGGCGGCGAATCGCAGCGCATCCGTTTGGCGGCGCAGCTTGGATCGAACTTGCGCGGCGTTCTCTACGTGCTCGATGAGCCGACGATCGGCCTGCATCCGCGCGACAACGTGCGGCTGCTCGAAACGCTCACCGCATTGCGCGAGAAGGGGAACTCGCTCGTGATCGTCGAGCACGACGAGGAGACCATGCGGCGCGCGGATCACATCATCGATCTGGGCCCCGGAGCGGGGATGCACGGTGGCGATGTTGTTGTGCAAGGGACGTTGGCGGAGATCCAGGCGCACACAGATTCGGAGACGGGGCGATGTTTGCGGTCGCCGATTTGTCACCCGTCGCGCAACAGCCGACGCTCGTTAGACAACGTCGAGCAGTGGATCGAGGTGCAAGGTGCACACGCGAACAACTTGAAGAACGTCGATGCGCGGTTTCCCGTGAATCGACTGTCGGTAATCACTGGTATTTCCGGTTCGGGTAAATCAACGCTGATGCGCTCGGTGTTGCTGCCGGCGATCAAGGAGCAGCTCGCGAAGAACAAAACAGGGACGCGCGAGCTCTTCGCATCGATCACTGGCGCCGATTCTTTCGAGATCGTCTACGAGGTTGATCAGGCGCCAATCGGTAAGACGTCGCGCTCGACGCCGGCCACGTACATCAAAGTCTTTGACGAAATCCGGAACCTTTACGCGCAGCTGCCGGTCTCGCGGATGCGCGGCTACACAAATGCGCGGTTTTCTTTCAACACGGAAGGCGGCCGCTGCGAAGCCTGCAAAGGCCAGGGTGTCATTCGGTTGGAAATGAGCTTCCTGCCGAGCAGCTATGTGCCCTGTGAAGATTGCGGCGGGCGGCGCTACAGCCCGCAGACGCTCGAGGTGCTCTACAACGAAAAGAGTATCGGCGACGTCATGGAGATGACGATTGAGCAGGCGGCGCAGTTCTTTGCCACGAACCAGAAGATTGCGCGTTCACTGACGCTGTTGGTCGACACCGGCCTGGGCTACCTGAAGCTGGGTCAGCCGAGTCCGACGTTGAGCGGCGGTGAGGCGCAACGCCTAAAGCTTGCGACGGAGCTGACGCGCGGAATCGGCCGCGCGCAGAACGAGCGTATCCGCAAGATGCGGAAGCCGAAGTCGACGCTCTACCTGTTGGAAGAACCGACGATCGGCCTGCACATGGCGGACGTGGAGCTGTTGCTGAAGGTGCTGCATCGACTGGTCGATGAGGGCAACACAGTGATCGTGATCGAGCACAATCTGAGCGTGATCGCGGAGGCCGATTACATCATCGATATCGGACCGGAAGCCGGCGCAGATGGTGGCGAGATCGTTGCTACCGGCACACCCGAAGAGGTGGCAAAGAACCGGATCAGCCGAACGGCTCCGTTCTTGCGCGCGACCCTCGCGAATGGCGGAAAATCGAAAACGCGTTAACGAGCTAATCGTTAAAGCATGTCATGCGATCGAGCTTTGCTGAAAGGTTCACGCTCAGGCTCGACGGAGTCTCGCCCCACCAGCTGAGAGAGGCCTGCCATCTGCGAGGGGCGTCGGTGCCTTCGGCGCGGCCGGTCATCCCGAGCCGCGAAGACGGCGAAAGACCTCTCGATCACGCGTTGCGATTTTAGAACCGAAAGACGCTGCCACAGCGCCGGCGGCCCGGTCCGAATCATCGAAAGCTCGCAGCCTGCTCGTGCCGGCGTGAGGTCCCTCGCCGTCTTCGC
>JACDCC010000199.1 GCA_013694595.1 Chthoniobacterales bacterium
GAACTCGATCGCGCGCTCGAAACGGACGCGCGCATCATTGGCATCAATAATCGGAACCTCAGCACGTTTGAGGTGGATTTAAGCGTTACCGAGGAACTGAGCGAGCAGGTGCCGAGCGGCATCGTGCTGGTAAGCGAGAGCGGGATTAAATCCGCGGGAGACGTCGCGCGGGTGAAGGCGTGCGGCGTGAACGCGGTGCTGATTGGCGAGGCGTTGATGCGGGCGCAGGCGGACGGCGTTGAGGCGCTCCTGCCGCGGAACGGGACGTAGACGGCGCCTCCGCTGCGGTGAGCACGGCTCCAGGTGACCCAGAATTCCGTTGCGCCTCTCGGGTTTCTTTCTAACCTTCCACTTCAGTTTTCCCGGGAAAAACCATGGCCGACGCAGCGAACAAATACGAAGAGAACGTAGGGGGCACTTTCTACGTTGATGATCAGTGTATCGATTGCGATCTCTGTCGCGAAACGGCACCGGCGAACTTCAAACGCAACGACGACGGCGGCCACTCGTTTGTCTACAACCAGCCGACCACGCCGGAGGAAGAAGCCCTCTGCCGCGAGGCGATGGAAGGTTGCCCCGTCGAAGCGATCGGCGCTGACGGCGGCGCAGCGTAGCCTCCCCGCGCGCTGCGCGATTTCATGGCCGGACCGCGCCAGCTTCCGGTCGCGCTCACGATTGCCGGCTCGGATTGCAGCGCCGGAGCAGGCGTGCAGGCCGACCTGAAAACTTTCAGCGCGCTAGGCGTTTACGGTTTAACCGCGATCACCTGCGTCGTCGCGGAAACGCCGGGAAAAGTCGTCCGGATCCAGGCGATCGAAGCCGACGTGGTGATCGAGCAGGTCAGAATTCTTCTCGAAAGCTTTCCGGTCGCGGCGATCAAGACAGGGATGCTCTACTCCGGCGAAATCGTGCAGCGAATCGCCACCACGATTCGCGAGTGGAACGCAGCGATCGCCCATCCCATTCCGCTCGTCGTCGATCCGGTAATGGTCGCGACCAGCGGTGATCTGCTCCTGCAGAAGACCGCGATCGAAATCTACGAGCGCGAGCTGTTCCCGCTCGCCAGTGTGGTGACACCAAACCTCGACGAAGCAGCCACCCTTCTCGGTGAGCCGATCGAGGATCTCGCCGCGATGCGAAGCGCGGGCCATCGTCTCAAAGCCAAATATGGTGTGCCGATGCTGTTGAAGGGCGGCCACCTTGGCGGAGACACCGCGGTCGATCTTCTCTTCCACCACGACGGCGCGGTCGTCGAGGTGGCCGCGCCATTCACGCGCGGCGTGCACACACACGGCACGGGTTGCACCTACTCGGCGGCAATCGCAGCCGCCCTCGCTGCAGGCTCTTCGCTCGAGGAAGCGATCGCCCGCGGCAAACGCTTCGTCACCGCCGCGATCGCGCAACACTTCGCCTGGCCCGCCGCCAACGGCGCGGCGCTGCACGCGCTCAACCACGCGCCTAACGAGTCGCGCTGATCGACGCCGCCTGGTTCGCCTGCACGCACTCGAGCGTCGCGCGTTGCTCCCATGCCTTCGCCTGCATCGCCTGCAAGGCGGCCGCAGTCTCCGCCTGTTTCTTGCTGCGGCCTGATCCTTCACCGAGAGCCATTCCCTCCCAGAGGACACGCACGACAAAAGTCTTTTCGTGCTCCGGTCCGCTCTCCGAGATCAACTCGTAGGCGGGGCTGCGCGGTGAGATCGCTTGCAAGACCTCCTGGAGGTGGCCTTTGGGGTTGATGTCGATTGGCTCGACTTCCAGCTGCGCCAGGTCGTCGGCCGCAAGTGTGATCACAAACCGCCGTGCAGTCTCCAGGTTCGTATCGAGGTAAATCGCGCCGAGCAACGCCTCCAAAGCATCCGCCAGCGTCGAGGTCCGTTCGCGTCCGCCGCTCGCCTCTTCGCCGCGCCCCATCATGAGGAATTGCCCGAGCTCGAGCTTCGCGGCATGCGCGCGCAGCGCTTCACGCGAGACGAGCCGCGAGCGCAGCTTCGTCAGCTTCCCTTCCGCTTCGCGCGGGAAGAGCGTGTAGAGATGCTCAGTGATAATGAGCTGCAGCACAGCATCGCCGAGGAACTCAAGGCGCTGATTATCAAAATGATGCCGCTGTGTTTCATGGCCGAGACTCGGATGCGTCATCGCTTCTGCGAGGAGAAGCGAGTTCCGGAACTTGTGCCCGATGCGGTGCTCGAGGGGATTCACGCGAGCGGCACACTACGTGGTTCCGACGCTATTTTCCACAATCTCCGCACAGCTCAGGAGCGGATTAGCGCTGTTGGTAGATCGAGAGCGAGGTCACCATGTCGACCGCACGCTGCAACACCGGATCCCGCGTTTGCGGCGTCTCCGCTGCGCGGCCGCGACGTTGGGCTGCTTCGAGCGCCTCGAGCTCCGGATTGCGCCCCGCGAGTAACGCCGCTTCGTTCATGTGCGGCGATTCCACGTCAAAGACGAACTGGTGCATTCCCTTCTCGAGACTTTGTTGAAATACGAGCCGCTTATCCACTGCCGGCATCTCCACCGGCAGATCAGGTTTTAGCCCGCCCGGGAAAAGCGGCGGCCCTTCGGGGAGCACCGTCTCCGCCACGGCCACGCGCAACACTCGCCCGCCGTTCAGCGGGAGGTCAGAAAATTCCACCGCGCGTCCGGCGGTCGGCTGCCCGATGAGCAGCGCCTTGTTGTAAAGTCGCAGAGCGCCGCCGATCGCTTCCGCCGGCCCGGAGGTATCGCCGTCCGCGAGCACGATCATGAGTCCTTGATAAGCGGGATCGCGGCTCGAATTGAACTGGCGCTCCTGTTTCACCGTCGTCTTACGGAGCGTGAACAGCAGTTTGCCTTTCGGACAAAACCGGTCGGCGAACTCCGCCGCGATCCCGAAATCGTTCGTTGCCGGGCTGGCACGGAGGTCGATTACGGCCGCGTCCACTTTCTTGCCAGGGAAGCTCTGCATCATCGCGTCGAGCGCCTGCAAGTTCGCCGCGGTCAACGCGCCGAGCCGCAGATAAGCGATGTGGCCATCGAGAATCTCACCGTAAAAGGGTCTCGTCGTTTCCGTCGCCTCCGGCGCCTGCGCGGGCAGCAGCATCACGCCGCGTCCGAGCCGCGAAAGGACGCCCGCCAACATCGCCCGGTTGAGCTCGATCTCGTTCAGCGCTTCGGGGTTGATGTAGTTCGACTTCAAGAGCTGAATCGCCTGCTGCAGATCCGCGGAACCCATCGAGTTGATGAGCGACTCCGTGCTCGGTGCGGGCGCGGGAGTAGGAGGAGCAGCGGACGTCGCGGCCGGGGATGGGCTCGGCGATGGCGCTTGCGCGAGGAGCTCCGCGGGGGCGAGCGCTGCGGAAAGGGCAAGCGCTAGCGGAAGGATCGGCCGGAACATCACTGGGCAGCGACGTTAGTCGCATCGGCCGGAAGGGCAATGTCACGCCGATAATGGCAGCCTTCGAAACTCACTCGCGAGACCGCTTCGTAAGCGCGTTGTCGAGCTTCCGTCGCGCTCGTGCCGAGGGCGGTGATCGCAAGGACGCGCCCGCCGGCTGTGACGACGGTGCCGTCCTTCTCCCGCCGGGTTCCCGCATGAAAGACCTGCACATCCGGCAGCGCCGCACATTCATCGAGGCCGGCGATCGGTATTCCGGTCTTGTACGCCCCGGGATAACCACCGGACGCAAGCACCACGGTGACGGCGACGCGCTCATCCCATTCTGGCACCGCATCCTGCACAGTGCCGTTCCTGGTCGCCTCCAGCAGGTCGAGCAGATCTGATTTCAAGCGCGGCAAGATCGCCTGCGTCTCGGGATCGCCGAAGCGGCAGTTGAACTCCAGCACGCGCAGTCCCTCGGCGGTCATCATCAGCCCTGGAAACAGGAGCCCGGAGAATGCGATGCCGCTGCGCATCAAGCCACGCACGAGCGGCTTCATCACATCACGGTCGAACGCCGCCTGCGCTTCGGCGGTCCAATTATCCGCGGGACTGATGGCGCCCATCCCTCCAGTGTTCGGGCCTTTGTCGCCATCGTACGCGCGCTTGTGATCACGCGCCGTCGCGAGCATCCGATAACCGGTCCCGCCGACGAGGGCGTGGACGGAGCATTCCGTTCCCCGCAGAAACTCTTCGACCACGATCCGCCGCCCGGCCTCGCCGAACTGCGCCTGGTTCATCATCGCGTCGATCGCCGTCGCTGCTTCATCGCAATCGTGCGCCACCACCACGCCTTTGCCGAGCGCGAGTCCATCCGCCTTGATCACGATCGGAGACGGGAGCCGCTCGCAGAACGCCAGCGCGCGATCACTCCGCTCAAACGAGCCCGCCATCGCCGTCGGGATTCGGCATTTTCGCATCAATTCCTTCGCGAAAATCTTCGACGACTCGAGCTGCGCGGCCGCTTTCGTTGGACCAAAAACCCGCAGCCCCGCGGCGTCGAAAAGATCGACGATGCCATTCGCGAGCGGGTCATCCGGGCCGACGACAGTGAGCCCAATCTGCTTGTCGCGGGCAAAGCGCACGAGACCCGGGAGATCGTCCGCCGCGAGCGGGACGTTCTCACCCACCTGTTCGGTGCCGGCGTTTCCCGGCGCGCAAAAGATCCGCTCCACCCGGGGCGACTGGCTCAATTTCCAGGCAAGCGCGTGTTCCCGGCCGCCGCTGCCGACGACGAGAATTTTCACGGGGTTTGCGGGGACATTGGCTTGGGAGATTGTGGCACCACGTCCGGAAAGGCAAGCTGTCACTTCACGTTTTTGTCGAACTTCTGTTCAGCCATCGTATGACCCGCATTTTTCTCCTTTCGCCGGCGTATGCCGGAGGCGAGCGCGCGCGCATGATCATGAACGAGCGGGCGCAATTCGATCTCGCCCGGCGCCTCCGGAGCGAAACTCCGCCGAGTCTCGGCGAGGTCTTCAGTTTTCTCAGCGGCCTCTATTTCCGCGGCAAGCTCGCCTACGCGAACGTCTTCGCGCAGCCGCCCGGCGAGCCGTCGCGCGTGCTGGTGATCACACCGAACCGCGGGCTGCTCCCCGCCGCGCACCCGATCAGCCTCGGCGATCTCCGTTCCTTCGCCGAAGTCGACATCGATGAAGATGATCCGCGCTACCGGAAGCCGCTCACACGCGACGTGCGGAAGCTGGCGCGGCAATTACCACCCCAAGGCGATGTGGTGCTCCTCGGCAGCATCGCGACCGGCAAGTATGTGGACGTTCTGCTGGAGAACTTCGGCCACCGCCTGGTGTTCCCGGCGGACTTCGTTGGTCGTGGCGACATGAGCCGCGGCGGCCTTCTGCTCCGGTCGGCCGCCGACGGCAGCGAGCTCGCTTACATCCCCGTCGCTGGCGCGGTTCGCAAAGGAAAACGGCCACCGAAGCTGGAGCCGCGAAGATATACGAGGTGAAAGGACTCGAATTACAACCGCCGCTCCCGCCGATGGAAGCGCGTTCCGTCGACGAAATCCCTTCCGGCGACGAGTGGCAATACGAGCCGAAGTGGGACGG
This sequence comes from Chthoniobacterales bacterium, assembly GCA_013694595.1. Lineage (GTDB taxonomy): Bacteria > Verrucomicrobiota > Verrucomicrobiia > Chthoniobacterales > UBA10450 > JACCTI01. The sequence continues at coordinate 5,485 of JACDCC010000199.1, forward strand.
CTTCCGCTGCGTCGCGTTTCGCGATGGTGACGAAGTTTACCTCCAGTCGAAAGCCGGTCAGCCGCTCGCCCGCTACTTCCCGGATGTGGTGGAGGCGCTGGCGCAGTTGAGCGTGAAGCGGTTCGTCCTCGATGCCGAACTGGTGATTCCGGTCGAGGGAGCGCTTTCGTTCGACGAGCTGCAATTGCGGCTTCATCCGGCTGCCAGCCGCGTGAAGAAGCTCGCCGCGGCGCATCCGGCGATGATGGTGGTGTTCGATCTTCTCGGCGATGAATCCGGCAAATCACTGCTCGCGCTGACGCTGCGGGAGCGGCGTACGAAGCTGGAAGCCTTCGCGGCAAAACACCTCAAAGGGCACAGTGCGATCCGGCTCTCACCAGCGACCACGCGGCTGGAACAGGCGCAGAAGTGGTTCGACAAAGTCGGGGGCGATCTCGATGGCGTGATGGCGAAGCAGCTCGACGCGACTTACGCGTCGGGCGAACGCACCGCGATGGGGAAAGTGAAGCAGATCCGCACGGTCGACTGCGTCGTGGGCGGCTTCCGCTACGCGAGCGGAGCGCCAGTGCTCGGGTCCCTGCTGCTGGGGTTGTATGACGATGGCGGCCTGCTGCACCACGTGGGGTTCACATCAGCCTTCAAGGCATCAGAGCGGAAGGAGTTGACGAAGCGATTCGAAGCTTTGAAGAAAGCGCCGGGGTTCACCGGCAACGCCCCTGGTGGACCAAGCCGCTGGAGCACCGAGCGGAGCGGCGAATGGGAGCCGCTTGATCCGAAGACCGTCGTGGAGGTCACGTACGATCATTTCACCGGCGGACGTTTCCGGCACGGAACGAAGATCGTGCGGTATCGCACCGACAAAGCGCCGCGCCAATGCACCCTCGACCAGGTGGAACATCGCGAAGGCAAGTCGCTCGCTCTGTTGTGAGGCGCCGCACGGCGGGTCGTTTGCTCAGCCCGTCATCCCGAGTCGCGGAGACGGCGAGGGACCTCTCGCTCTCGCCTTTGCCGTCCGCAGTCTCAAGGCGGAGCTACGAAGGCGCAGGCGTTGTGAGCCGCTAATTAAACAGACTGAAGGTAACGCGCGAGTGGGTGAGGTCCCTCATCGTCTTCGCGATTCGGGATGACGGCAATCGAACATGCCGGGAAAGTTTCCCGCAGGAACGCGCTTCACCGCTTCACATCGAGATCGAAGAAGATCCGCAGCTTAAACGCACCGCCGGTCCCGGCGATTGGCGGAGGCTCCACTTCCGTTACCCGACGGCCGGCCGCTCTGATCGACGCGTCGAGCTCAGGATAGCCGGACGGCTGCGCGATCTTAAAGTTTGATACGCGTCCGCGCGCGTCGATCTGCACGTCCACGGGAACGGAGATCTTCCCGCGCGGCGCATTCAGTCCCGCCGGCTGCTCCCACGCTCGATAGAAGCGGCCGTGCAGCATGTTGCTGTAGCGGGGATCGACCGCCGCCTTACGTCGCGAACCACCGCCGCCGAAACAGCCGCCGAGCAGCAGCGCGGCGACGGCGGCAAACGCGCAGGCGCAACATGCTCGATTAATGGTCATTGGGAGCGGAGCTCGAAATTAATGCTGACATCATACGGACCGTCGCTCAGGCCGGGTGGAAGTGCATCGACTAGCGTCACGCGCTTGGCCACTGCTTCGACCGATTCGTCCACGACCACGTTGCCCGATGATCTCACAATCGCGAAACTAGAGACGCGGCCGTCTTTCTCGATCCGCAGTTTTACGAGCGCCGACATCTTCACTCCCGTCGTGACGACAGTGGTGGGCTGAACCCATGCGCCGAAAAAGCGGTCGTGCAACATGCGGCTGTACCAGCCGAATTGCGACGCGCCTCCAGGGCCGCTTCCTCGGCCGCCGGAGCCGCCAGTGCCCCGCTGGGTAGCTGTGGCGGCTGCGGTTTTCCCTTCGCCGTCTGTCGCCGTCGAAGGCTCGGCAGCGTCTTTCATCGGAGGCACTGGCGCAATCTCCACCGCCTTGTCGAGCGCGGGCGCTTCCGGCGGCCGGGGAGTAGGGGTTTGACGCGGCGGCGGGGAAGCTTTCGCTAACAACGCTGGCTTCGGTGTCGGCTTCGGGGTCGCTGTTGGCTTTGGTGACGGCTTCCGCGCGGGCTTCGGAGTCGGCTTGGCTGCTGGTGTTGGCTTCGCCGTCGGCGTGGGCTTCGGGGAGGCCGTCGGGCGCGCGGTCGCAGACTGTTCAGGTGTCGGAGAAGGCGTTGGCAGCTCGATCTCGCTCGCCGCGGTTGTCAGCATCGGCTCGCTTTTTTCCGGCTCCGCCGCGGCCGCTGGTTCTTCAATCACGGGCGCAGGTTCCGCGAGAGGGAGAGTCGGTTCAGGCGGACTCGCTGTCGCAGCAATTGTGCTCGCGGCTGCGCCTGCACTGCCGCCGTCCATCCATAAAATCTCGGAGCGCACGGGCTTCTTTGCTCCGCCGCTCCAGCGTGCGAGCGACACCACCAACACGATGTGGAGCACGGCGACCACGGCCATGTTGCGGCGGAAGCGCGCGTTCGGCGGCATCGCTATGGAGACTCCGGTTTCGTGGCGATCCCCACCTTCGTGATTTGCGCCTGCTGGACCGCATCCATCAACGTCATCAGGCTCTGCACCGGCAATTCGCGATCCGGCCGAATGACGACGGCGACCTCCGGATTCGCGCGCTTAATCTCCGCGAGCCGGGACGTGAGCGTGGCAGCATCGAGTGTCTCGTTGTTGAAGGTGATCGCAGCCGCACGATCGATCGACACCGTCTGCACGGCCGAGGGATCCACGACGGGATTCGCAGCACCGCTGGTTGGGATCGCGACGTTGACGCTGTTCTCGAGCAGCGGGGTCGTGATCATGAAAATGATGAGCAACACGAAGGCGAGATCGAGCAACGGCGTCACATTGATCTCCGAGAGCGTCGTCATGGCGTGACGTTGCGAGTAACGGCGGCGCATGGCAGTCAGGCTACCCAGTTGGACGTTGAACGTTGGACGTTGGACGTTCTTCTCTGCGGCCCCGGAAACGTCCAACGCTCACCGTTCAATGGCAGACGCTTTGCGCGCATCATCGCCGTAGCTCCGGAACGCGCGGCGTGTGATCGACGTATTTGTGCTCGAAGTCGGACGCGAGCTCGGCCGCAAAGTTGTCCATCTCGACGATGATGCCGCGGATGCTGGTGACGAGAAAGTTGTAGCCAAACATCGCGGGAATTGCGACGCAGAGCGACATCACGGTGGTGATCAGCGCACCGGAGACGCCGGGTGCGAGCGTGGTGAGATTCGCGGAGCCGGCCACTGCGACGTCGGTGAAGGCGTCCATCACGCCCCATACGGTCCCGAGCAACCCCAGGAACGGCGCGCCGCTTACCGCAGTGGCGAGCAGGATCATCTGCGATTCGAGCTCGAGCGCGGTTTCGCCGACCGCACGGTCCATCGCCGCGTTGACCGCACCCATCTGCGCTGGCGTAATTTTGTCCGCGATCTCCAGTCGCGCGCGGAAGGTCTCATCGACTTCGGACGAGCCTAACAAGTGGAAGGTCATCTCCTGGCACCCGGCGCGATACACGTTGAAGAGCGGCGATCCGGTGAAGCGAGCATTCCCTTCGAACAGGCGCAGTGGCTGGCGATCCTTCCGGAACGCACCGCGAAACCGTGCGGTCTGCTTCCTCGCGAACTGCACCACGCGCAGCTTCGTGATCATCACCGACCAGCTGAAAATCGAGCCGATGAGGAGCACGGCGAGCACCGCTTTGCCGGCGATGGTCGATTGCTCGAACGCGTAGAGAAGACCGCCCGTCGCCAGGAGGTTCAGGGGTAGCATTGTGGGCAACGTGCCCGTAGTGATAGCGGAGTTCGCATGAAAGGAAAAGCAATCAGATCAATCGCGGGGGTGGTTTTCGTCCTGGCCTCGGTAGCGGGCGCGGCACTCGCGGCGCCGAAACAATCGAAGAGCCGTTTTGATGTCTTCGCCAAGGCCGTCACGCCATTCATCGCGGTGGGCACTCCAGAAGGCAGCAACGGGAACCATGCCGTCGATCTGACGGTCGCACTCGGCAACATCACCGGACTTCCGCCAGAGTTGAACGGCCGCCGCGCTGAGATCGCATACGAGTTTCCGTCGAAATGGTTCGTGCAGTTTCCACTCGAGGATTTCGTCGCGACGATCGCCTGCCGTGGCGACACGGTCTGGGCGCATCCCGGCAGCCGGATGCAGCCGTTCATCGATCAGCTGGAAGCGAAAGCGCGGGAGAAACAGCGCTCGAATAACTCCGGTGGAGGATTTCAGCTGAGCAAAGCCCAAGCCGTGCTCGTGCCGGCGTTGTTCGATGTGAACGATGCGGGCTTGGTGAAGGTCGCCGATAAGCCATACCGCGTCGTCGACGTGCGACCGATCCCCGCCTTGCGCCTCACCAAGGACACCGGATGGCCGGCGCGCTTGTGGGTGCGGCCGAACGATTTTTCGCTCGCGCAGCTGCTTTTGCGCACGTCGGACTGGAGCGCGACGGCAGTTTTAGAAAAAGCGAATTTTGTGCCGTCACTGCCACCAGAAACCTGGGAGCCGACAGCCGAGCAGCGTGCGGACCTCGCAGAAATGCCGGCGAGCTCGATCACCTCCTTGTTGAACCTGGCCGCGGCGACAGTGCGCAAGCCAGGTGCGCAGCCAGCGCCCCGTTAGAGCGTGTCATGAGCTGTCTGGATAGGCTGTGCAAAGCCACAGATGGGTGGGAGCGCCGCAGGGGCATCGGCCTGCGGAGGTAGGGCGAGACTCCCGTCGAGCCTGGCGGAAGAGGGTCCACCCCACGGCTCGACGGGAGTCTCGCCCTACCAATTCGGATCCCACCCCGCCCAACTGCCGAAATGATGTGGGCAGCGAGTGCATGACACGGCCTAGAGCTTCTTCGGATACACCGGCCGCAGCCGCGCGGCCACGATGAACCCGAAGCCGAGTGCGACGAGGAAGAACGAGAAGAACTGCCCGCGTGTGAACATTCCGATCATCGGCGAATCGGGCTCGCGGTAGTATTCGACGACGATGCGGAAGATCGCGTAGAGCGACAGAAACAACCCGGTGATCACGCCATTCGGTTGCTTCATGCGAGTGCGCACGATCCAAAGAATCAGGAACAGCAGCGCGCCTTCAATGAGCGCTTCGTACAGCTGCGAGGGATGTCGCGGCGTGAGCACCGTGCGCAAGGCGCTTTCGACCTGCGGGTTGGTGGCCAGAGCGTCGACGACGGCATCAGGGCTGCTGAGCGCCGGATCGATCGGCTGCGTCAGCGCCACGGCGCGCTCCGCCACCGCAGCGTTCTCCGCATCCAGCATTTCTTTCGGGAACTGCACCGCCCACGGCACAGTTGCGGCCCGACCGTAAAGCTCGCCATTGATGAAGTTCGCGCAGCGGCCAAAGAACAACCCGATCGGCGCAGTGACGCAGAGGTTGTCGCCTAGATTCGTCCAGGAGATGTTGTGTTTCCTCGAGTAGTAAAGCGTGAACAGCACGAGGCCAATGATGCCGCCGTGCGCCGACATTCCGCCCTCCCAAATCCGGACGATTGAAAGCGGATCGCGCAGCATCTCCGGCTTGTAGAACAGCACGTAGCCAATTCGTCCGCCCGCCATCACACCGAAAAGCGCGGCCCAGGTGATGAAGTCGCTCACCTGTCGTTGCGGCAGGTCGGCATAGCCGCGCTTCGACAGCCAGCTCAGTAACGCGTAGCCGCACAAGAAAGCGGCCACGTAGGCCATGCCGTACCAGCGCGGCCCGAACGTCTCGGTTACCCGAAAGATGAACGGATCGAGCTTGTGCAGGTAATAGGCGAGCATCGGAAACGCGTTATCCCATCAAGGACCCCCGTCGTCGAGCGGGATAAACTCCGTCGGCATCGTCATCCCGAGCCGCGAAGACGGCGAGGGACCTCTCGATCACGCGTTGCGATTTTCGAACCGAAACGCCGCCACAGCGCCGGCGGTCCGGTTCGAATCATCGAAAGCTCGCAGCCTGCTCGTGCCGGCGTGAGGTCCCTCGCCGTCTTCGC
>JACDCC010000201.1 GCA_013694595.1 Chthoniobacterales bacterium
AGACGGGCGCGTGGCTGACCGGTTACTTCGCGAAGCACGGCGTGACGTTGTTGTCCGGCGAAAGCTTGAACGGCTTCGAAGGCAAAACGGTGCTGCGCAACATCCAGACGAAGAGTGGCAATCGCGTAGCTGCCGGGATGGCGGTCGTGGCCTGCGGCGCCGAGCCGAACCTCGAGCTGGTGCGGAACACTCCGCTCTCCGGCCCGCACGGCTCACCTGTCACTGAGTATCTTGAGACGGAAGAGAAAGGCATCTACGCCGTGGGCGACCTTGCTTTTTACCCGGACCGGCTGATGGGCGGCGTCCGGCGTCAGACACACTGGGAAAATGCACGCGAGCAGGGCCTCGTGGCGGGTGCGAATATCACCGGCAAGAAGCGGATTCGCTACGAGCAGATTCCGTATTTTTGGACCGAAATGTTCGATCTGAAGCTCGATTTCGTCGGCGATTTCAGTCTGCAGCCGACACGAGTCGATCTGCGCGGGACGCACGCGAAGAAGAAGTTCGTGGCGCGGTATTATCAAGGCGATCGCCTGCGCGCGCTGCTCCTCTGTGACGCGAGTCCGAAGGAAGTGGAAGGCGCTAAGACAGAGCTTCGGACGGCGCTGGGCAAGTAGACGCGTTCGCTCAGCATCAAGACGCTCGGGTCGTCCGCGGAGGTTACGCTAAAACGGCGTTCCCTCCGGCAGCTGAAACTCGGTATTCGTCACCCGAACGAGCTTCCAGTCCCAGCGTTTCCACGACCGACGCCGCCATTGCAGCTCGAACGGTTCCGAGACGGCGTTGACGTGCTGCGCGATCAGCGTGTTCACCTCGGAAGGTTCGCCCTCGACGGTAATTCTCGCGTGCCATTCGCCGCGATCCCGTGAAATCTCGACCCATGCGCCCTGCGTCTGAATCTGCAAGTCGCGGGTGTAGCGCAACACCTTGTCCAGCCGCGAGACGAGCTGCGCCCGGTCGTGGCCCCACTGGTCCTGATACTCGAGGTCGATAAAGCCTTCGAGCGCCTCTTTGTCCCGCTCCTTGAAGGCACTGACGAGGTGCTGCGAATGCAGCTTCACCTGCCGCTCAGGTTGCCAGAGCTGAAAAAGGTACGTGCCCGCCGCAACTGCGAGGAGGAGGCCTGCGTAAAAGCCATCACGGAAAGTGGAGCTGTTTGCTTCCAATTGTGATGCTTTCGAACTCTTCAGAACCAACCGCTCTCGCGCACAGCCGCTTGTTCACGTTTCCGGAATTTAGTCACGGATTGCGATTGACCGAGAAATCACGAACAGGCATGAACCGTGCTGATTTTAACCCGAATTGATATATGCTTCCCCTAGGTTTCTTCACGGTTGCGGTCTCCACGGTGCTCGGATGTGTATGGTGGGCATGCACATCGGATCGAAACAAAACCTGAAGCTCTCCTAGCGTATGCTCGATCATGAAGACTTGAAGTGGATCGCCACTACTTCAACCGAGCTGAACTCGATGTTGCAGCAGATCTCGCGCTACTCGGATCTCGCGCGGCAGCATAAGGGCGAATATAATTACATCGAGATGCTCGGCGAGCGCGTCGAGATGGCCTCGAACACCGCGCAGTCACTCTTCGACCGCGTGACATCGAAGATTCTCGCCCGCAGCACCGGAAAGGCGGCCGCGGCGGCTAATCGTCCGGCCAGCACGCCGCAGTTCTCAGTTTTGCCGCCACCGTCCGCCGCTCCGCCGTCGCAGTCGCCCGGCCCACAGCGGCCGGCTCCTGAGCCGCTCACGGTCAGCGGGCGCCAGGCGCCTGCGGAAGAGGCGGCAACCCCTCCGAAGCCTGCCGCAGCAGCGCGCGCCCCGATTCCGCCGGAGATCAAGGTGCTGAATGCGAAAGGTAATCGCGAGCTGATCCTGCTGGTGGACGACGAGCAGGAGATTGCTGAGCTCGCTTCCGAGATGCTGGCCGAAGAAGGCTACGAGGTGATCCTAGCCAAAGACGGCATGGAGGCGCTCAGGATCTACGAGAAGATCGCGCCACACATCGGGCTCGTGGTGCTCGATTTCTTTTTGCCGGTGATGGACGGTGACGCGGTGTTCGACGAGCTGCGGGCGTTGAACCCGGATGTTGCCGTCGTCTTGAGCAGCGGCTTCGCCGAGCAAAGCAAGGTTGGCGCAATGTTGGCGCAGGGACTCCGGGGCTTCATTCCGAAGCCTTACACGCGCGAGAAGTTGCTGGAGCAGGTGCGTTCGACGCTCGACTCCGTCCGTCTCGCCGGGCGCTAGCGGCAGCAGGCGCAGTTTTCTGCGCCACCGGCGGCAAGCACTGTGCCACCACGTGAATCCACGCCACGTGGCATCGATTTAGCTTCACGATGAGAAGGACTCCCATGGCGCGCATCGATTCTTTCTTCAAGCTGATGGCCGAGCAGAAGGCCTCGGATCTTCACCTCTCAACCAACAATCCACCCATGCTCCGGATCAACGGTGATCTTGTGCGCGTCGATTATCCGGCGCTGCAAAACGATGACCTTAAGGCGATGGTCTACGAAATCGCGCCGGAAGGTAAGATCAAGGTCTTCGAGGAAAGCTCGGATATCGATTTCGGCTACGAAGTTCCCGGCGTCGCACGTTATCGCGCAAATTTCTTCCAGCAGAAGTACGGCATCTCCGCCGTGTTCCGTTTAATTCCGTCGACCATCCTGACGGTCGAAGATCTCAATCTTCCGCCGGTCCTGAAGCGCTTCCCGATGTTGAAGAAGGGGCTGATCCTGGTGACCGGGCCAACGGGTTCCGGTAAGTCCACCACGCTCGCCGCGATGATGGATTACGCGAACATGCAGCGTCACGACCACATCATCACGGTGGAGGATCCAATCGAGTTCGTGCATCGCAGCCAGAATTGCCTCGTGCAGCACCGCGAAGTCGGCGTGCACACGCGCTCGTTCTCCGCTGCGCTCCGTGGCGCCCTTCGCGAAGACCCGGATATTCTGCTTGTCGGCGAAATGCGCGATCTCGAGACGATCGAGCTGGCGCTCACCGCAGCGGCCACTGGTCACCTTGTTTTCGGAACCCTCCACACGTCGAGCGCCTCGAAAGCGGTGGATCGTGTGATCGACGTCTTCCCGACCGACCAGCAAAACCAGATCCGCGCCACGCTGGCAGAGTCCTTGAAAGGCGTGATCGCGCAGAACCTCTTCAAACGCATCGACAAGCCTGGCCGCGTGGCCGCCCTCGAGATCCTGGTCGTCGACATGGCGATCTCAAACCTCGTGCGTGAAGGCAAAACGCACCAGATCCCCGGCATGATCCAGGTCGGCAAGAAGAAGGGCAACCAGCCGCTCGACGACGCGATCATGGAGCACTTGCGCCACGCGCGGATCTCGCCGGAAGAAGCCTACGACAAATGCATCGATAAAAAGAAGTTCCGCCCGTTCCTGAAAGAACCGCCGGCGGACATGTCGGACGAGTAATCGAAGACGCATCATGAGGATCCCTGATCTCAATAAAATTCTTTCCGCGATGCTGGCGACGTACGACGGCATCTCGGATCTCAACTTTTCGGTCGGTCACCCGCTGCAGGTTGAAGATTTCGGTGAACTGAAGCCCGTTTACGTCGACCCGCCGATCGAGGCGCTCACGCCATACCAGACGGAGCAGATCGCGCTCACCTTGATGCAGGGGAATCGGCGGCTTATTTACGAGTATCTCACCGGCGGTTCGTGCGACTGCAGCTACTCGCTCAAAGACGAAGCGCGTTTCCGCGTGAACATCTTCCGCCAGCAGGGGCACTTCTCGATCGTGCTCCGGAAGCTGGAAGGCATCGTGCCGACGCTCAAGAGCGTCGGATTGCCGCCGATCTTCGAGGAGATCGCGAAAGAAAAGACTGGGCTGGTGCTGCTGACCGGCGCGACCGGCAGCGGCAAAACCACCACGCTGGCTGCCTTGCTGAACGAGATCAACGAAACCCAGCCAGTCCATATCGTGACGCTCGAAGATCCGATTGAATTCGTTCACCCGAAGCGCAAAGCGACCTTCAACCAGCGCGAGCTCGGTCACGATTTCAACAACTACCCGAACGGTCTGCGTGCCGCTCTCCGCCAGGCACCGAAAGTCATCCTCGTCGGCGAAATGCGCGACCGCGCCACCGTCGAAGTTGCTCTGATGGCCGCCGAGACAGGCCACCTTGTTTTGAGCACGCTGCACACGGTCGATGCTGGCCAGGCGATCAATCGTATGCTCGGTCTCTTTTCCCTCGGAGAAGAGCAGCAGTTGCGCATTCGCCTCTCCGACACGCTGCGCTACATCGTCAGCCAGCGTCTCGCGCCGAAGGTCGGAGGCGGCCGCCAGTTGCTCACTGAAATCCTCGGCAACAATCTGCGCACGAAAGAAACCATCGCGCTGGGCGAAGGCGAGCACCGCAGCTTCTACGAGATCATCGAGGCGAGCTCGCCCTTCGGCTGGATGACCTTCGATCAATCAATCCTCAACGCCTACGAGAGCGACTTCATCAGCGAGGATACCGCCAAAGTCTTCGCCTCGCGCAAAGGCAAAGTCACCCGCGGCATTGACCTGATCCAGAAGGCGCGCGGCGTCGACAATGACCTTGATTCCGGCCTGCGCCTCGACGTGCCGATCAACGCCTTCCGTTAATCCCATGGCTAACGAACACGAAACATCTTTCTTCGCCGCCGGCGACAACACCGCCCTGGTGTGCGTCGATCACCAGCAATACCAGAAGCTCGTCGTCCCGCAGTTGATCGACATGAGCTACAAGGTGCACCTCGGGCTCTTCGAAGAAGACGTGCTCCTGAAGCTGAAGACGTACAGTTACAACGTCGTGATCATCTACGAGAATTTCAAAGGATCTACCGCGCAGAGCAATCCGATCCTCGCCGAGATGGTTAAGGAGCCAGGCCCGCAGCGGCGCGAACACTTCGTTGTTTTGCTTAGCCACCGATTTCCGACCAACGATGCGATGAGCGCATTCGTGCAGAGCGTGGACCAAATCATCAACGTCGCCGACTTGGCGAACTTGAAACCGGTGCTGCGGCGCGGTGTGGCGCAATATCGGGAGCTCTACCAATCCTTCCACGAGACAATGAAGTCCGTGCAGGGGGTAATGTAACGAACTTCAGCTTGTCATCCCAGCGGCCCTGCTGCGCCCAACAGCGCGCGAGCGGACTACGCGCGCGGTGGGACGCCCCTGGAGCGTCAATCTGGTCGGGCGACATGCCGACGCGTGTTTGGCGCGTCCGGAACGCAGAGGGGGTGCGTTAGATATACGCGGGCGGCTTTACGGAACGTGAGTTGCCACACCGTGCGCACCAACGATACTACCTCGGGATGATGAAAGTGATCAATTGGGTTCAGTTTAGCTGGGACCTGGCGGCCGTGCCGGCCGAGACTGCTCTGCCGGAGCACTACGAAATCACGGCAGCCGCCGCGGACGACGAAAAGGAACTGCGTAAGGTCGTCTCCAGCTCGTTCTCCCTCGATCCCGACTGGAACTCGATGATGCACCAGATCACGCCGACGATTGACGGGTGGCTGGCCGAAGCTTTGGAGTCTGAGACGAATGTTGGGCTGGTCCTGCGTCACGGCACCCGCATCATCGGCTCATCGGTTCTTGCTCTCGATCCCGCAGCCGCGAATCATCTGTCCCCGGGTCCTTGCGTCCTGATGGAGTACCGGAACCGCGGATTCGGAACTCGCCTCCTGGAACGTTCGCTCCACACGTTGCGAAACGCTGGTCTCGCGAGGGGCGTCGGCATTGCGAAGGAGAACTCGCCCGTTGCGAAGTTTTTGTATCCGAAGTTCGGCGGCACCGCTGCGCCGTACGAGTCGACGCCGCTGTTGACGAGCGTCGATGCTTAACGCCCGCCTGCACGCGCCGCAGGAACTGACCGCGCTGCGGTTTGATCAACGAACGGCCGGCGCAGGAGGCGTCGGTGCTTCCGGGCGCCCGCCGGCGCGCTTCAGTAATTCAAACAGATCGCTGTCGGTGGAAAGCACGAGCGTGGAGTCTTTCGCCAGAATCTTCCGATACGTCTCCATGCTCTTGATGAAGGCGTAGAATTCTGCGGCTTGCGCCGTCTGCGTGTAGGCGGCCGCGTAGATCTCGCTCGCCTTGGCATCTGCTTCCCCGCGGATCTGCTGCACCTGACGATACGCGGTTGATTCGATCTCGTTCAAATCCCGCTCCTTTTGCCCCGCAATTCGCGCTGCCTCCCCCTGCCCTTCCGAGCGGAATAGCTGCGCGATCTGGTTCCGCTCGCTGATCATGCGCTGAAAAATCCGATCCAGTACATCCGGATTGTAGTTCACCCTTTTCACCCGCACGTCGAGGAGCTCGATGCCGAACTCCGCCATCTTCGCCATCGCCGCGGCTTCGATGTCGTCTTCGATTTTCGACCGGCCGAACTGGATCGGCGGGAGCGTGCCGATACTGCCCAATCCCACCGGCCCTGCTTGCAACTTCTCGTCCACCCGCGGCTTGCGGCCTTTTTCGGTCCGCACGATCTCGATCAAGTCGTGACGCGCGACCGCATTCCGCGTCTCACTTCCGATGATATCCTCGAGGCGCGACTGCGCGCTCCGCTCGTCACGCAAGCGAACGAAATACGTCGTCGGATCCTGGATCCGCCAGCGTGCGAAGGTGTCGACGTGAATGTAAGTTTTGTCGCGCGTGGGGATGGCCACCGGCGGGCCGTCGTATTCGAGAAACCGCTTCTCGAGCCGATTCACCGTCTGGATAAACGGGACCTTGAAGTGCAATCCCGGATCGGTGATCGGCTGCCCCACCGGCTTCCCGAATTGCGTCAGAATCACCTGCTCCGTTTCGTCGACCGCGTAGAACGATCCGAGCAGAGCGAAGAGGAGCATCGCCGCGCCCACCATCGCGACAAAAAAGAAAAAGCCACGATTCTTCATGGCGTGCCGAGTGGCTTGTTCGACAGCGGCAGGATCGGCAGCATCTGGCGCATCGAATCGTCGATGATGATCTTCGGACCCAGCTGCGGAATCACCTCTCCCATCGTCTCGAGGTAAAGACGACTGCGGGTGATCTCCGGCGCCTTGGTGTATTCGGCCAGGATCGCGTTGAACGCCGCCACGTCACCTTCCGCTTCGTTCACGCGCTTGAAGCGATAACCTTCCGCGCCGCGGATCGCCTGGTCCGCTTGCCCGCGCGCTCTGGGCACAGCCTCGTTGTAGTTGCCGTTCGCCACGTTGATCGCGTTTTCCCGATCCTGCTGAGCGCGATTCACTTCGTTGAACGATGCCTGCACCTCGGAGGGCGGGTTCACATTCTTCAGCTGCACCTGATCGATCCGCAGCCCCAGCTGGTAGCGTTTCGAGAGTTCCTGCAGCCGGCTCAAGACCGCCACCTCGATGTCCTGACGACCAATCGTGATGACCTCATCGACAGTCCGGTCACCGATCATCTCTCGCATCGCTGATTCGGAAAGATCCCGCAGCGTCTGGCCCGGATTCCGCACTTCGAACAGGTACTTGCGTGCGTCCTCGATCCGATACTGCACCACCCACTCCACGAGCGCGGCGTTCACGTCCCCGGTCACCATCGAGCGCTCCTCGCGTTGCTGGTTACTGACCTGCGCCGGGTTCGAATAACCGGAAGATTGGAAGCCGAATTCCAATTTCAGCTGCCGCCGCGTCGGCAGGACTGTCACGTCATCCACGCCGAACGGCAGCTTGAAATGCAATCCCGGCTCCACCGTTTTCAGGTATTTGCCGAACCGGCGCACCACGCCTTCCGACTCCGCTTCCACGGTGTAGAACGACGTCCAAAGCAGAAAAAGAATCGGCACCAGCACGAACGCCAGCCAGATCAGGCGAGCCGGCGGACGAGGAAGGTCGTCGAGGTTATAGACCGGCGGATTGGTGTTCATCGAGAAGGAACCGCTAAACTACGCGACGCCACCCGCGAAAGCCAGAGTCGTCGAGAGCTGCTGCTGATTTTAACTGCCGCGTGATCGGCGCCCGAGGTGCTGCCGGAAGAATCTAGCCGCGTCCTGCCGCACCTTCACCATTGCATCCTGCGTAAACACGTGGCCTTCCGCCGGAAAGAACCGCGTCGCGACTGGCGCGCCCCGCGAGCGGAGCAGCGGCACCAGCGGCTTCGCGTATTTCTCAAACGAAACGCGCGCGTCGCGTTCGCCATGCACCATCAGCACCGGCGGCATCTTGCGGATCCGATCCGCTTTCCCGTTCCAGACGCCGCCCGCGTGTTCAACCACAGCACCGACTCGAGGATTATCGGATGCTGTAAAGAGTGCGAGAAATGCGCCTAACGAATACCCATAGATGCCGACCGGCGCGGCGTCACCGCGCAGCTCCTGAATCGCCACAATCGAATCGCGCACCGTCTCGCGCCAGGCGCCGAAGTTCCTCTGCATCGTGCGGTCGCGCGCGAAGAGAGTGCCCGTGCGGTTGAAGTAGTGGACGAGGTAAACCGCGTTTCCACTCTCGGCGAGGTGCCGGGAAACGCGCCGCATCTCCGGCCCATCGAAGAGCGTTCCGCCTGCTCCGTGCAGCACGACCACCACAGGACGCCGCGCCGTGCCGGGCGCTTCAAACACTTCCGCGCGGATGGCGCCGCCCGGCGTGCGAAGAGTGACCGTCGAGGCGGTGATCGCGGATTGAGCAGGCATGGCGGTGCTGGCTACGGCCAAAAGCGCGATAAGCGTCAACGCCCTCGTGAACCATCCACGTCTGTGTGCATCCCTCTTCACGCCTGTTGGATACGACCGCTATCCGGTTTGCGGTTGCACGTGACCGTGCCCGAGATAAACGGCGCGGGGTGCGCCAAATGGCGCCTCCGCCAGCGCGAGGCGGCCCGCGAGAGATGGTGGCTGAGGAGGGAATTGAACCCCCGACACGAGGATTTTCAGGCCGCGTGTCTTACGAGGTATCGCCAGCCGAAATGCCCGCTTGCATGACGGCTGCAGGACATGCAAGATGAAGAAATGATACGAAATGTCACACCTGCCGATCGCGCGCCTTCATTCCCGCTGACCGTTAAAAAAGGTCACGCGAGCGTCAAGATTTACGAGGTGAGGAATCGCGAGCGGACGAACTACACCGTCAGCTATGTCGGCGTCAAAGGGCGTATCCGCAAAACGTTCGCGGACTTTGAAAATGCCGAGAGAGAGGCGAACGCCATCGCGGAGAAGCTCGCGGACGGTGACATGCAGGCGCTCAAGCTGACCGGACGCGAGAAGCAGATTTATGTCGAGGCAGAGCGAGCGTTGAAAGACACTGGCATGCAGCTCGACGCAGTAGCGCGGGACTTCGCGCGTGCGTTCAAGATTCTGGGCCACGATGGAATCATCGAAGCCGTTCGCTACTTCAAAAAAAAGGTCGAGACCGGGCTGCCCCCGATGCGAGTGGCCGACGCGGTCGCCCGCTACAGTGAGGCAAAGGGAGCGGAGGGATTGAGCGAGATTTACATGGGCGACATTCGCAAGCTCCTGCGACCGTTCGCGGCGGCTTTCAACTGCAACATCGCGACCGTGCAGACCGACGACATTCGCGCTTACCTCAACCATATGAACGTCGGACACGTGACACGGAATAATCACCGGCGCGTCATCGGGGGGCTGTTCAGCTTTGCACGCGATCAGGGTTGGTTGCCCCCGAACCAAAAGACGGCAGTCGAGCGTCTCAAAGCCTACAAGGTGAAGCAGGGCGAGATTGAGATTTTCACCCCGATAGAAGTCGCGAAGCTGCTCGCTCACGCTGATGAGGATTTTTTGCCGTGGGTCGCGCTGATCGCGTTTGGCGGCATCCGTAACGAGGAACTGCACAAGGGGCTGATGTGGGAGGCGATCAACTTCCACCAGGGCTATCTGATCGTGCCCGCTGGAATCGCCAAGACCGGCAGAAAGCGCAAAATCGAGTTGCCGGAGAACCTGCTCGAATGGCTCGCGCCGTATCGTAACCGTCGAGGCGCGATCTTCGCGCGCGACTACCGCAAACCGAAGGCCCTGATGTGCAAAGCGGCGGGCGTGACGTGGAAGGTGAACGGGCTGCGCCACTCGTTCGGCAGCTACCGCTTGGAAGCGGTCAAAAACGAGGGGCAGGTTGCGCTCGAAATGGGCAACAGCGCGGGCATCGTGAAGCGTCACTACGCGGATGTTGTCACCGCTGCGGCGGCGCGGGAGTATTGGAGCATCACGCCAATCGCGCGCGGCAGCAGCAAAGTGGTGCAGATGGCGTGAGGCGGCTTTTAGTCACGCGCGCGCTTCCCAGCCGCCTCTCTAAGTCACCGTCGGTTTGACGACATAACGTAGCTTATGGCTGTCTTCGATCCGGAGCGGCCTGGCGAAGACCGTAACCTCCACAAGGCCGACGCCTGACGCTTCACCTTTCCCGGCGAGAATCGCGGTGTATGCGCCCGGAGGCAGATCGGCCACCAGTGCTGATTCGCGCTCGTCTTCGGAGGAATGCCCGCAGCGGCGACCTGCGCTGCTTGTACTGGATCATCGAGCCAGCGGTGACGATTTTTGCCGCAGACGTTAGCCAAATCGCTAATGTCCCAAAGACCCGAGCGCCTCTTTCACCACGTTAAGTCACAGAAAACCGGGCAGGGTTTTCACCCTGCCCGGCAATTCCAAGAGGCGATGATTTAATTACGCGCTTAATTACGCGC
>JACDCC010000208.1 GCA_013694595.1 Chthoniobacterales bacterium
CCGTCGAGCTGGAATATCGCATGGTTGCGGCGGACGGGCGCGAAGTCTGGTTCCGTGACCGGACGAGCTTCGTCAGCCAAAAGGGCGAGGCCACCATGCAACGCGGTCTGATGATCGATATCACCGCGACGAAGCAGATCGAAGTGGCCCTCCAGCGCCAACAGACCGAGCTCCGGGTTCTCTTCGATCTCATGCCAGCCAAGATCTGGTTCAAGGACACCAGGAATGGGATCATCCGCGTGAATCAGCGGGTCGCGGAAGCCGTGGGGAAGTCGGTGGAGGAAATCGAGGGCAGGCCGAGCCATGAGATTTACCCGGACGACGCGGACAAGTACTACGCGGACGATCACGAAGTGATCCGTTCCAGAGCGTCGAAGCTCGGGATTGTCGAATCGTTTCCCGGAAAGGATGGCAAAGAGTGCTGGGTCCGGACAGACAAGGTGCCGTATTGCAATGAAAAGGGTGAAGTGATCGGGATCGTGGTGGTGGCCGAAGACGTCACCGCTCACCAGCAGGCAGAGGCGACATTGCGGGAAAGTGAGGAGTGGCTGCGGACCATTTTCGAGGCTTCGCGCGACGGAATTCTAGTCGAGCAGAATGGGCGGATTACCTATGCGAACAAGTCGTACACCCGAATGCTCGGATACGATCAAGCTGAGGAACTGCTCGGGCGGGAGACGTCGGATATCGTATCGGCGGATGACGCGGAGCGCCTCACAGAGTATGGGCGGGCCCGAGTGCGTGGGGAATTGCCCCCGACCTTGTTCGAGTTCAAGGGGAAGCGGAAAGATGGGTCTCTGGTTGACGTGGAAGCCGCTGTCTCGACCTCTGCGGTTGCGGGCAAGAAGTACGTGACGACTGCCCTCCGCGATATCACCGATCGGAAACGCGCGGAGGCGGAGTTGCTCCAGGCGAAAGAAGCCGCGGAGGCAGCGACGCGCGCGAAGAGCGAATTTCTCGCCAACATGAGCCACGAGATTCGCACGCCCATGAATGGCATCCTCGGCATGACCGAGCTGACGCTCGACACGGAGCTAAACCGCGAGCAGCGCGAATATCTCGGGATGGTGAAGACTTCCGCGCACTCGCTCCTAGGTGTGATCAACGACATCCTCGATTTTTCAAAGATCGAAGCGGGCAAGCTCGAGATGGAAGCGATCAGCTTCAGCCTGCGCGAGACGATCGGCGCGATGTTGAAACCACTCGGCATCCGCGCTGCCGACAAGCTGATCGAGCTGGTCGCGGATATTCCCCTCGACGTGCCGGACCACCTGATCGGCGATCCGCTGCGGCTGCGCCAGATTCTGCTCAACCTGACCGACAACGCGATCAAGTTCACCGAACAAGGAGAGGTCATCCTCAGTGTGGCTAAGGCCTCCCTTGAAGGCGGCGAAACGCAGCTACATTTCTCCATTAGCGACAGCGGGATCGGCATCCCCGAGGAAAAACAGGCCGCCATTTTCGAAGCCTTCGCGCAGGTGGACGGATCGACCACGCGTCACCATGGCGGCACCGGCCTGGGTCTCGCGATTGCTACCCGTCTGGTGCAGCAGATGGACGGGCGCATCTGGGTGGAGAGCCGCGCCGGCGTCGGCACTACGTTCCATTTCACGATTTCGCTCGGCACCTCCGCCGCGGCGCTGCCGGAAGTGAAACAAATCGATGCCGCGCAACTCATTGGGCTGCGCGCGCTCATTGTGGACGATAACGCGGTTAATTGCCGCATCCTCGAACAGATGCTGACGAACTGGCGGATGGAGCCCGTCGTCGTCCGCTCGGCGTCAGACGCCCTCGTGGAAATGCGGATCGCGGCTGCGGCCGGGCGGCCATTCCTGCTGCTCCTTTTGGACGCGATGATGCCGGAGATGGACGGCTTTGCCCTGGCGGAGCAAATCCAACACGAGCCGTGCCTCGCCGCCACGACCGTGATGATGCTTTCCTCCGCCACGCGTTCCGGCGAATCGAGTCGTGCGGCCGGGCTGGGCATCCAGAGCGTGCTCGCAAAGCCGATCATGCAATCGGATTTGCTCGATGCCATCCTGCTCGGCTTGAGCAGCCACGGTTTCGCCGCTGATAATGAGCAGGGCGACGAGCCGGCGCCCGCTCGCCCGGAGAAAGGCGCGCTCCGAATCCTGGTGGTGGAAGACAACGCGATCAATCGCGCCGTCGCCACCGGCCTGCTCGGCAAACGTGGGCATGCCCCGACCGTCGCGGTGAACGGGATCGAGACCGTCGCGGCGATGACAACACAGCAATTCGATCTCGTCCTGATGGACATCCAAATGCCGGAGCTGGATGGCTTCGAAGCCACCGCCCGCATCCGGGAGATGGAGAAACTCACGGGACGCCGGACGCCAATCGTGGCGATGACCG
>JACDCC010000247.1 GCA_013694595.1 Chthoniobacterales bacterium
CGGAATTACTGCAGCTGGTAGACTTCCACCAAGCCGACGCCAACCGTGTTATCCACGCCGCTAACGATCGCGGTGTAATTACCCGGAGGCGGGATTGCGAGGAGGGCAGACTCTTTCGAATTTTCAGCCGCGAGGCCGCGGTTCGAGATCGTTGTGCTGTTGCTGCCCTGTTGCCAGTCGTCGTTGGAGTCGATCAGTCCTCCCTGAGAGTCACGCAACTCGAGCGTTGGGTTGGCGAGCGGATTGGCCACGCCACGCGAGCCGAGCGATGGGCCAATGGCACGCACCACGACTATCGACGAGCTGTTCGACGCCGGCCCGAGGATGAAGCCGCCGATCATCACGTCATTGCCGGTCTGAACAAAGCCGCGTGAGCTGATGTTCGCCAGCTTTGCATTTACCCCCTGCGCGAGGTCGTAAACTTCGACCAAGCCGATGCCAGTGGTGTTATCTACGCCGCGCAGCACCGCACTGTGTGCACCCGGGTTTAACGTCGCGATCATTGCGGACTCACGGTCATCAGTCGGCGGAATTCCGGTCGCCTTGATTTCCGCCTGCTGGCCGCCGCTTTTCCAGTTGTCGTTGGTGGACGTGCCACCATTCAGCTCGAGCAGCGGGTTCTGCAGAGCGCCTGATACGTTAGATGCTGCCAGCGAAGGCCCGAGGCCGCGGATGAGGATCCGCTTCGGGACGTCGCCTGTCACGATGAAGCCGGCGATGAGAACGTTTTCTCCAGTCTGGACGGCGAGGCGGGTCGAGATATTCAAGAGCTGAGCTGGTGCGATTACCGCGGCAGAAGACCTCGCGAGTTGGATATCAAATTGCTCGATCGAGACGGCCATTGTCCCGGCCGCCACCGCTTCCTGGCCACGACTCGCCGCCGCCGCCCCTGAGACGAAGCTTATCGTCATAGTGAAGCCGGAGCGGGTAGTTCTACTGAAGGTCTGTCCCGACGCTTCGAACGTGCCGCGGTACTGGTGCAGCCCCGGCAAAATAGTCCCTGCGGTGCCCAATCCTGCGCCGTCACCCGCAGCTCCCTCGAGAATGTACTGAACTGGGAAGGAGACGTTCGAATCGACGACGAAGCTGTAGGCGGCAGTCGCACGCTCGCCGGCAAAGCCGGTGAAGCTCCCGGTGCAGGTGATCGACGCTGTGCTGGAAGGCGTCGGCGTGACCGTCGTGTTACCACTAATGCGGACGGTGTCAGGCCGAACCGACTGTCCCTGGACCGTGCTGTTGCTGAACGCGGTTAGCGGGTTGTAGGCAGGACGGGAGTTGATGATTTGCTCTCCCGCCGAAGCGTCGCCAGCGGCCATCGAAAATGCTGCGACTACAGCAAGGAACGTAAGAGTTCTTAATTTATTCATATATTATTAAAGATTTCCTTTTTTAGATTGGGTGATCCCGATCGGCCGCCGCAAACCAGCCGCGAATTCGGTGCACTGCGCACTGGCTTGCGCGGCCAGTGCGACAATTGGCGAATGCGAGGGCAAGAGATAGTGCTGCGATTAAGCTGGGTGGTTCCCTTAGTAGATACCCAGGCTTGGGTCGGTTTTATTTGTCTTTCATCGCTACAAACAGGAACCGGCCGCCCAAGTGATCATTTATTTTACGCGTGCAGAGAACTTCGCCGGCTGATACGCTGCGCGGGAGCCTGATGAATACGTCCCCGCCCGCCGCGCAGCGAGTGACCCAGCTGCTGGCCGATTGGAGTGGCGGAGACGATGCCGCTCTCCTGGAATTGACTCCGCTGGTCTATGATGGCCTGCGCAGGATCGCTCACCGGCACATGGCCGGGCAGCGGCCTGACCACACGCTGCAGGCGACCGCGCTGGTGCATGAGGCCTACCTCCGCATGGCTGACCAAAGCAAAGGGAGCTGGCAGGATCGTGCCCACTTCTTCGCGGTGGCGGCGCGGGCGATGCGGCAAATTCTGGTCAACTACGCGAAGAGTTCGGGAGCGATCAAACGTGGGGGCGGCGCCTGCAAGGTAGATTTCGATGAAGCCGCGCTCGTCTCGCCGGGGCAATCAGACGAGATCGTCAACTTGCACGAGGCTCTCGAGAGACTCGCCAAGCTCGATCCGCGGAAGGCTCAGGTGGTGGAGCTGAAATATTTCGGTGGGCTAAACTATGACGAAACCGCCGAAGTGCTCGACATCTCAGCGGTGACGGTGCGGCGCGACTGGGAATTCTCCAAAGCGTGGTTATACGCTGAGTTGCACGGCGCCGATTAAAGCTTCTCTCCAGCGCGACGCAGGGATGACGCCGGCGCGCTGGCAGGCGGTCGAAGAACTCTTTCATTCTGCGCTCGAGCAGGAGGCGGGTCAGATGAGCGCGTTTCTGGATCGCTCATGCGAGGGTGATGCGCTTTTGCGCGGTGACGTGGAGACGCTGGTTGCCTCGCACCAGCGAGCAGGTGGCTTCATCGAAACGACGGCAGCGGGGCTCGCTGTCAAAGTGGTTGAAGATCGCCAGGTTGAATTGTTGATCGGCCGCACGCTTGGCCATTACAAGATCGAACGAAGAATCGCCACCGGCGGGATGGGTGACGTTTATGGCGCGACCGACCTCGTCGCCGGGCGCGCCGCGGCGCTGAAAATCTTACCGAGACGGTTTACCGGTGATCCCGGGCGCCTGCAGCGGTTCCGACAGGAAGCGCGCGCTGTCGTTGCGCTCAATCATCCGAACATCCTGACCGTGTATGAGGTCGGCGAAGCGCAGTCGGTCCACTACATCGCGAGCGAGCTGATCGAAGGCGAAACGCTCCGGCAACGGCTGGTCAGAGGACCAATCGCGACCGCGGAAGCGCTCGACATCGCGATTCAGGTGGCGAGTGCGCTCGCGACTGCGCACAGCGCCCGCATCGTCCATCGCGATATCAAGCCGGAGAACATCATGCTGCGGCCTGACGGCTACGTGAAGGTGCTCGACTTCGGGATTGCCAAGCTCGCCGAGCAGGAGTTGCCGGTGCCGATCTCGGAACAAGAAGCGCTTCTGCTGGTGGAAACAAATGCCGGGTCGGTCCTCGGAACTGCTTGCTACATGTCGCCGGAACAGGCGCGCGGTGAACCCATCGATCAGCGGACCGACATCTGGAGTCTGGGCGTGGTGCTCTATGAGATGCTCGCGGGCGCGCAGCCATTCAGCGGTGACACACCAATCGGGGTGATTAATTCAATCCTGACGCTGGCCCCGGCGCCGCTCGCGAACTCAGATCCGGCGCTTCAGCAGATTATCGCGAAGTCGCTGCGGAAAACCCGCGAGGACCGATACCAGACCGCCGAGGAATTCCTCGCGGCACTTAAGACTATCCGTCGCCGCATCGAGTTCACTGATGAGCTGAAGCGCTCGACGGCCGCGCCTTCATCGATGCGCTGGATGCGATCACCGACCGCTCTGGTGCTCGCATCGTTAGCAGCTGCTCTCGCGCTCCTCGTCGCTTTCATGTGGCGCGCCGATCGAACAAGCAGCTCGCCACCAGAAAAGAGCATCGCGGTTTTACCCTTCGAGAGCGGGAGCGACGATGCGGAGAACGCCTTCCTTGCCGCCGGCATTCACGGCGATGTGCTGACGAGCCTGGCGCAGATTCACGAGCTGAAAGTTATCAGCCGCACCAGCGTGATGGCGTACCAGAAATCCCAAGGGCGCAGCCTGCGGGAGATCAGCCGCGAGCTCGGCGTTTCGAATGTTCTCGAAGGGAGCGTGCGCCGCGTAGCTGATCAGTTGGTCATCAATGTGGCGTTGATCGACGCGCGCAACGAACAGCAAATCTGGTCTCGACGCTATGAGCGGACTCTCTCCGACGCCGCGTCATTCCAAGGAGAGCTCGCGGTGGAAATCGCGCGCGCGCTGCACGTGACGCTCACACCCACCGAGCAGACAATTGCGACGACGAAGCCGACCGAGAACGCCGATGCCTACCTGCTCTTTCTCCGAGGCCGGGAAGCCGAAACCAAGGCGAGCCATACCTATGTTTTGCAGCCGGCGATCCAACTTTACCAGCAGGCGGTTGATCTCGACCCGACGTTCGCGCTCGCGCGTGCCCGCCTGTCGCTCGTGGCGACGGACCTCGCCGGCTGGCCGGGTCAGGAGAGGTGGGCAGCGAAAGCTCGTGACGAGGCCGCGGAAGCGTTGCGTCTTCGCCCGGATCTTGCCGAGGCCTATCTGGCGCTGGCTTTTTGTTACCTGAAGCCCGGAGGACAGCAGCACGGCGATGGTGAGCGGGCACTGATCGAAATCCGAAAAGCGGCGAAACTCTCGCCTAACTCCTCGGAGGTGCACCTCTGGGAGGCATTCGCCTACAAGCAACTGAACAGGTATGGCGATCGGCTGGCGGCGCTCCGTCGAGCCGAAGCACTGGATCCACGCAATGGAAGAGTCTTGTTCTTTGTTTACCTAACGACTAGATGGTTGCGCGACTGGCGGGGAGCCCTCTACGCGAGAGACCGCTGGGCGATCGTGCGACCCCCAGATGCTTCCAGTCTGCTGCCGTGGGATCGCGCGCAGGTTGAGTTCCGGCTCACGGGCGACGTGCAGGTGCTCCATAAAGCCATAGCAGAACAACTGAACGCCAGCCCACCACGCGACCTTCCCTGGCTGAGCCTCGCCCGCTTCGAGACGGCAATGCTCGAACGCAACTACGATGACGCGGAGCGTTTCCTTGCGGCCATTCCGTCTCAGGCATTTGGTACCGCGCGCGCCACCGAATTCGGCATTCCCGAGCAGGCCGGCGCGAAAGTTTTCCACGAAGCGCTGCTCGCGTTCGCGCGCGGGAGCGACGCAGCGGCGACGCAGCAGGCGCTCGAGGCCGCGCGGCGAGACCTGGAGGAACGGCTGTCAGCGGGCAACGGCACGAACAGCGACGATCGCCTCCGCGCGAACCTCGGCCTCGTTCTTGCCTTCCTCGGCCGCAAGGAAGAGGCGATCCACCAGGCACGACACGCGGTCGAACAGCGGCGCGGTAGCGCCGAGAAGAACGCAATGTTCTCGGCCCTTGCGCTTATCTACGCGCATACAGGGGAAGCCGAGAAGGCGCTCGACCTCGTCGAGCACCTCCTCACGGTACCCTGCGAATTGCTCGGAGGCGCGGTTTACGACATGACGCTCGCGGACCTGAAGTGGCGTTGGCTCTGGGACCCGCTCCGAAACCATCCGCGCTTCGAGAAGATCCTCGCCAGTCCTGAGCCGAAGACCGTTACGCAGTAACGTTCCCGTCGCTGCGCGCCACGAGCGCACGACACAAGCGGCTACAGCAGCTTTGCGTTCAAAGTGATATTCGTCCCGGTGAGCGCGCGGGAGACGGGGCAGCCGGTTTTCGTTGCTTCGGCTTGCTGCTGGAATGCCTGCTCGTCGATGCCAGGCACGGTCGCCTCGTTCTGCAGCTCGATCGTGGTGATCGTTGGCTTCCCGTCGACCATCTCGAGTTTCACGTTCGCGCGGGTGCTGACGTGCTGCGCGGGATGACCGGCTTTCTCGAGGTTGGCGGAGAGCGCCATCGAGAAGCAGCCCGCGAGCGCCGCGCCGATCAGTTCCTCGGGATTCGTGCCTGTGCCTTCCTCGAAGCGTGATTTGAACGAATACGGCCCTTCGTAGGCGCCGCTCCCGAGCTTCATCGAGCCTTTGCCTTCTTTGAGTGTTCCGTCCCAAGCTGCGGTTCCGATTCGTGCTGGCATAATGATGTTCTGTCGTTGATGACTGCGTCACATGCAATGGCGGCCGCATTTCCGCCCTGTGTGAAGCGCTA
>JACDCC010000250.1 GCA_013694595.1 Chthoniobacterales bacterium
GCGCGATCGCGCGAGCCGAGGCGCAAAGGCAAACCGGCATGGATCTGTTCCACGCGCTCGATGTGTTGCAGATGTGCTGCCTTAGCCGCCGCAGCGGCGCGGTCCAGCTGGTGAAAGGCTCGCGCACGGCGATTGTCTATCTGCGCCAGGGCGACATCGCTCACGCGGAGCGCGGCACCGCCCGCGGCGCCAATGCCATCGATGAAATTGCGCTGTGGGAGGCAGTGGAATTTGCCTATGACCACAGCGTGCGTGCACCGATTCCAACGATCAACACGCCTTGGGCTGAAACGATTATCGCGGCTGTGGCGCGAAGGAAGTCGCAGAGCGTAGGAGCATCTTCCGGCGCGGCGGAACAACTGCCCGCACCGCAGGCGGCGGCAGAGGAAAAGTCATCTCGCTGGGGCCGCTTCGGCGGGTCGCGAAAACTCGGTCTTTTCGCGCTGCTGTGCAGCCTCGTCACGAGCGCGTGACGCTGGCGCATCTATCTCGCTTTCATCTCCAGCGACTCGCGTTATTCTAGCCGCCGATGCGACTCCTGGCGTTTCTGCTCTCCGCCTTTCTGCTGGCCGCGACGGCGCAGGCACAGATCCAGGTGGAACTAAAATTCAGCCGGTTGCAGTACATCGCGTACGAGCCGGTCGTGGCGACCGTGAAGATCACGAACCTCGCCGGACGCGACATCGATCTGCGCGATGAGAATGGACAGCGGTGGTTCGGTTTTGAAATCACCGCGAACGAAGGCAGATACCTCGCGCCGATCGCACAGCCCGCCGAGCCGCCCTTGAAGATCGACGCGGGCCAGACCGTCACCCGGAAGGTGAATTTCACACCCATTTTTCCCGTGCATGATCTCGGTCCCTACCACGTCCGCGCGAACGTTTTCTTCGCCGATTTGAACAAGTTTTTCTATTCGCAAACGAAGGTCTTCCACGTCGGCGACGCGCGCCCGATCTGGCAGCGCACCGTCGGAATTCCCGAGGAGACAGCGGCAGCGGGAAACGTGCGGACCTACTCGCTGCTCTCGAACCGGTTCGCGGATCACACGAAGCTCTATGTGCGCGTGGAAGACAAGAGCACCGGCGCGGTCTACAACACCTTCCCGCTCGGCCGGGTGATCGCCTACGATGGTCCGCACGCCGAGCTCGATCGTGCGAATCAGCTGCACGTTCTGCATTGCGCCGCGCCGCGGACGTGGGCTTATTCGCAAATCGGCCTCAATGGCCAGCTCCTTGCTCGCTCTACTTTCATGGAAACCAAAACGCGCCCGCGCCTCCGCCACGCACCGGATGGCACGGTCGCCGTTCGGGGCGGCATGCTCGATGCGCCCGTCGCGCAATCTCCACAAAATCCGGCGTCGAAGCTGTCGGCCCGGCCACCGACCATTCCGAAGGATGACTAGATCGCTCTCCCTTCTTCGCCACCGCCTGCTTGCCCGGTGCCAGCTCGTGGCCTTCGCGCTCGCCATCTTCACCCTCTGCGCCTCTACCGCCCGAGGGCAGGGACGCACCATCGTCATCGATGCCGGCCACGGCGGACACGACCGCGGCGGCGTTCCCGGCCAGCGGGTGAGCGAGAAGATGATGACGCTCGATGTGGCGCAGCGACTACGCAGCGTGCTGCAGGCGCGTGGCTACCGCGTGGTGATGACACGCAACAGCGACGTTTTCATTCCGCTCGGCACCCGCACCTCGATCGCGAATTCCTACCGCGGAGCCACCTTCGTCTCTGTCCACTTCAACTCCGCGTCGCGCAGCGGTGCGAACGGGATCGAGACATACTACTACCGCCGCGATAGCGGCGGGCTCGCCGCCAGCATCCATCGCAACGTGGTCGCCATTGCCCCGACGGAGAACCGCGGCATCCGGCGGCGCGCATATTTCGTGCTGCGCCGGACCAACAACCCCGGCGTGCTCGTGGAGTGCGGCTTCCTGACGAATCCGACCGAAGCCCGCTACGCGCTGAACCCGAGCTACCGGCAACGTCTCGCGGAAGCAATCGCTCGTGGCATTCAGCGCCTACCCTCCGGTCCGAATAAACCTCTCACCGCCGGGTCGGCCGCCTCTGCCGACGTGTTGGCGCCGACGATCAGCGGCCCTGATGTGGTACGCGCTGCGCCGCGCGTGCGGCATTACCGCTCCTCCCGCTCGAAAAAATCCGCACGCACGCGCAGCAAAAAATCATCGACGCCGAAGAAGAAGCGGAAGCGCAGCAGCAGCACCATCATTCAGGTGGACTGGCGCCCGTGCTGAGCGCGCCCACCGTCAACTCCGCGCAAATGCGCGCGGCGGAAGAGGCTGCCTTCGCCCGCGGCGCAACGGCGGCAGGATTGATGGATGAAGCGGCGGCGGGGATCGCGCGCTGCGTTTCAAATTTCTTCCCGAACCCCGGCCGGTGCATCGTCTTCGCAGGTAAGGGCAACAATGCCGGGGATGCCTTCGCCGCTGCCCAGCTACTGCACGACCGCGGCTGGCATATCGAGCTGCGCCTCTGGTTTCCTGAAGCTGAGGCCAACGCCCTCGCGGCGAAGAAGCTTCGCAGTCTCCGCGACGTGCTCGACACCGCCCGGCCTGCAGCTGCTTCGCGGAAGTCGGCGAAGGTGGTGCTCGATGGACTTCTCGGCCTGGGGGCGAAGCTGCCTCTCCGCGATCCGATCCTCACCGCATGCCGGGAGATTAACGCTCTGCGACAGGAGCAGAACGCGTTCGTCTTCGCGATCGATCTTCCGACCGGTCTCGACAGTGACTCCGGTGAACCGGACGAGCACTGCGTCATCGCGGATTTCACCGTCACGGTGGGCTACGCCAAGCGGGGCCTGATCGCGGATCGCGCGCTGGAACATGTCGGGCGGATTGAAGTCGCTCCGTTGCATGAGCTCCGCGTTCCGGTCGACGAACCGGAGGCGCAGGTTGCAACGGCCGCTTCTCTTCGGCACCTGCTGCCGCGGCGGAGCTTCAGTGGATACAAGAACCAGTTCGGGCGCGTCGGCGTCGTCGCCGGTTCGCGCGGTTTCACCGGCGCCGCAGTGCTTTGCGCCCTCGGCGCGATGCGCGGCGGGGCCGGCTTGCTCCGCGCCTACGTGCTCGAGGAGGTTTATCCGATCATCGCCGCCAGCGCGCCCCCCGAAGCGATGATTCAGCCGGTGAGCTCATATGCCTCGCTCCTGGACGAGAATGTCGACGTCTGGGCCGTCGGACCTGGGGTTGGTCAT
Source organism: Chthoniobacterales bacterium (assembly GCA_013694595.1). Taxonomy (GTDB): domain Bacteria; phylum Verrucomicrobiota; class Verrucomicrobiia; order Chthoniobacterales; family UBA10450; genus JACCTI01. Next base: position 3,212 of record JACDCC010000250.1, read on the forward strand.
ACCCACGCTGCCGATATTCTCCGGCTGGTCGAAGCGTCGCCGAAACCGATGGTGATCGACGCCGATGGTTTGAACATTTTGTCCAAGGAGATGGAGGTGCTCGGGCGGGCAGCGGGGCCACGACTGCTCACGCCGCACCCCGGCGAGATGAAGCGCCTCTCGCCTGGCGGTGAAATGTCTCGTGCTGAAACGGCGGTGGCATTCTGCGCGGCGTATCCAGAAGCGACTGTTCTCCTGAAAGGCAGCCGCTCGATCATCGCCGAACGCGGGGAGCCGAGCAGTTACAACACCACCGGTAACGCCGGCATGTCCACTGGCGGGATGGGCGACGCGCTTACCGGCGTGTG
>JACDCC010000254.1 GCA_013694595.1 Chthoniobacterales bacterium
AGTACGCCCTCGACCTCGTGCTGCACCTCAACAAGCACCTGGATGTGCTCGTGGGCAACTATGGCGCGTGGGTCTACGCCATTCTGTTCCTGATCGTCTTCTGCGAGACCGGACTCGTCGTGACGCCTTTTCTACCCGGCGATTCGCTCCTCTTCGCCGCTGGTGCGATCGCTGCCGGAGGCAGGCTCAACATCTTTGCGCTCATGGTGCTGCTATTTGTAGCGGCAGTCCTTGGAGACACGGTTAATTATTGGATCGGCGATCGCGCCGGGCACAAACTCGTGCTGCGATTTCCGCGGCTCATAAGACAGAAGTATCTCGACCGGACACACGAGTTCTTCGAGCGCTATGGCGGCAAGACGATCATCATCGCGCGTTTCGTGCCGATCGTGCGGACGTTTGCTCCGTTCGTGGCCGGCGTTGGCGAAATGAGCTACTCGCGGTTCATGTCGTTCAACGTGGTCGGTGCTTTCCTGTGGGTCGTGTTGCTGGTGCCGGCCGGGTACTTCTTCGCCAATGTGCCGTTCGTGAAGGAAAACTTCTCGATGGTGATCATGGCGATCATCATCCTGTCGATCCTGCCGGGAGTTTTCGAGGTCTGGCGCGAACGCCGGCGACTTCGCCAGCTCGCGGAAACCACCTGAGTCTCCGCCGCACGTCCGCTCGGAGTGCTTTGCTGGCGGCAGTGGAGGCTAGTTACTTAGCTTGATCCCTTCCGGCATCTCTGGCGGTGGCGCGTTCAGGCGGCTGTGCTTCTTGCCGTAGGCGAAGTAGACCGCGATCCCGATCGCGAGCCAGACGATCAGCCGCATCCAATTGGTCCACCCGAGTCCGTAAATCATCGCGCCACAGGTGATGATGCCGAGCGTCGCGACAAGAGGCGCCGCCGGGACGCGGAAGCCGCGTTCGACGTCAGGACGCCGCACGCGCAGGATCCAGACCCCGGCGCAGACCAGGATGAACGCGAACAATGTTCCGATACTAGTCATCTCGCCGGAGACATCCGCCGGGACGAACGCCGCAAACGTTCCCGTAAAGAGAAAGATGATCATGCTCGATTTGTGCGGTGTTCTGAACTTCGGGTGCACCTGCGCGAAGACAGGCGGCACGAGCCCGTCGCGGCTCATGGAAAAGAAGACGCGGGATTGCCCGAGCAACATGACGAGAATCACCGACGAGAAGCCGGCGAGAATCGCAACGGTCACGGCGCGGGAGAGCCACTCGTAGCCTTCCATGTATTTGGTGATCGCAAAGGCCACTGAGGCTTCGCGCCCGGTCGAGCGGAAATCCTCCACGGTCGCGACGCCGCTCAGCACATACGCGAAAAGGACATAGAGAACGGTGCAAAGCCCGAGCGACCCGAGGATGCCGATCGGCATGTCGCGCTTCGGGTTTCGCGCTTCCTGCGCCGCGGTCGAGACGGCATCGAAGCCGATGAAGGCGAAGAACACCACGCCGGCGGCGCCGAGGATCCCCATGATCCCGCCGTAAGCGTGCGTGATCCCTTGCGGAGTCGTGTATGTCGCCGCGTCAGGGATGAACGGCGTGTGATTGGCCGGATTGATGAAACTCCACCCGATTCCGATGAAGAGGAGTACGATCGCCGTTTTCACCACGACGATGATGCCGTTGACGAAGGCTGACTCTTTCGTGCCGCGGATCAGCAGCAGGCTGAGTAGCAGCAGGATGATCACGGCGGGGATATTCATCATGCCGCTCACGCCGCTCACCGGATCGGCTTCGAAAGGCGAATGCGTCCATTGATACGGAATCTTCATCCCAAACCAGTCGAGCACGCGGTTGGCATACTCACTCCACGCGATGGCGACCGTGGCCGCCGCGACCGCATATTCGAGGATCAAATCCCAGCCGATAATCCACGCGACGAGCTCGCCCATGGTGGCGTAGGAATAAGTGTAAGCGCTGCCAGCGACGGGAATCATCGAGGCAAACTCGGCGTAGCAGAGACCCGCGAACGCGCAGCCGATGCCTGCCACGAGAAACGCCAGCACCACTGATGGACCCGCACGGTCCGCGATGGCCGCTGCCGTGCGCACAAACAACCCTGCGCCGATGATCGCTCCGATGCCGAGCGCGATCAGGTTCAGCGGTCCGAGCGATCGTTTAAGACTGTGCTCGCCGACCTCCTTTGACTCCTCGAGTAGTTTATCGAGCGGCTTCGTTGCGAATAGGTTTGCCATGAATTTTCGCTGTCCGGGTCAGGCGACGAGCTCGCCAGTTTGAAATCGTTCGCTTTTGCGGCGCGTAATGGCCGCCTAACGGACTCCAACAATTCGTTTTGACCTCATGGCGGCACCTTTGTCATCGCGCGGTGAAGGTGCAGCTAATCGAGTGCGGTCGCCCCGAAATCTATTGCTAATCCGCACCCGCTTCCCTA
>JACDCC010000071.1 GCA_013694595.1 Chthoniobacterales bacterium
GCGCGTCCATACATCGGCGACGAATCGACCACGCGCCCGCCGCGTTTCGCGAACGCTGTCAGCACCTCTTCGAGTGGCGCACGCTCAGATGCGCCGGCGCCGACATCGAAGCTCTGCCAAGTGCCGAGCCCGATGACCGGCAGCTTCTCGCCGGAAGATGGAATGGCTCGCTGCATCATCTTTGCCTCCTGTGCCGGAGCCGTCCGAGTCACCAGCACGCTGGCGGCGGTGCCGGCAATGATTCGCGTCGCCTCCCGGCGTGAGATGTCTCCGTTCATTGAAAGACTGCATCATCAAGCGAGCGCGAATTCAACGATCGTGGCGCGGAGCGAGGTTCTGGGGAGCGCAGGCTGCCAGCCTGCAGCGTCCGGCAGCTTGCCGGGCGCACTCCGAGCGTGATCTTAAGGGACGACCGACATCGTTCTTGTGTGCACACGCGCAGATGTTTTCGGCAAGCTGCCGAAAACTGCAGGCTGGCAGCCTGCGCTCCCCGGAATCGGATCGAATCTATCCGCATAAAATCCAACTAATCCTGTAAATCCTGTCCACTTCTTCGTAGATTTCCACCGCCATGAAGATCGTCCCCATGCTCCTTGCATTCGTCAGTCTCGCGCTTCCGCTCACTGCCAATGCCACCCCTGCCGACGACGAATTCCAGAAGCTCGCGGCCGATTACATCGAGGCGCGGCTCCGCACCTATCCCGAAGATGCGACCGAGCTCGGCGATCACCGATTCGATGACAAGCTGACCGACTACTCGAAAGAGGCGCGCGCGAAGGAGCTCGCCGCACAAATAGCGTTCCTCGCGAAGCTGAAGGCGTTCAAGAACACCGACCAGCTTACCGGTGCGAACAGCGTCGATTTCCGCATCCTGAAGGAGAGCGTTGAAGGCGAAATCTTCGGGCTGGAGGAGCTGAAGAGCGCAGAGTGGAACCCGCTCACCTATAACCAAAGCCTGGCCAATGCAGTTTATCTGCTGATCGCCCGCGATTTCGCACCGCCGGAAGAGCGTATTCCGAACATTCGCAAACGCATGGAAGGAATTCCGCGCGTCATAGCGCAGGCGAAAGCGAACCTGAAGAACCCGCCACGCATCTACACTGAGACGGCAATCGAGCAGGTGCAGGGCGCGATCTCGTTCATTCGCGAAGGGCTCGCGCCGGTGCTCGATCGCGCGCCGGAGATGAAGAAGACCGTCTCGCCGGTGCAGGAGAAAACGGCCGTGGCCCTCGAGCAGTACAAGAAATGGCTGCAAGACGATCTCCTGAAGCGCTCGGAAGGTGACTTCCGGATCGGCGCTGACAAGTTCCGGAAGAAACTGCGTTTCTCCCTCGCCTCCGATCTTTCGATGGAAGAGATCATGGAGCGCGCTCGCGCTGATCTCGCTGCGACGCAGGCGGCGATCTACGAGACCGCGCTCCCGCTGCATAAGCAGTATTTCCCTGATGCCGATGAGGCGACACTGGCGGACAAAAAGAAGGTGACGACGGCTGTCCTCGACAAGCTCGCCCAGCAGCATCCGACCGACGACACGATTGTGGGTGAGGCCAAGAAGATCGTCGTCGAAGCGACGAACTTCGTCCGAGAGAAGGACCTCGTCACGGTTCCTGATAAACCGCTCGACGTCATCGTGATGCCGGAGTTCAAGCGCGGGCAGGGGATCGCCTACTGCGATTCACCGGGCCCGCTGGAGGAGAACGGCGAGACGTTCTACGCCATCGAGCCGACGCCGGCGAGCTGGTCCGAGGAGCGGAAGAACTCGTTCTTCCGAGAGTACAACAACTACATGCTGCGCGACCTGACGGTGCACGAAGCCACGCCAGGCCATTACCTGCAGCTGATGTACGCGAACCAGTTCCGCGGACCGACGCTCGTGCGCGCGATTTTCCGCAGCGGGACGTTCATCGAAGGCTGGGCAGTCTACAGCGAGCAGTTCATGGCCGAAGCCGGCTACGGCGGGCCGGAAGTGAAGATGCAGCAGTTGAAGATGCGGTTGCGCGTCATCTGCAACGCCATTCTCGACCAGAGCATCCACACCGCGAACATGAGCGAACAGGAAGCGCTCGACCTGATGATGAAGGAAGGATTTCAGCAAGAAGGCGAAGCCGTCGCAAAGTGGAAGCGCGCGCGGCTTTCATCAGCGCAATTGTCGACCTACTTCGTTGGTGCGGCTGAGCATATGGAACTACGCGACCGTGCAAAAGCAAAGCACGTGGACTCCTTCGACCTGAAGAAGTACAACGACACGGTGCTTTCGTTCGGCAGCCCGCCTGCGAAATACGTGCGCGAGCTGATGGGGCTGTGACGCTGCTGGCGCAGTTAAAGCCGCCGTCGCAGACGCGCTAGCGCTTGCGCGTGAGCCGCACCAGCTCGTCGAGATTGAACACGCGCTGACGTCGTGTTTTCACCTCGCGAAAGACGATCTCGTACCAGCCCTGCATTCGCTGCACGACGTAATGTTTCCCGCTGATCCGGATTGGCTCCCGCGCGATCACGCGGTGGATTACTTTTTCGTAGTCGGAACGTGCCCAGTGCCGCACGCGGCGCCGGTTCCAATCGATACCGTGGCCAGCGTCTTCGTACGCGCTCGGTCGATCAGGAAAATCGAGCAGCGATCGCGCGTCACCCGCAAACACCGCTTCGATATGTTCCAGCGTCGCCCCATCGCTGAGTTGTCGAATTTGCTTCCGAAACGGCTTCATCGTTTCCGCAGCGATCTGCCGCATGCTTAGCACACGTCCGTCGCGAACTTTCCAGATCGGCTTGTTCGGATCAGTTTGGAAAGGGTCGTGCTGGAGCGATGAGCGAACCACACGCCACCCGCGGCGAGACGAATGCTTCCGCAGCCGTAGCGGCACCGGCTGCGGAATGCTGTGCCGCGGCAGCTGCTCGGCGCGGTAGTTTTCCCAGTGGAGAATGCCTTCGAACGCACCGGCGATGAATGCGCACGTGGCGAGCATCAACGCTGCATCCGGCGTGAAATCGGCGGTCACCTCCACGCGTGAGCCGCGCGGTCGCACGCCGACTGCGCTGCTCTCGCGATTGGCGGCGAGCAACGCGACCGGCATCGGCGCGATCTGCGCGAGTAAACGACCGAGCTTCGCAGCGGTGCGCACGGTGGATCTCCGCTCATCCGGGAACGAGAGATTGTAGTGTGTGCTGAAGCCTTGCAGCCGGCAGCGGCAGTCGTTTCGCACACCCCATTCGTCGAGCTCCTGCCGCACGTAACGGATCTGTTCCCAGAGCAAACGCGTGGCGCGATAGCAGCAGCCCGGTTGCACCTCGACGATCGGCGTGGCGACTTCGATTACCCCGGTGTCGAAGTAAATCGCGCCGCCCGATGGCAGCTGAAACGAGCGCCCGGTGCGGGGGATCATCGGCTGGTTAATGAGCTTCGCCGGTGTGCCGAAAACGTCTTCCGGCCGGCGCTTCACGTCATCGACGAACAGCGTGAACTCCGCCTCGAGCCCGATCACCGGCCGCGGCGGCGGCACGTGCTTATCGACGTGCCGCGATGCTTCAGCGGTGCTTCCGCGGTTTCCCTTCGCGTCTTTCATCCCGTTCAGATTCAGGCTTCGCTACAATCCCGCGGCGTCACCGTGACGTAGCCAAGATCGATGTGCAGGTGGTCGTCACCATTTGTGTAGGGCCTAACAAACACTTGCGGGCCGAGCGCTTCCGCCATCTCGCTATATTTCGTGATCGACTTTTCGTCGTTCAAATAGCCGGTGCCGACGCGGTAAATGTCAGCCGCTGTCGCCCAGCAATGCGGACTCTTCGGCTCGTTGCGCTGATGCGCGGCAGAGCGATACCCACCGTTCGCGCCGACGAACACGACCGAATCCGCTTCCCGTCGTAGATCCTCCAGATACCGCGCGATCAGCAGAACCGCACACGGCACATAATGCGGAAACTGGTTCAGCAGCACGTCGGCTTCGCGGCAATCGACAGTCATCAGTTCGGCGAGTTTAAAGTGCGGTGTGAGAGGCGTTTCGTGAGCCTTTGGCCAGCTCGGCACCGCATAAAAGAAACGCGGCAAGTGGTGCCCTTTGCCGTTCTCGTCTTCAACCGGTTCACCCGGACGCAGCAGCGCGCGGTGTTCCTCTGACAGCTTCAAGCCATCTACGACTTCGAGATCGAAGCTGCTCATTTGCCCCTGACTTTGCCCGTGACCGCCTGGTAAACGGCCTCGGAAATTTTCGCCACGGCCTCTCGCCGGTTGTTCGCGTCTGAATTCACCTCCGTAAGAATCGCGAGGATGTACGGCTCGCGTTCCGGCAGATAAACGATGCCCGCGTCGTGGCAGGCCGTGGAAATCTCGCCGGTTTTATGCGCCACCGTCGCGTGCGACGGCAAGCCGGCCGGAATCATCGAAGTGAAACGCTGCTGCAGCAAAATGTGGATCGCGTGGTCACGGCTCTCCTTCGAAAGGAATTCGCCACGGAAGACGCCGAACAGCTCCACCATCCCCTCAGCCGTCGTCTCGTTGTTCATCCCCGCATCGAAAGCTTTTTGATCCTCCACGCCGCGCCGCAGGTGCACACCTTTGACGCTGGCCTCCTGCAACACCGCCGCCGCGCGCTCGGTGCCCACGAAATCGAGGAGCAAGTTAGTCGCCAGATTGCTGCTCGACGTGATCATGCTGTCAGCGAGGTCGGCGATCTTCGCGGTGCGGCCAATGGAGCGATAAAGCTGCGGGTAGCCGTCTGAGTCGGAGTCGAGTCGGTAGGGAGTTTTGTCTACGGCGCTGAGGAAGCGATTCCGCACGTGAATCGGGTCGGTCAGCCGCACGAACCCTTCGTCGACTGCCTTCATCACGGCGAGGAGGATTGCGACCTTGATGGTGCTCGCAGCGTGGAACAGCCTGTCGCCGTCGAGCGAAAACCAAAAGTCGCTGTTGTAATCGCGCACCGCCACTGCGCAGCCGGCGGTCTTATGCGCGGTGGTGATCTCCTCGATTGCCGATCGGAGATGGTCGCGGACGTCAGGTTCGCTCATGAGGTGCTGCTATTTACAATGCGGAAGAAGGGTCGCAAACTCCGCGATGCCGAATCTGGCAACGTGGATGCAGGAGAAGGACGAGAAATGGTTCGCCCGCGCCTTCGCCTCGCATCCGGAGGTGCGGTTCTCCAACGCGCGCACGAGCGACGTGGCGCTGGCGGAAGCGGATGGATTGTTGCTGACCGGCGGCCCGGATGTCGCGCCTTCGTTTCTTCACCAGGAGGTGCCGGACCTGGCGATCTTGGACGTAGACACCGATCCACGTCGGGACGTGTGGGAGTTTCAGACGGTGAAAGCCGCACTCGAGCGCGGCCTCCCGATTCTCGCGATCTGCAAAGGCATGCAACTTTTCAACGTCGCGCTTGGTGGCACGCTGCATCTCGACATCCCAGGCCACAACGCGCCGGAGATGAAAGACCACGATGTGCAGACGCTCCGCACTTCAAGTGCCGCGACGCATCGCTTCGAGAAGGTGAACAGCTCACACCACCAGGCGATCGATCGGCTCGCGGACGGCTGCGAAGTGGAGGCCTGGTCGGCAG
>JACDCC010000072.1 GCA_013694595.1 Chthoniobacterales bacterium
ACACACATCCTGCCAGAAACCGCCTGACCGCTAGCGGTGAGGGGTCCGATGAACTACATTGATTGGCGATGGCGACCACCCAGCTTCGGATTGCGAGTCCGTCGCCGTTGCTCGGGGAGCCGCGGTCCTCCCCGCCCGCGCTGCCGGCAAGTCCGTGCACCGGTGTCTCGTCGACGAGGTAGGAGATCAGCAGCGCGACCATGTCGCCGCTGCCGCCGCCGTTCTTGCGCAGGTCGAAGATCAATGCGTCGGTGTCAGCGAGCGAGTTCATCGCGCTAGCAGCTTTTTCGCCGGCGACTCTCGGCGGCAGGAAACCGCGGAGGTCGATGTAGCCGATGTTGCCCTGCAGTTTTTTGACGCTGCGAAATCCTCCCGTGTCGTCCACTTTGTCCTCGGGGTGGATCTTCTGCGAGCCACCCGGCTTGGGCGGGGAGGGCCGAATCACGCGCAGGTGTTTGTCTTTGTCTGACTGATTGCAGGTCGGCGGTGAGCTTCTTTGCGAACGCGGAGGGGGCGGTGATTGCGTCATACTCTTTCGCCTGCATCCGCTCACGCACCGCGCGGTCCATTGCCGCCGCGACTTCAGGAAACACATAGGCGCTCTTGAGATCCGCCAGCACCTTCTCGAGAACGGCCGTACGTGTGGCGGAATCGAGCGCCGAGCGCCCGCTGCTGTTCGCGGCTGTGGAGACGCACCACACCGCGAGCAAGAGGAGAAGCAATGCCCGCTTGTTCATCGGATCACGCTTTCCTGTGGTAGATGCGCTTGCCTTTGATCGCACCCTGTTCGCCTGCGAGATCAATGTCGATGGTGAGAAGCTTGCCGTCGTCGGAGAGCCGCCAGGTGCGTTTGCCTTTCACGGTGTCGGGTCCTTCTGGTCCCTCCACCTCTGCCTCTTCCTGCACTTCCATTCCGCGGCCGTCGCTGGCCCAGCTGGAGGTGCGCTTCCCTTTCTTCGGCGTTCCTTTGCCGCCGATCATCGCGGGGGTAAACTCCGCCGGCTCGCCGTTCAAGATGTAGGTGTCCGTCACTGTGGTCTCGCCGCTCGGCCCGCCGCTGAGCTTGAGTTCCACCTCGAGGCGATCGCCGCCTTGTTTGACGATCATCATCTGCTGCAGGCCGGGCGGGAGGCCTTCGCTCTTTTCAACGTCGAGCTCCCATTGGCCGCTGAAATCGGGGTGTTTATTCTCGGCCGCAGACGCGGTGGCGGCAATGATCGACACCGCGGCGAAGATGCTGGTTAATGTGGTGGTGAAGCGCATGAGTGGTTGTTTTTGGTTGTTGTTTTGCTGTGAATTCTCAGCCCATGATAGTCACAAAATGACCATATGTCCAATTTGGTCATCAGTCAATTCATGAAAACGGCAGCTGCTGCGGACTCGCGGGAGGAGGTCATCCTCAACGCGACCGATCGTCTGCTCGCCCGCTACGGCTACAAGAAGATGACGATCGACGATCTCGCGAAGGAGGCGGGGATCGGCAAAGGCACCGTCTACCTGCACTTCAAGAGCAAGGAGGATGTGGTGCTCTCTCACGTCGATCGCATCGTGCGGCGGTTACTGGACCGGCAGCGGGCGATCATCGAGAGCGACGACGCTCCCGCGGACAAGCTCCGGCAGATGTTGCTGCTGCGGGTGATGTTCCGCTTCGACAGCGTGCAGCATTATACCGAGAGCATCAGCGAGGTGCTGCGGGATCTGCGCACCGGCTTGCTGGAACGGCGCCAGCGCTGGTTTGAGGAGGAGGCGAAGGTATTCGCGGTTGTCCTCCGCGAAGGGCAACGAGCGGGCGAGTTCCGCCGGCACGACGCGCTCCCGACGGCGCGGACGCTGATCTTCGCCACAAACTCCCTGCTGCCGTTCAGCCTCAGCACGCAGGAACTCGGCAAGCGCCGCGAAGTCGAGCAGGTGGCAAGCCGGATCGCGGAGCTGGTGCTCGAGGGACTTGTGTCGCGGTAGAGCGGCGCCCGCTCCTCGCAGATCAGGCGTTGCTCTTGCTCGAAAGCTGGATCCTGTTCGTGAGCGGCGCGGTCGCAGTCTTCGGTGTGACGGTTCCGATCGCTGTCGTCGTCGGCGCCGTGCTGCTCGCGTGGCTGGCCTACCACGGCAGGCAACGCGCTTGGCTGCGCTAGCTGGTTCCCGTGGCGTGGCGAACCGGAGAGCCTCGTTCCCAGCTTTCCCCGCCACCATGATGCTCGGGAAGTAGCCGGTTCAATGCGTTGGCCGTCGGCTTCGTTAGAGAGCCATTGACAATCTAGGGCATAATTAATTTACTCGGGACATGATGAAAGGCGCGCGTTTCACAATCCTCAGTTTCCTGACAATCCTGCTGGTGGCAGCGGCGGCGCTTCCGCTCGCTTCGCTCCGCAGACCCAACAAACCGCGTCCAGAACAGACGGCGGAGAAGCGTGTCAAGACGCCGCCGGAGGACGCGTTCCTCACCCAGCGCGTGGTCCACGGGGGGATTCCCGCCGGGGCCATGGAGAAAGCTGGCGCCCAGGTCACTAGCGCCCGGGCTGCAGTGCGCAGCTCGGCTCCTGGCCAGTTCGCGGCACAGGCCGCCGCAGCCGCGTGGGAGTTCGTCGGCTCGACGAACATCGGTGGCCGGATCGTGGATGTGGCGGTAGACCCGGTGACCCGCGACACGATCTACGTGGCGGCTGCGACTGGAGGCGTTTGGAAGAGTAGCGACGCGGGCGCGCGCTTCAGCGCGATCTGGCCGGCTACGAACCCGCAGTCGATGGGGGCGCTGGTTATCACCTCAGACGGCACCTTGTTCGCGGGAACCGGCGAGGCGAACCCGGGTGGAGGGAGCATCACTTACGGTGGATCGGGCGTGTACCGATCGCTCGATCGGGGCGCGACCTGGGAGCGGGTGGGGTTGACCAATTCCGGAAGGATCGGCCGGATCGCAGTGGACCCGACTGACCCGCAACACATCTTTGTCGCTGCGTCCGGCGACTTGTTTAATCCGGGCGGGGAGCGGGGTGTGTACGAGTCGACGGATGGCGGCGCGACGTGGACGCGTGTGCTGAATGGCGATAACGACACAACCGGCGCAGTGGACCTCGCCGTTGATCCGCTCAATCCGAATCGCGTGTTCGCCGCCATGTGGGATCACCGCCGGGAACCGGGGGCCGCCGCTGGGGTCAGAGCTTACTTTTCGACACTGTTGGAGAGCGAAACAAGGCCATTCTCTGATTCGTGCGCTTCGCGGACGGCCGGAACTGCCCGCGTGGCACACGCTAGTTATTCGTTCTACTCCAGCCGGAGTAAGCGCCTAATCCTATCGCGAATTGTCTCAGGGCTGCGGCGACCGCGTGCACCATGATGCCGCGCGACTGAATAGAGTAGAACAACCCGTACCCGGTTGTCGCAATCACGAGTCGGCGAATCGGCGGCTCGTAAACCGGCGCGAGTTCCGGATGCCGACGAACGTGATCCAGAACCGCGTCCACACAGGCGACAAGTTCGGCACCCAATCCGTCGCGGCGCTTCTCCAGCTCGGCGAAGACCGCGAGCAGGTCCTGCTCCGCGGACGCGAGCCAGACGATCTCAGGCATCGCGCCGGGTGAGCAACCGATCGCGCAGTTCTTCCCAGCGAGTGCCGCCGTTCGGACTCGCCTCGTACTCTGCGAGCCGGCGACGCAGTAGTTCAACCAGTGCCGGATCCTTGTCCTTCTCCAGCACCACCTGGTTCAACAATTCTTCGGCCAGGATCTCCTTCTGCTCAGTCGGTAGCGCCAAAACTTCCGGAAGCGTCTCGAGAATCACGGTGCGAAGTATAACGCCCGCCGCATCGACGCGCGAACCTTTCCTGGACGTGCGCCGGAGGCACCTCCCCGTAGTGCACCACAGCGTCTGCGCGTGTATCTCTGCGCCCGGATGCTCCGCTGAATACGAGCGCGATCAGTTATCCCATTTCCGGAACGATCAATTCCCGTCGCCGAAACAAACTCCGATTACTCGCTGCAAGTAACAAATCACAAGTGCCGAGTATAGAACGCGTTAGGCAACTACGTTTCGATGGCATGGGCTTTGCATGAGGATCCGGTGTCAGGAATGGACTTCGTCGCGAGAAGGGCTTGCGGCGCAAATTCTCTCAACGACCACTCGCCAGCTCCACACCTCTATGTTTTTCCACTCCTTCCTCCAGGACATCCGCATCGGTCTTCGCGTGCTGTTCAAGGAGAAGACGTTTAGCATCCTCGCCGTCACTGTTCTCGCGCTCGGCATCTGCGGCGTAACGACGCAGTTTGCGATCGTCAATGGCACGGTGCTGCGCGGCTTCACATTCCCGAACCCGGAGCAGCTCGTCAGCGTCGGCCTGATCGATCCGCAGAAGACGAGAACCAGAACAACGGCGGCGCCGGATTCGTCCCGTCGGCGCAGGATTACGAGGACATTCGCGCGGCGCAGCAGTCCTACTCGATGATGGCGCATTACCTGAGTAACGGGACGATCAACGTCACCTACAAAGGCGCGCCGCAGCGTTACACCGGCGCCCACGTGACGGACGATTTCTTCCGCATCATCGGCGTCTCGCCGGTGCTGGGCCGCGAATTCACGCCGATGATCACCGGCCGGGTGCTGAGAAGGTGACGCTGCTCAGCGACGAAATCTGGCAGCGCGATTTCGGCGGCGATGCGAACGTGGTGGGGCAGGCGATCCGCATCAACGGCAAGCCGGCGACGGTGATCGGCGTGATGCCGCCGAAATTCAAGTTCCCGCAGAACGATCAGCTGTGGGTTCCGCTGTATAACGAATATCCGGTGCAACCCCGCGGGGTGCCGGACACGAACAGCCCGTTCCGTAAAAATCCTGGCGCGGCTAAAGCCGGGCGTGAGCCTCGACCAGGCGAACCTGGAGGCGGTGGAGATCGCGCGCCGGCTCGCAAAGGAATACCCGAAGACGAACGGCGATCTCCCTTCGGCGCGTGTCTTGCCGCTCCTGCACGCATTCACGCCTCCGCAGATGAAGAAGACGATCTACGCCATGCTCGGCGCGGTCGCGATGGTGTTGCTGATCGCCTGCGTCAACGTAATGAACATGCAGTTCGGGCGCGGGGCGCTGCGCGCAAAGGAGCTGGCGATTCGCGGCGCGCTCGGGGCGACACGCGGTCGGCTCGTTAGGCAAATGCTCACGGAGAGCTTGTTGATCGCAGTCCTCGGTACAGTGGTCGGCGTCCTGCTGGCGCACTGGTCTCTCGACCTGATCACTAGCTACATGCGGTCTCTGGCAAATCCGCCGCCGTCTTGGCGGGTTTTCTCGATCGACGGCACCGTGCTGCTGTTCACCATCGGCGTCACGCTGGTGGCGACGATCGCGTCGGGTTTGATCCCGGCGATGCTCAGCTCGCGCCAGAATCCTGCCGAAGTGATGAAGGAAGGCGGCCGCGGC
>JACDCC010000351.1 GCA_013694595.1 Chthoniobacterales bacterium
GATACGGCTGTAGCGTGCGCTGTCTCAGCGCAATTCGGGCGGCTGCTCATCTCGTTTCGTGAGATTGTTTTGGCGCCGGACAATCCGCTGGGAACAGCGGACGCTACAAGCACCCCTCAGTGGCTCCGTCTGGGTCGACGCTTGTCGCGCGGCGCCTGCTGCCAGATACTCCCAGCCGTGCCAGCCAAACTCCGCATCACACCCCTCGCCGGCGAGCCCTTCGAGCTCACCATCGGCAACACCGCCACCATCGGGCGCACCGCCGACAATACCGTCTGCCTGAGCGGCAGCCCGCTCGTCTCGCGCCAGCACGCCCTCATCCGCTGCCACGACGGCTACCAGTATCAGATCATCGACCTCGGCAGCCGCAACGGCACCCTCGTCAACGACCAGCGCGTGGTCATGCCGATGACCCTTGCCCCCGGCGCCCGGATCGACATCGCGAAAAATCGAATCGTTTTCGACCTCATCGAGGATGACATCTCGACCGCGCACCTCGTCGAGGTCACCCTTGCTGGTTCCATGGCCGGCGTCGCTTCCGTCATCCGGCCCGTCGCACTGCTCGTCTGCGACATTCGCGGCTTCAGCACGATGGCGGAGAAGATTTCCAGCTCCCACCTCGCGCAACAGCTCGGCGTCTGGTTTCGCGAGGCGGGCAACCTCGTCACGAAAAGCGGAGGCACGGTCGACAAATTCATCGGCGACGCCGTCCTCGCTTACTGGAGCGAATGCGAAGGGGCGAGCGTCGACTGCTCCGCCACGCTCCAGATCGCGCACGATTTGCTCGCCCTCGCGGACAGGACGAAATGGGCCAACGGCGACCCGTTTCAAGTCGGCATCGCGCTCCATTATGGCTCGGTCACCTGCGGCAACGTCGGCATCGACGCCCAGCGCGACGCCACCATCATTGGCGACGCGGTCAACACCGTCTTCCGCCTCGAGGGAGTGATGAAAGAACTCAACCAGCAAGTCCTGCTCTCCGCCGATTTCCGGGAGCATCTGCCGGCCACCGAGCCGCTGACCGATCTCGGCGAACGAAAGCTAAAGGGCAAACAGCAGCTCGTTAGGATCTTTGGCTTGGACTGACACCCCGCCGGAATCCAAGAACAACCCTATTCCCCTTCCAGCCCAGCCGCTCTCGCGACGGACGCTGCGCCTCGGCCCAACGAGATGCGCTTCGTCACGCCGGAAGCGATGCTCGCCGCGTCATCAGATGAGCTGACGCTGGCGTGCACGGCAGAAGAACGTCCCGAGCAACTACACGCACTCTGTGTCCCTACGGCATTCGCTGGTCGTCACGTCGGATCAGCGGCGCGGGGGACGTTAGCTCGAGAAACGTTGAAGGAGGAGTCGGGATGAAGAACGCGCCTACTCGGCGGCTTGCGGCATCCCGGCTTGGACGCTGCGGTAGAACGTTGCTTTAGATATCCCAAGGGTGCGGCATATCTCTGCTGCTGGCGTTTGTCTGTCCCGATGCATTGCGAGGGCGAGCTTTAGCTTCCGGTCGTCCATCACAGTTGGGCGTCCGCTATGGCGACCTCGCGCGCGAGCTGCTTCGAGACCGGCATTCGTGCGCTCGCGAATCACGTCTCGCTCGAACTCGGCCAAGGCACCGAAGATGTGGAAGAAAAGCTTGCCGGTAGGCGTTGTCGTGTCGATTGCCTCTTGAAGGCTGCGGAAGCCCTGCTGCTTGTCATGCAGCATGTTGAGTGTCTCGATTTGAGGCGTACGTTGTCCATACCCTTCGCGTAACGGCGTCGCCGTCGCGCGGACTACGCACGCGCGAAAAAGGTGTGCGTCAGACGGTAAGGAATGGAAAGGTTGAACCGGCATGCGACTCACTACCCCGCTGTCGGACACTCACGAAAAACCCTGAACAGGCTCGGACGAGGTAGAACTTTTGGTAGAACTTTCGGCGTTTTGCCGCGAACAAACCGCGTAAGCGCCTCACAATCAACCGTCCCCGTAGTTCAACGGATAGAACAAGGGTTTCCTAAACCTTAGATCCGGGTTCGATTCCCGGCGGGGACACACCGATGCGCGACAGCTCGTGGCGAGGAGCCCTGTCGCTCGTTAGCCCGCCTTGCGGTAGTGATCCGCGAGCGGATAGGTGCGGGCGACCAGGCCGAAGGCGAGCGCGGCAACGAACGCAAACGCGGCGAAGAAGAACATCTGGAAGGCCGTGACGCCGAAGCCGCTTCCCTTGATGAAGTCGATCACAGCAGCGTTTTGCACGCCTGCGTTTACGACGAGCACCCAGAGATTTCCGA
>JACDCC010000380.1 GCA_013694595.1 Chthoniobacterales bacterium
GGCGATGGACGAAGGCGTGAAGTACCTCCAGAGCAAGGGTGTCACCCTCGATGCCGATTCGGCGAAGGATCAGGAGGGGAAACTCAACGGGATGGAAGTGGTCGGTGTGAAGTGGGACGGCAAAGACGAGGATGGGGCGGCGAAGATCAGTCTTACTGTCATTGTCCTCAGCGAGGACAAGGGGCTGCTACTGGTTTATTGGGGCTCACCCGAAGGTGCGAAAGCGAACCAGGACGACCTCAACAATATCGTGAACAGCATCAGGAAGCTTTAACACGCGGGCAGCGTTGATCGCGCAATTCTCGGCCCCTGATCACTGTGTGGTCAGGGGCCTTTTTGTTGGCAGCGATAGAAGTCGTTCAAAAGGCGCCGTCATTCTGAGCGTAGCGCAGCGGAGTCGAAGAATCCCGCGGCGCGACCTCTCGAATCTGCCACGGGATCCCTCGACTTCGCTCAGGATGACTCGCGGGTCGTCTCAATCGCGAATCGTGACCTTCACCTCCTGCGCGAGAGTGTCGTCGAGGTAGAGCTCGACCCGGTATTTCCCTTCCGCCCAGCCGTCCACCGGCCGGGAGAGCGTAAAGCGTGCATCCAGCTCCGGCATCGTGATAACAGACTCCGTCTCGTCAACGACGAAATCAGGCGGCGCGAGATCGCCTACGTCTTCCACCACCCAGGCGATGCGGACGGTCACGCCGCTCGGGAGGTTGCGGCCGCTCCAGCGGACGAAAATGTTCGGCGCATCCGAGCGGAATTCGGTCTGAGGTTGCCCTTCGCGTTCCGCGGCGACTTCAATCGACAATTCCGGAGAAGGCGCTGAGGCAGCCTCCGGTGCAGGCGCGGCGGCATCGTCGGGCCGGGTGTCGACGGTTGGCTGGGCTGAAGCTGCTTCCTCTGGCGCAGGGCTGGAAGGTAGCGGCTGCACCGTTGGTGCGCTCTTCAAGAGCAGCGTCGCGCGGCTAAGCAGCCGTCCACCCGGCCCGCGGGTCGTCGTCACGTCTTTGATGAAACCTGTGCCGGGAACGAACCAGCGTTCGATCCGGATCGAGATTGGCCATGGCTGTTCGCAATGCATGCGAAACGCGCGGAACGTGCCGGCGGGAACGACCACCTCCTCCTCGCTGACCACTGTGAACGTCAGGTGCATGTTGGCGCCGTCGATCCGGTCATCCATTTCCCACTTTGCGCCGGGCCGCAAAGGCGCCTTTACGAGCATCTGCGGCGGGCTGAACGAAACTGTCCTCCCTTCGGCATCGGTCCGCCGAAAGCAGAGCACGCCGTCGTCGTCGACGCGGATCAACTCCGTCTTTGTGAGCTTATCGGCCGTGAGAGTCTCAATCTTCAGCAGCGGTGTACCGTCGACGGTCTCGGTCCCGGTAATGCGCACCGTTGTTGTCGTGCGTTCTGCCCCTGCTGGAGACTGTGCAGTTCTCACGTAGTGCCACGTCATGCCGGGCGCCACCGGCAGAATGGTTTCGCCGCGCACAGGCGGCAGTGCGCACACCACGGCGACGAACGCGAGCAGTTCTTTCCGTAGCTTCAACAGGGCGGCAGCTTACCGCGCGGCACTCGCTTTGCCTAGAGCGTGTCATGCACTTCGGCTGAGGGGCGGTTGGGCCTCAGGGGGCACGCGGCCTCACGCGGTGACGGTTGCCGCGAGGGTGAAGGACGATCAGAGCGTCACCACGGCGCGAAACGCCGGATTGGCAGACCACGGCAGAAAACCATTCCGCTCGACCGCTATTGGCGCAGGAGATCGTAAAACTCCACCACCGCGAGGCCAGTGCGTCCCTCCTTGCCGGTGACAATGGCAGTGTAGAGGCCAGGCATGACCTTGATGATAAGCGCAGAATTCCACTGGTTCGTTGGGATGAGGCCAGTGCTCTCGATCTCCGCCCTCTGGGTGTCCTGCCAGTTGTCGTTCATCGCGACGAGATTGCCGGAGGCATCCCGCAGTTCCAACACCGGATCATCGAGTGCGCCGTCGAGGCCGATTGCCGCAAGGTCAAGCCCGAGCGCACGAACCATGAGCGTGTGCGCCCCGTCGCCATTCACGATTGCGCCACCGATGAGCACGTCGTCGCGGGAGCCGACATAGCCGCGGGTTGAGATGTTAATCAGCCGCCCTGACCGGATGCCGCTCAGCGAATCAAGTGGATCGAGATCAAAGATCTCGACCATCCCAAGACCGACGCTACCGTTTGCGCCGCGTGCGGGCGCCGCATTCGTGGCAAGGATTTCGTTTGCCTGGCTGTCACGCCAGTTGTCGTTTTCTGCGAGAAGCTTTCCTTCTCCATCGAGCAGCTGGAGAACCGGGTCTTCGAGCCGGTCCGGCAGAGGCACGCCACCCCCGGATAGCGACGGCCCTATCGCGCGAATCAATACCTTTTTCTGAAGCGGACGGCTGGCTCCAAATGAGTTGCGGGTGATCAAGCCGCCGATCAGAATCCGCTCGTCGACACCGACTCTGCCTCGCGTCGAGAGGTTCGCGAGGTGCACCCGCGGATTACTGGGAGCGAACTCCGAGGTGTTGCCGTCCTGCGAGGTGGCTGTGCCGCTGATGAAGTCGTATTGGCGGAGCTCACCACGAAAAGGAACAGAAACATCGAAATACGCGATCCCGGCGGTGTCGGTTGTTACCTCAATGGTTCCCAAGAGTTCGGTCTCACTCGAGGTGGTCCGCATCCGGTAAAACTGCAATATGAAGCTGGAAGA
>JACDCC010000388.1 GCA_013694595.1 Chthoniobacterales bacterium
TCGGTGACGCGCATTTCCATCGCTGCCTGCGGACGCTGGCGCTGTTCGGATGAGCGCTGTGGGCAAACGCGACACGCGCATTCCGCGCCGGCCGCTGCTGTTCCTCGCCGGTGCGTTGCTCTTCACGGTGCCGCCGATGTTCGGCACGCTGAGGACGTGGGTGCCGGTGCTCTTTCTTGCCACGATCGCGGCAAAGTTCTGGATGGAAGCGCGCGGGCTGCGGCTGCGCTCGCTCATCTGGAAGGTGGTGCTCGCGATCGTGACGCTCGGCGCGGTGAGCCTGAGCTATGGCTCGCTCAAAGGGATCGAGCCGGGCGTTTCGCTGCTCGTCGTGTTGATGTCGCTGAAGATCCTGGAGGCGCACACCGCGCGCGATTTTCAGGTGATGGTGATGGTGGCGTGGGTGCTTTGCCTTTGCGGCTTCATCATGTCGCAAGATCTTGCGATTGCGCTCTCCTTGCTGCTCGGCTTTGCGCTGCTCCTCGGCGCGCTGGTTCAATTCCACCGCGGCTCCTCGATCGGCGCTTTCTGGCCGCCGCTTCGTGTCGCGGGCAAGCTGCTGCTGCACGCGTTACCGATCGTGGCGCTGCTCTTCTTGTTTTTTCCGCGCGTCAGCACTGGGTTTCGCTTTCCGGTCGCGGATCCGAATTCATCTGCGCCCGGATTCTCCGACCGCATGTCGCCCGGCAGCGTCATCTCGATCACGAACTCGCCGGAGGTGGCGTTCCGCGCCGAGTTCCCGGATGGGCGCGTGCCGGCTCGGGCGGGCATGTACTGGCGCGGCGCGGTGATGTGGGAGGGAGACCGGTTCGAATGGAAGACGGCCGCATTCCCAGCCGCAATCACGCGCGCGCCACAGGTTCGCTCCGGCGCTGCGGCAGTGCGGCAGCGGATCACCCTCGAGCCGAACCAGGCGCGCTGGATGTTTGCCCTCGACTGGCCGCTCGAGCCGCCTCCGGGCGCAACCCTGGCGCCAGGAAATTATCTCTGGAGCGGCCGCCCGATCCGCAGGACGCGGCAGTATGAAGTCCGTTCCGTCGACCAATTCCCGGAGAAGGAACTCCGCCCACGCGAACGTGAGATCTGCCTGCGCGTGCCGGATTCCCTCAGCCCGGCTGTGCGCGAACTGGCGCAATCATGGAACGCCGGCAGCAATGATCCGCGCGCGATCGTGAAAAACGCGCTCACGTTTTTCCAGACGCAGGGTTTCCGCTATTCGCTCTCGCCGGGCGAATACCGCGAGGATGGGTTCGACGAATTCCTGTTCCGGCGGCGCATCGGCTTCTGCGAACATTACGCGGCGAGCTTTGCGACCTTGATGCGAGCGGCGGGAGTTCCGGCGCGCGTGGTAGTGGGCTACCTCGGCGGAGAATTCAATGCTTTCGGGCGTTTCTTCCTCGTGCGCCAGGCGGATGCGCATGCGTGGACCGAAGTGTGGATGCCGGAGACCGGCTGGGAACGCGTGGACCCGACGAATGTCGTCGCGCCGGACCGCGTGAATCTCGGGTTCGACGCGTTTCTGGAGCGCCGTGCCGCTTCCGGGCAGGAGCGTGTGCCCGCGGCCCGGAGCGGCTTCGCGCAGCGGCTCGCGGGGCGGCCGCTGTTCGCGGAGGTCGCGGGTGCGTGGGACGCGTTGAATTTCGCCTGGCACACGCGCGTGTTGAGCTTCGACGTGGAAGGGCAACGGGCGTTCTTCTCCGCGATTCAGCTCGGTGACACGCGGCCGCTGTCGCTGATCGTGCGGTGCCTGCTCGCTGCGGCGGTTCTTCTCGTGCTCTACGGTGCGTGGATGCAAATGCGGACGCGTGCGCCGTCCGATCGCGTGAAGGAGTTGTATGACCGCTTCTGCCGCAAAGCGGCGCGATCGGGCGCGGAGCGATTGCCGTTTGAGGGGCCGGCTGATTTCGCGCGTCGCGCGGCTGCATTGTTGCCGCAGGAAAGCGGTCGCATCCGCCAGATTTGCGATGCGTATATCGCGCTGCGCTATTCAGCGGAGCCTGCGCCTTCGCTGCGCGATGAATTCGCCGCCGAGGTGCGAGCGTTCGCTCCGCGGCGTCGTGCCTGGAGCGTGTCATGCACTTTGTTCTGCTGACGTCGTCGCGTGCGAGTGAAGTGGGCGGCGGTCAGCCCGGTAGGGCGAGACTCCCGTCGAGCCTGAGAGTTGCGATGTCTCCACCCAGGCTCGACGGAGTCTCGCCCTACCAAACGTCGATCTGTCCCTCAAAGTGTATGACACGCTCCAGGGCCGGCGCTCGAACTTGCGAGGTCCAGAACGGCGGTGAAAATTGCCGCCCATGTTTCTTCCCAACCAAAAAGTCGTCTGCGTCAACGGTCGGTTCCCGCTCGGGATCGAGAA
>JACDCC010000391.1 GCA_013694595.1 Chthoniobacterales bacterium
GTCCACCACGGCATGCCGGTCGCCACCACGGTGTCGCGGACGTCGGCCAGGCTGCGGTACGCCGCCGCGCCGAGGTCGATCGGCGCGAGGCCCCCGGATGCCGCCGTCGCCCACGATGCGTCCAGGAACTCGTTGCTGGTGCGCAGCAGTTCGGCGGCTCGGGTACGTACCCGTTCGGGGTCACAGACCACGAAGTGGGTGCCCTTGGGCATCTCTTGCGGGAGCAGCCGCAGGGCCGTTCCGTCGAGCAAGGCCGGGGTGAGGGACTCCATCCCCTCGACCGGGATGCCCTCGGCGATCCGGTCCAGCATCTCGGCGAGTTCCGGATGCTCGGCGCTGAGGATCGCCGCGCGCTCGCGCACCTCGGGGGTGAGCAGCAGCTCCCGGCACGGCGGCGCCCACAGTCCCGATTCGGTGAGACCGCCCTCGGAGGAGAGCAGCGAGCGCTGGTCGGCGACCTTGAACCAGCGCACCTCCTCGACGGTGTCGCCCCAGAACTCCGTCCGCACCGGGTGCTCCTCGGTGGGCGGGAAGACGTCCACGATCCCGCCCCGGACAGCGAACTCGCCACGCTTTTCGACCAGGTCTGTCCGGGCGTAGCCGAGCAGCACCAGCCGCTCGACCAGGTCTTCCAAGGCCACCTCGTCCCCGGCCCGGAAGGCGACCGGCTCTAGCTCGCCGAGGCCGGGCACCTGCGGCTGCAACACGCTGCGTACGGCGGCGACGACGACCTTTAGCGGCCCGGTGGCCGGATCATCCAGGCGCGGGTGCGCGAGCCGGCGGAGCACCGCCAACCGGCGTCCCACGGTGTCCGCGCGGGGCGACAGCCGCTCGTGCGGCAGCGTCTCCCAGGACGGGTAGAGCGCCACCGAATCCGGGGGCAGGAAGCAGCTCAGCGCACTGACCAGGTCCTCGGCCTCGCGTCCGGTGGCGGTGACGGCGAGCACCGGGCGGTCGGCCCCGCCACGCTGCGCTTCCACGGCCACAGCCGCCACGAGAAACGGCCGCAACGGCCCCGGCGCCGATAGGGCCCAGCTGGCGGAATCGACCGCAAGCACGGTTTCAGTGACGGCCTTATCGGTGAGCACGACATCGAGAAGTCCGGAAAGTGGCATGACGTCCTAGGCGTGGGTGCGGCGTTCGGCACGGTGCGGCGGCTGCCGCGGGGCAGCACCGAAACCCCGGATCCGAAAAGCTGACCGGGGCACGAGTCGAGGGTACGCCGCCCCCGCAGGGGCAGACACTGCGCGTCACATGCGCCCCGCAGTGTCTGCTCTTACGGCGGCAAGGCCACCGCTCACGCACTAGCTGCCCCGAACCGCCCTCGGTTTCCCCGGACGCGGGCGATGGGCTACCTTCTAGGTCGGGTTTAGGAACAAAGTCGAGTGGGGGTGCACCGGGGTGGACATTGCCCTCACCGTGGCCGGTTTCTTCATCGGCTTCGTGGTCGGGCTGACCGGGATGGGCGGCGGCGCCCTGATGACCCCGGTCCTGGTCCTGTTCTTTGGCATCCCCCCGCTGGCGGCGGTGTCCAGTGACCTGGTGGTCTCGGCGATCATGAAGCCGGTCGGCGGCCTGGTGCACCTGCGCCGCGGCACGGTCGATCTGAGCCTGGTCAAGTGGCTGTGCATCGGCTCGGTCCCGACCGCCTTCTGCGGCGTACTGGTCTCTCGGGCCCTGGGCAACAGCGGCGACGTCCAGCAGATCACCAAGATCGCTCTGGGGGTCGCGCTGCTGATCGCCGCTGGAGGGCTGATCTACCGCGCCTACCTGGGCATGGTGGCCCACGCCCGGCACATCGCGGGTGGGTTCACCGGAGACCTACCCGAAGCCACCCCCATCCAGGTCCGTCCGGTGCCGACGATGATCGTGGGGGCGTTGGGCGGCCTGATCGTCGGGATGACGTCCGTCGGCTCCGGATCGCTGATCATCATCGCCTTGCTATGCCTCTATCCGGCTCTGAGCCCGGGCCGGCTCGTGGGCACCGATCTCGTGCAGGCCGTCCCGCTGGTCGTCTCGGCCGCGATCGGGCACCTGCTGTTCGGGGACTTCCAGCTCGACCTGACCACGGCCTTGCTGCTCGGCTGCCTGCCCGGGGTCTACCTCGGCGCCCGGATGTCGGCGTACGCCCCTGGGGGGATC
>JACDCC010000007.1 GCA_013694595.1 Chthoniobacterales bacterium
GCGCGAATCGGCTCCAGTTTCGGATTGTCTTTCTGCACCTGCTGGTGGCAGGCCATGCACGTCTGGGTGTTCGGAATGTTCGAGTGCGCGGCGACGTCGACGAAGCTGTGGCAATAGCGGCAGTCCATCCCGAGCTGCTGCACGTGCAGGTCGTGTGGAAACGGCACCGGCTGGATCGGTTCGTACCCGACTCGCGTATATTTCGGCGTGGCGTAATACCACGTCGCCGCCGTCAATCCCGTCACCACGACTGCGCCGATCACGAGCAGCTTCAGCGGCAGCCAGTTTGACCAGCGTGGGAAGAAATTCGCCATAAAGGACTAGCGAACCACCGGTGCCGCGGTTTGCCGTCGCCAATTTACAAACGTGAATGCCACGTTGCGAGGATGTGCTTCGTTCGGGCGTTTCAGAAGAGAAATTTGAGCGAGCGAAGCCACAGAAGCGCCAACTCTATGAATCGACATGATGATGGCAAAAGAAAATTCGTTCACGCAGACGAACTCTGAGCAAGAGCGTGACGCGACTGTTCATGGAGTCACCGAATGGCACGCAAAAGCAATTCCGGAGATTGATCGGGAACGCTCCGCGCGCGGCGCACCGCGACACGATGCGTGATGCTGTACGCAAATGCGCGAAGAGCTGCGAATCAGCTGGGTGAAACTGTTGCTCGTGCTCGTCGCGCTCCTGCTGATCCCGGCAGCGCTACTCTTCTTCCGGCAGCACTCGATGATCTATTATCCGCGCGCCTACGCGGCAACCTACCAGCGCATGCTGCCACCTGGCACGCAGGAGCTGGAATACAACACGCCCGCCGGGAAACAGGTGGCGTTTTATTTGCCGGCACGTTCGGGGGCAGCCATGCCGGCACGGGTCTGGGTGGCGTTCTCCGGCAACGCCTCTGTCGCGCTCGATTGGCTGGATGTGGTCGCGCGCAACCCAAACGAATCCGACGCGTATCTTCTGCTCGACTATCCGGGCTACGGGAAATCGGAAGGGCGCGCTTCCATCGCCAGCAGCCGGGCGTCCGCTGACCAAGCAATCTCCACCCTCGCGGAGCGGCTGAACGTTTCCGAAGCGGAGATCTCGGCCCGCCTTTGTGTGATGGGCGTCTCGTTAGGCGCGGCCGCCGCCCTGGAATTTGCTGCCGGTCATCCGGTGCAACGCGCGGTCTTGATCGCGCCGTTTACGACGTTGCGAGAAGTGGCGGCGCAGCTCTTCACTCGCCCGGCCTCATATCTTCTGCTGGAGAGCTACGACAATCGTTCGCGCATTCGTGCGCTGGCGCAGCGCTCACCCGCGCCGCGGATCGCGATCTTTCACGGCACGGACGACACGTTGATTCCTCTCCGCATGGGACAGGAACTCGCGCAGGCGGCCGGAGACGCCGCACAGTTCTTCCCGGTCCAGAGCGCGAACCATGACACGGTTGTTGACTACGCCTTGGACGAGATCATTGCGTGGATGAATCAATAACAGGCGCTACGAATAAAGATATTCGTCGTGATATTCGCGCGCGGGCGCAAATTGCACGTTCTGATCGCCACCCGTTTCCGGGTATTCGAAGATCTCGCCTTCGTAATTCCGGATCACGATCTTTTCGTTGTCGTGATAGAGCACGTAGCCCGGATTGATCGGCACCTTCCCGCCGCCACCGGGCGCATCAATTACGAACTGCGGCACACCATAGCCGGTGGTGTGACCGCGCAGCCCTTCGATGATCTCAATCCCTTTCGCGACGGATGCGCGCAGGTGCGATGAGCCATCAATCAAGTCGCACTGATAAATGTAATACGGCCGCACCCGGCACATCAGGAGCTTGTGCACCAGGGTGCGCATCGTCTCGAGGTTGTCGTTCACGCCGGCGAGCAAGACGCTTTGATTCCCAAGCGGGACACCGTGGTTCGCGAGCATGCCCAACGCCGCTTTCACTTCGGTGGTGAGTTCGCGCGGGTGATTCACGTGCACACTCATCCAGAGCGGGTGGTACTTCTGCAGCATTTGGCAAAGCTCAGGCGTGATCCGTTGCGGCAGAAAAATCGGCACGCGCGTTCCGATGCGCAGAAATTCGATATGCGGGATCGCCCGGAGCCGGCTGAGGATTTTCTCGAGCTTGTTGTCGCTAAAGAGCAACGCGT
>JACDCC010000017.1 GCA_013694595.1 Chthoniobacterales bacterium
CGTGCGCTCTTTCACGAGCCGCTTAAACCGGACCACCAGCTCCTGGTAATCGGAGGCGTCGAGCTTCGAATCGTCGATATCGTGCTGGCCGTACTTCTCGTCTTTGTAGTGCTCGAGGACGGCTTCGAACGGGTCGTGATCTTCGCCTTCGCGCTTCTGCACGCCCATCACGACGTCGCCGTACATCTGGATGAAGCGGCGGTAGCAATCCCACGCGAAGCGCTCGTTCTTCGTGGCACTCACGAGCGCCTGCACGGTATCGTCATTGAGACCAAGATTCAGGATCGTGTCCATCATCCCCGGCATCGAATCACGCGCGCCGGAGCGCACTGCGACGAGCAGCGGCATCTTGGTGGTGTCGCCGAACTTTGTGCCCATGATGCGTTCCATGTTCGCGAGCCCTTTCTCCATCTCGCTCTGCAACGTCGGCGGATACTGCTTCTTGTGTGCGTAGTAGTAGGTGCACACCTCCGTCGTGATGGTGAACCCCGGAGGAACCGGCAGGCCGATGCGCGTCATCTCGGCAAGGTTTGCGCCTTTGCCGCCGAGCAGCGGCTTCATTGAGCCGTCGCCATCGGCTTGGTTGTTGCCCCAGTTGTAGACGTACTTCGGTGCCTTGCTTTTTGCGGCGGATTTCGACGGGCGTCGCGTGGCTGATTTCGCCGGTGCGTTTTTGCGAGAAGCCGCTTTCGAAGACGTAGTTTTGATGGGCATGAGATGGCGATGGGGTGCAGGCCGGGAAGTTGCGCCAAGCTAATCGGCGCGCGCCAGAAGTGTCAACGCAGGGCTCCTGCGGAGCAGGTCGCGCATTGTCAGCCTGCACGGCAGATTCGCCCTGACCTCAATCCTCTCCCTCAGGGAGAGGAGGACGCGCAGCGCCAGGTGAGGGGCAACTGACAATCAACAAACACTTCCTCCTGCGGAGCAGCGCGCGCTCCGCGCGGAATTATGACGCGGCGGAAGTGTGCGTGTCGCTCGCGAGGACCTGCCCGATCGCGGCGGTGAACTCATCAACGCCGGTGCTCGGCACGATGATGGTGTTTCGGCGTCCATGCGCTTCTTCGGTAATGCGCAGGAACTTGCCGCGATCGTTTTCGCGCAACTCCACGTGGAAGTGCTTGCGCTCGATTTGCAGCTGTTTCGCCTCGATGATGCTGTCCATTACCCGACGAACGGCAACTTATCGAAATCCCGGAGGGAAGTGAAAGATAATTCTGCAGCAACCTTCCTCGGCAAATTGCTTCGCGACAGCGCCTTCTGCCTTGTCAGCTCGCTTATGTCACCGGCGCCGACGCGTTGATTTAGCCGGCCGCTCTTCGGCGAGGGCGAAGTCGACCTGGCGTTTGAAGACGTCGACGCGCGCGACGTAAACACGCAACTCATCGCCGACGGAGAAGCGTCGCCGCGATTGGCGGCCAATCAGTTGCCGCTGCGGCTGGTTGAACGTGTAGAAATCGTCCGTCAGCGAAGAGATGTGGATCAGGCCGGTGAGCAGCACGTCGGGGAGCTCAACTACGAGTCCGAAGTTCTTCACCTCCAGCACCGAGGCGCGGAAGACTTGCGGGTCTTTCGCGTCGAGCTGGCGCTGGAAGAACTCGAGCTTCTTCATTTTGACCGACTCGATCTCAGCTTCGGCCGCGACGCGCTCCGTCGCGGAAATGTGTTCCGCGATGGAAGCCATCGCGCCCATGTCACCACGCCCGCGCCGCGCGGAATCGCGATCACCGAGGGCGCGATGCACCACGAGGTCGGCGTAGCGCCGAATCGGGCTGGTGAAGTGCGTGTAGTTCGTCTTCGCGAGCCCATAGTGACCCAGCGGCTGCGGGACGTAACGCGCGCGCTTCAGGCTCTTGAGCAGGCCAATTTTTAGCGCCTGCTCTTCGGGCTTGCCGCGGAAAGAAGCGAGCAGGCGCTGGAGCTCGGTGCGCTGCGTGAGATCGCCGGCTTTGTAGTTGTAGCTGAGCACCAGCTCGCGGTAATCGGCGAGCTTTTCGGGCTCGGGATTCTCGTGCACGCGGTAGATCGCCGGGATGAGGCGGTTCTTCAGCTCGCGCGCGACCGCTTCGTTCGCCGCGAGCATGAATTCCTCGATCAGCTGGTGCGACTCGTCATTCTCGATCCGCTCCAGCAGCACCGGTTTGCCTTCGTCATCGAGCCGCACCTTCACTTCCGGAAAATCGAGATCGAGCGATCCTTGTTCGAAACGTTTCCGCCGCAGCATCGAGGCGAGCTCCCACGCCACATGCAGCCGCTCGCCTAACTGGTCGTTAGGGCGCCCTTTCAGAATCGCGTAGGCTTCGCGATAGGTAAGCCGGCGTGCACTCCGGATGACGGTCTTCGCAAAGCGAGCGCTGCGCGCGCGTCCGTCGCGGTGGAACTGAATGAAAACGGAATGCGCCAGCCGATCGACGTCCGGTTTGAGACTGCAGACGCCGTTGCTGAGCCGCTCCGGCAGCATCGGGATCACGCGATCCGGCAGGTAAACGCTGTTGCCGCGTTTCACCGCTTCGCGATCGAGCGCACTTCCCGGCTGCACATAGGAGGCGACGTCCGCGATGTGAACGCCGAGCTTCCAGCCGCCGCCCTCGAGTCGCTCCACGTTGATCGCGTCGTCGAAATCCCGCGCGTCGTCCGGATCGATCGTGACGATGAATTGGTCGCGCAGATCCTCGCGGCCTTCCCACATGGAAGCGTCGACGGTCTCGGGGATTTGCTCCGCTTCTTCGATGACCTCGCGCGGGAACTCCAGCGGCAGATGGAACTTTCGGATGATCGACAGCATGTCGACGCCCGGATCTGTGCTGCGGCCGAGCACCTCGACGATGCTGCCCTCCGGATTTACGTGGCGTGATTCCCACGTCTCGAGCTTCACAACCACCTTGTCGCCGCGGGCTGGTGGGCGCGGCAGCGGAGTCGGTGGAGGAACCTGGACGTAGACGTTATGGACGATCCGCGGATCGTCGGGCACGACGTAGAAAAAGTTTCGCGTCTGCTGCAGCGTCCCGACGATCGTATCATGGGCGCGTTCCAGGATGCGGATGATCCGTCCTTCAGGCCGTGCGCTGCCGCCTTTCCGCCGCGCATATTCTTCGTCGCGTGTGATCCGCGCCACCACGCGATCGCCATGCATGGCGGTGTGAGTGTTCTCGGCGGCGATGAACAGGTCCTGCTGACCCGGCTTCTCGCGTGCGAGGAACGCGTACCCAGCCTGATGGACGTGCAGCAGCCCGGTCACGAGGTCGGCTTCCGCAGGGAGGACGTAGCGGTTCTTCCGAATGCGCGCGATCTCGCCAGCGTGCTCGAGCTCGCGGAGCACATCGTTCAAACCCATCTTTTCGCTGCTGCGCCGGCCCAGCGCCTTGCCGAGCTCGACCTTGTCGAGTGGACGATATTTCGGTGCGCGGAGGAGGCGTAGAATCTCTTTTTTTAACTGATCAGTTTTCGAATTCATGAACATGTCGCCCGAGGTGGGCGGGGACAGAAAGAAGCGGCGTCACTCTCGGCGCCAACCGAGCACCAGACGAGCGCAAATTTTTGCTCCCGCTCGAAAGTCGAATAAACGATCTCGCGTGATAGGCTGAGAGCAGATGCACGCGACACCCTGGAACATCGCCGGCGAGACGTTCGATCTCGCTCCACGTGCGATGATCATGGGCGTGCTGAACGTCACGCCGGATTCATTTTCGGACGGCGGGCTATTTGTAGAGACCGACGGTGCGCTGTCGCACGCTTTGCAGATGATCGCGGAAGGGGCGCAGATCGTCGACGTCGGTGGCGAGTCGACCCGCCCCGGAGCGGAGGCAGTTTCGGAGACCGAAGAGTTGCAGCGCGTGCTGCCGGTGATCCAGAGATTACGCGCGCGCTCGGAGGCGTTGATCTCGATCGACACGTCGAAGGCGGCGGTCGCGCGGGCGGCGCTGGAAGCAGGCGCAGATATCATCAACGACGTGACGGGCGGCCGCGGCGACACCGAGATGATGGCGCTCGCGGCAGAGCGTGGAGCGGCCTTCATCATCATGCACATGCAAGGCGAGCCGCGCACGATGCAAGCCGCACCGCACTACGATGATGTGGTGGCGGAAGTCCGTGATTTTTTTCGACAACAATATGCCCGCGCCCTAGACTGCGGCATTGATCCCATGGCGATTGCTTTCGATCCGGGAATCGGATTTGGAAAAACGCTGGAGCATAATCTCACGTTGCTTCGCAATCTGCCGCAGCTGCGAATCAAGGACCGGCCGCTGGTCGTCGGGGTCTCGCGAAAATCGTTTCTCGGCAAGATGATTGACTCGCCGGACACCGCAGATCGGGTCGGCCCGACTATTGCAATGACTGCGCTCCTGCGTCAGGGCGGGGCTAACGTGCTGCGCGTGCATGATGTAAAAGCGAACGCGACTGCTCTGCGCACGACGGAGGCGTTCCTAGCGACGACGCCATGATGCCGCAGGTGCTTCAGTTCTGGATCGATCAGTGGCGCAGCTTCATTGAGATCGCGCTGCTAAGCGTCGGCATCTACTACGGCTATCTTTACTTCAAAGGGACCCGCGGCGCGAAAGTGTTGACCGGGCTCGCGATTGTCTTTCTGACGCTCACGTTGATCTCACAGTTGCTGAACCTCGTCGTGATCAGCTGGATCGTGCGGAGCTTCTCGGTCTTCCTCGCAGTGGCGCTCGTCGTGATTTTCCAACCGGAACTACGGCGCGGGCTGGCGGCGCTTGGTGGGCACCCGATCTTTTCGCTCACGAGTGAGAAACGCGAGACGGTCCACGACATTGTCGAGGCGGTGACGCAGCTCGCGAACAAGCAATTCGGAGCGTTGATCGCGATCGAGCGCGACACGTCGATCCGCGTTTATGAGGAAACGGGCGTGACGCTCGATTCCGAGTTCTCGCTTGAGCTGATGCTGACGCTGTTTCACCCGAAGAGCGCGCTGCACGACGGTGGAGTGATCATCCGGAATGGGCGGATCGCGGCGGCGGCTTGCATCTTCCCGGTCAGCCAGCGGGAGACACTCGACCGCAGCCTCGGGCTTCGTCACCGGGCCGGGCTCGGGATTACCGAGGAGTCAGACGCGATCGCGGTAATTGTCTCCGAAGAAACCGGCAGCATTTCCATCTGCCATCGCCGCCGGATTGAGCGTAACTTCACTCCGGAGAGCTTCCGGAAACGGATCAGCGAGCTGCTGTTGCACGACACGTATGAAGAAACTGATTCTGGCGAACTGGCGCGCGAAAGTAGTCGCGTTGCTCCTCGCGACAACCCTTTGGTACCTCATCAAAAAGAACGTAGCGACGACACCATCGCGGTCTGATTTCCGCCGCGGCACGACGGAAAGTCATCACCGGTAAGTTCTAGCGGAGGAAACGCGCGAGGTTCTCTTCTTCCCAACGCCGCGCGCGCCGATAATGGGGATACTGCTGCTCGCGGCGGTAGAACTCGTCGGTGTGCACACGCCGACGTCCGCTGGGCCCTATCTCATCGGGGATAACGGAGTGCAGCATCTCGTGATAAAGGATGTACTTGATGAACCAGAGCGGCACGAACGGCTGATCGAGGCTCGGATTGATCCGGATGATGCGGTCTTCTTCCTGGATGGTGCCGAAGACGAAGTATTCTTTCGGCCGCGTCCTGCGGCGTCGACCCCAGACAACTTGGTAACCGCGCAGTCGTCCGCCGAAATGG
Source organism: Chthoniobacterales bacterium (assembly GCA_013694595.1). Lineage (GTDB taxonomy): Bacteria > Verrucomicrobiota > Verrucomicrobiia > Chthoniobacterales > UBA10450 > JACCTI01. The sequence continues at coordinate 5,683 of JACDCC010000017.1, forward strand.
GTGGCGTTGAGTTCGTCGAAAATGGCACACAGGTCGAACCGGCGGCGTTCATCCTGAAGATTCAGCTGCCGTTGCATCGGCAGCTTCGGATGCGCCAATTTTCGTTTGGTTTTCTTCGTCATGGGTGCCCTTGCGCGTGCGCGTGCATTATTCTAGAGTTCGTTAGGCAGGGCGACAAGCGACGCGTCTGATTTATTTCATTCAAGTTGTAAATATCTGTAGGATTGAAGCTTACAGATGCAACGGTACCGGCAATAGCGACACTCTGTCTCTATTTGTCCTGCCCATAACCGTTACGGGTTTCGGAGGTCGCGCCGCTCGCACGCGTTTTCTGCGGCGACAGCAATTTACGAAGCGCCGGAGTGTGATTATACTCGCTCCGATCAGCGGCGTTTCCGTGGCCTTGATTGACGCTTTCCAACGATGAGCCCGTATCTTCGAAAACTGCTCGGCCTGAACTGGCTGCTGCTCGCGAATGCGCTGGCGCTCGCCATCTTCGGCGTCGTCGCAGTTTATAGCGCCACCTACATGCGCGATGATCCCGTTGCGCAGGAATTTTGGCGGAAGCAGGCGAACTGGGTCGCCGTCGGTTTCGTCGCGTTCATGATCACCAGCCTGATCGATTATCGGTGGATCCGCTGGGGCGCACTGCCGATGTATTTCGCCGGCATCGGCTTTCTGATTCTGACGCGGTTCATTGGGACGAAAGTGTATGGCGCGCGCAGCTGGCTGAACCTGGGTCCCTTCAATTTCCAGCCGTCGCAGCTGGCGGTCATCGCCGGGATCATGGTGCTCGCTTTGTTCTTGAGCCAATACCGCGACATGCACCCGATGCTCCGGCTCGCGCTTTCCGGAGCGATTGTCGCTGCACCTTGCCTGCTCATCCTGATGCAGCCCGACCTCGGGATGACGATCATTTGGGGCCCGGTTCTGCTCGCGCTGCTCTTCGTCGCCGGCATTCCCGTCCGCTATCTAGTCTGCATCATCCTAATCGTGGCTGCGTTCCTGCCGATCGCATTTAATCTCGGGCTGAAGCCGTACCAGCGAGAGCGGATCACCGCGTTCATTAATCCCGATGTCGACGTGCAGGGCTCCGCGTGGGCCATCAACCAGTCGCTCATCGCGATCGGGTCGGGCGGTTGGGCGGGCAAAGGATTCAAAGCGCCCAACACGCAGATCGAGCTCGGATTCCTGCCAGCCACCGCCGTGCACAACGACTACATCTTCTCCGCGATCGCGGAGCAGTGGGGATTCGTGGGCGGCGCGCTGCTCCTTGGCGCATTCGGATTATTGCTGCTCACGTGTCTTTTCGTGGCTTTTTGCGCCGGAGATCAATTCGGACTGCTCCTGACAATTGGGGTCACGGCTCTGATCTTTACGCACATCTTCCAGAACGTCGGGATGACGATCTCGCTGCTGCCGATCACGGGCGTGCCGCTGCCGTTGATCAGCTATAGCGGGTCCTTTGTGCTCATGATCATGTTCGGGCTTGGCATCGTGAACAGCGTCTGGGTGCACCGCAAGTCGGTGGCGGCCTAGCGAACGTGCGGCTCGCGCGCAGGGCGGTTTTACATTCCGGCGGCGGTAGCTAACATCGGGGCCGCGACATGGAGAGCGATTACAAGGTCAAGCTCGAGATCTTTGAAGGTCCGCTCGATCTGTTGCTCTACCTGATCAAACGCGACGAGCTGGACATCTACGAGATCTCGCTCGAGCGGATCACGCGCCAATACCTGGAGTATCTCCAGGCTTTCAAGGAGTTGAACATCGACGTCGCCGGCGAGTTCGTGGTGATGGCGGCGAACCTGATCTACCTTAAGAGCCGCAGCCTGCTTCCAGTCGACCAGCAGCCGCCGGAGGAAGACGTCGAGGAAGACGATCCGCGCTGGGATCTGATCCGGCAGCTGATCGAATACAAGAAGTTCAAGGAAGCCGCCGCTCAGCTCCAGGTCCGACAGCTCGAGCAGGAACGCATTTTCGTCCGCGAAGTGGTCGGATCCGATCCGATCGCAATCGCGCCACTGCGACTCGGTGAGGTCGGCATTTTCCAATTGATCAGCGCGTTTCAGAACGTCATCAAGCGAGTCGATGCGCGGGAGGATCTGCGTGAAATCTTCGGCGAGCACTTTACCGTCTCGGACAAGATCGACTGGATTCTCCGGCGGGTAGGAGACGGCGTGCCGCTCCGCTTCTCCGAGTTGTTCGCCAGCATGGCTTCACGCGTGGAAATTGTCGTGACCTTCCTCGCTTTGCTGGAGCTGATTCGGCTGCGGCAGGTGCGTGCCACGCAGACCAATCCGTTCGACGAGATCGAGATCGCTGGCGCTGCCCCGTCGCAGCCTTGACCCGCTCATGTCCAGGATTCTGATCGCCGGCTGCGGCTACGTCGGAGCGGCGACGGCTGACGTGTTCCAGCAACAGGGCTGGGAGGTGGAAGGTTGGACGGCGTCACCAGAATCGGCCGCAGAACTTTCTGGCAAACCATTCCAGATCCGCGCCGTCGACATCACCGATTACGCGGCCGTGAAAGACGCGGCGGTGAAACCGTTCGATGCCGTGATTCAGAGCGCGAGCTCGCGTGGAGGCGGTGCCGACGCCTACCGCCAGGTTTATCTCGCCGGCTCCCGGAACTTAATTGCTGCGTTCCCTCGGGGGCCGCTGCTTCTCACGAGCAGCACGAGCGTCTACGCGCAATCGTCGGGGGAGTGGGTGACCGAATCCAGCCCAGCGGAACCGGAACGTGAAACGGGGCGCATTCTTCGCGAAGCCGAAGAGCTCGTGCTGGCGGCGGGCGGAACAGTTGCACGGCTGGCGGGGATCTACGGCCCCGGACGTTCAGCGCTTCTCCGAAAATTTCTCGCGGGCAATGCAGTCCTCGACGCCGCCGGTCCACGGGTGATCAACCAGGCTCATCGTAACGACATCGCGGCTGCTCTCTTTCTGCTGGTTCAGCAGCTACTCGCAGGCTTGGGCAATTCCGCGGAACGGCCCATTTACAACGTGGCCGATGGCCACCCGATCACGGATCGCGACTGTTACGAGTGGCTCGCCGCGCACCTGCGCCGGCCAATGCCTCCCACGGTCGACGCTCCGGCTCCGCGGAAGCGCGGCGACAGCAGTAAACGGGTCAGCAGCGAAAAGCTGCGAGCCTGCGGGTGGACGCCCCGTTATCCGACATTCGCGGCCGCGATGAGGGACAGCATTCTCCCAAATCTGGAGTGTCTGGGCGCCTAGCAAATTCAGAGACTCTGCCGCCGAAGCGGTATGCAAGCTGCTAGAAATTATAATATGCGCAACATCAAGCTCACTGGGCGAGAGGCCTCGATCGTTCGTGCTATCGGCTTCGCTGAAGCCATGATGGGCGCGGAACTTCAGGACAACACCAGGATGCAGCCTGAGGATCTCACCGACACCATCAACAGTCTGATTTCAGCCGGTTTCGTTGAGAGCGTGCCTTACTTCGACCAGGTGGAGATGGCGGAGATGCCGGTAACCGCCTTCGAGGTGAACCCCGCCTACGTCCACGAGCTTAAAGACGCGCTCTTGCGGCGCTAAGCGGCGGCGCTCGCAGTCGCGGCCTGTTCGGCACCTGTTGTCCCGAGCGGACTCCGCTCGCCGAACAGCTGCCGAATCACTTCCTCAACGGGCAATTCCTGCACGTTGATGTCGGACACGGCGCAATTGTCCAGGAGCTCCCGGCAAGTCTCCGTCACTTTCGCGCGCGGCACCTTCAACTGCACCGACATCGGCGTCTGCTCGACCACTTCGCCGAACCGGCTGAAGTCCTGTGTCGCCGGCGCGCTGAAGGTGAGACCCAGGATTTTGTAGCCGGAGAAGCGATCGATGATATCACTGAGCGGGCCATCGAAGAAGATCTTGCCGTGATCGATAATGATCACGCGATGACAGAGTTCCTCGATGTCCTGCATGTAGTGGCTCGTGAGCATCGTCACGATGCGGTGCTCGCGGTTGTAAATGCGAAGGAACTCGCGGACGCGTTTCTGGCTCACGACGTCGAGACCGATCGTCGGCTCGTCGAGAAAGAGCACGCGCGGCTCATGGATCAGCGCGGAGATCAGCTCCATCTTCATGCGCTCGCCTAACGAGAGCTCGCGGACCATCACGTTCATCTTGTCCTCGACTTCCAGCAGCTCGCTTAAGCCGCCGACCGTCTTCCGGAAGCGCGCCCGGTCGATGCCGTAGATCGCGCGATTCAGCTCGAGCGACTCCTGCGCCGGCAGATCCCACCAGAGCGCGTTCTTCTGGCCCATGAGCAGGCTGAATTGCCGCTTCAGCTCGTTCTTCCGCTCCCACGGCACGAAGCCAAGCACACGCGCCTCTCCCGCCGTCGGGTTCAGCAGACCCGACAACATTTTAAGCACGGTCGTTTTGCCTGCGCCGTTCGGTCCGAGGAAGCCGACCAGTTCACCTTCCTCGATCCGAAACGAGACGTCGTCAGCGGCGCGGGTCTCATCGTATTTGCGCCGGAAAAGGCCTTTGATCGAACCCCGCAGTCCGCTCTCCTTCCGGTAGGTCCGGTATGTCTTCGTGAGTCCGCTAGCTTCGATCGCGCTCATGTGAACCTCGCGCCCGATGACCTCCTCCGGGATCCGACCAGCCGCGCTCTGCTGATTTACGCTGCGCTCGGCTGGGAGTGGAGCCCCTTTTTCTTCAGAAGCGGCAGGACCTTCTCCACCAACGCGTCGGCGGTGAGCCCGTGCTTCTTCCGCAGGATCGGAATGGTGCCGTGCTCGATGAACTGATCGGGCCAGCCGATTCGCACCACCGGCGTGTTGATCATTTCGCTGTGGAGATACTCCATCACGGCGCACCCGAAACCATTATGCAGGACGTGATCCTCGAGCGTGCAGATCACCTCCGTACCGCGCGCGAAGAACTCGATCGTTCCAGTGTCGAGCGGCTTGATCCAGCGCGGGTTGATCAGCGCAACGGAGAAGCCGCGCTCCTCCAGCTTGCGCGCCGCTTCGACCGCAATCTCGAACATGTTGCCGAGCCCAAAAAGCGCGACATCACGTCCATGCTGCACGACTTCCGCCTTGCCAATCTCGAGCAGCTTCGGTGTCGCCTTCGGCTGCGCGCCGGTGCCGGCGCCGCGCGGGTAGCGCATCGCGATCGGGCCGGAGCTGTAGTTCGCCATCGTCCAGAGCATGTCGACGAACTCATCCTCATCCTTCGGC
>JACDCC010000021.1 GCA_013694595.1 Chthoniobacterales bacterium
CTTCGCTCACCTAGGCAACTATCGCCGCCTCCTTATCCGCCATGAACGGTTGCTCCCCCTCTACCAAGCCTTCTTCCACTTGGGCTGCCTTCTGTTAACCCTCAAACGGTTTTGAAACCACTTCTAGTCTGGGGCACTGACTTCGTGCTCAGGAACGGCGCGTGGGACAATGCGACGGCAAAAACCTATCAGAAGTCTACCGGCGTGAGAGACGCCCTTCAGCTGCGGCGTAACGCATATCGAGTGCTGCTCACGCGAGGCCGAGAGGGCGCGATACTTTGTCTGCCCGAGTTTATGCACGAGCTCGACGAGACCTTTCGGTTGTTGGTCGCAGCAGGCTGTGAAGTCTTGGGCTAGCGATTACTAACCAGCGCCGGGGATCTGCGCGTGGGGGCCGGCAGCATGCAGTTCAGAGTAGCGGTGGAGGCTGTTCAACGAACCGCTTCGCTTCTTCAACCTGATAGGTGGCCTGACACTTCGGGCATCGGAAATAGTACTCGTAGTAGTGATCGCGGTGGCGCTTTTTCTTCCGCGGCTCTTGCTTAATCACCGGAGTCCCGCACTTCCAGCACGCTTGACCTTCCCGCGTCAATGGTGGGCGTCCGGCGCCATCTGCAGGCTTGTTCTCGTACCCTTCGTCTGGCGGGAGATTGGGCTGACGCAATGCGTCGATTGAGAGTTGATCGCAACGCTCGTTTTCGGAATTGCCCGCATGACCTCTGACCCAGCGGAATTCAACCTGATGCGCGGCGCACAGACCGAGCAGCCGTTCCCAGAGGTCGGCGTTCACCGCTCGCTCCTTGTTGGTGCGCCACCAATCCCTCTTTTGCCACGCGATCGCCCAGCCTTCCATGATCGCCTTCACGAGATATTGTGAATCGCTATAGAGCGTCACCTTGCAGGGCTGCTTCAACAGCTCGAGGCCTTTGATCGCGGCAAGGATTTCCATCCGGTTATTGGTCGTTGACCGAAAACCGCCGCTGATTTCAGCGCGTTTTTTCGGGTGAAGCAACACGACACCGTAGCCACCCACTCCGGGATTCGGATCGCAGCCGCCATCGGTATAGATTTCTACGTGCTGCATCTGAACGCTGATCCGAGAATGTACACGTTCAACGGCTGACGAAATTGCACGCATTGCAGCAGCGGCACAGGCCTGACTCAGCCGTTCGGCCGCTGCTGCCGATTCGGAGAAGTTCATTTGGTCGGCACGCGAATACCAGCGCTTTGGACGCTACGCTGCCTCGGGTTCCACTGAGAGCAGGCGCTACACGGGACGCGCCCACGTTCGCATCGCGTGAGATCTTCGCTAAACGGTGGCTGTTGCTCGGCTACCGTCCGGCGAATCTTCGGCAGCGCCTTGAGAAAGATGTCGGCCAACTCTCCGCGCGGAGGTCACCGCGCGCGGCCAGGACGAAGGTGCGAACTCGTGCGCGGCGAAGCGCCTGCTTCGCCCGACTCACTCTGATGGCACGAGCACCAGGAAGACGTGCGTGTCTTCGGCCTGTTTCGGTTCCTCGCCGCTCGATCGGATTAACTCGAATCCGCATTTTTGCAGCACACGAATCGAGGCGGCGTTGTGCTTCGCTACCCCCGCGTAAAGCGGCCGGGTTGAGTCGAGCCGGAGAAAGGCTGTGAGCGCGGCCGTGGCCACGCCGCGGCCCCAATACGCGCGGTCGATCCAGTAACCGACCTCGCGCTTCCCTTCCATCATGAAGCTCCCGATGTTGCCCGCTACGTGATCCTGAGATTCCGCCGGGACCGCGGACGCTACAACGATCGTCTGTTTCAGGTTGCAGTCGTCGGCGAGGAGCTTCGCCCAATGCTTGTCGAACGCGGCGCGATCGCGCGACTGGAACGCCGCCATCGCCAACGCCTGCGGATCCCGCTGATGCGCGAAGAAGACCGGCAGGTCTCCGGGTTCGACATCGCGCAGGCGGACGTTTGCGTGCATCGACGGACACGGATAACTGGCTTTAGCCACGGATCAACACGGACCTACACGGATTGAGTTCGCTGACGACAGGGTCCTTCTGGGGCATCGTGTTTTTATCGATATTGCGCCGGCGACAGTTCCTTCGCTGGCCTTTAAGCCGGCCGTGCACCTCAACTACACTACGAGGGATGGTCGTCGTTCATAAAGGAGAACGCCGACCCGGCTGATATGCGCCGCGACTTCCCGGTCCAGCTTTCTGCCTAAAATGACCAGACTAAACCGGTATGGGACAGGCAGGTCATCGAGAGCGCTGCGGATGCGGCCGAGCGTCTGCCAGTCGAGAT
>JACDCC010000041.1 GCA_013694595.1 Chthoniobacterales bacterium
CTGCAGAGGCATGAGGATATTCCGCACCACGGCGCGCGCGGTGAAGTCCGCCGTGTGCGTGAACTTGAGACGATTCGCGATGTCGCCTGCCGCATAGATGTGCGGCTGCGAAGTCTGCATGTAGTCGTTCACTTCGACGCCGTGCTCGTTGTGCTTCACACCGGCGGCGGCGAGGTTTAGCTGCTCGATGTTTGGCGTGCGGCCCGCCGCGATCAGCAAAGTGTCGGCGGTGATGTCGCCGTCGTTTGTCTCCAGAATCACTCCGCCGTTCTCTGATCGAACACGTTTCGTCTTCGCGTTCAGCCGGACATTGATGCCTTCGGCCACGAATTGCTTCTGCATGAATTCAGCCACGTCGTGGTCCTCCGGCGGCAGCAGTTGATCGCCGTTATGCACGATCGTGATTTTCACGCCCAGCCGGCTGAAGGCCTGGCCCAGCTCGCAACCAATCGGCCCGCCGCCGAGCACGGCCATGCTTTCCGGTTTCTCGTGCAGCTCGTCGAAGATCGTTTCGTTGGTGAAGAACGGAACGCTATCGAGGCCGTCGATTTTCGGAATGGCAGCGCGGCTTCCCGTTGCGATGACGAAGTTCGTTGCGCGGAGTGTCCACCCCTCACCTGGCGCTTCGCGTCCTCCTCTCCCCGGGGGAGAGGATTGAGGTGAGGGCGAAATCTCGATTTCGTGCGGCGACACGAACCGCGCCTCGCCGCGAAACACATCCACGCCTAACGACTCGAAGCGCTCCTGCGAATCGTTCGGCGCGATCTTCGCCCGGCGGGCGCGCATCCGCTCCATCACCTCACGAAATTCGAACTGCGGCTCCTGGTTGCGCAGCCCCCATTTCTCCGCTTCGCGCATACGCTGCGCCAGTCGCGCGGACGAAATCAGTGCCTTGCTCGGCACGCAGCCGAAGTTGAGACAATCGCCGCCCATCTTGTTGCGCTCGATGAGCGCGACGCGCCCGCCGAGCGACGCGGTTCCGGCCGCCGTCACCAGCCCGGCCGTGCCCGCGCCGATCACGACCACGTTATAAATTCCCGATCCTTTTTGGCTGGGCATAACTCGGCGGCGCGTGAGATGACGAGCCGTTCTCCGGAAGGCCCGTGATCAGGTAGCGGATCGTCAGCATCAAATCGCGGGCCGTCGTGCGTGCGGGGCCGGAGCGGTCAAAGCGGCGCGGGGAGGAAGTGACGCACGGGCGAAGCGTCACCGTGCGCCCAAATGCGCGCAGGCGTCGCGAGAAATCGAGATCTTCAAAGCGATCCACCTCGCGAAAGCCGCCGAGTTGAAAGAACGTCATCCGGCGGACGAACATCCCCTGGTCGCCGAGGTGCCAGCCGATCAATCGATTGCGCCACGCGGCCAGGCGGCAGGTCGCGCGCAGCGTGATCGACGACGAAGCGTAGCGGCGAGCGAACGCGCCGCCGATGATGCTGCGATCCTGGAGCGCGTCCGTGATGTGATCCAGCGCGCGCGCTGGCAGAACAGTATCGGCATGCAGAAACAGGAGCGTGCTGCCACTCGCTTGCTGCGCGCCCAGGTTCAACTGCGCAGCGCGTTGCCGGCGCAGGCTCGAAATCACGCGGGCATCGGCGCCCCTCGCCAGCGCGAGTGTTTCATCCGTGCTCTGCGCATCGACCACGATGATCTCGCACGGCGCCGTTTGCGCGCGCACCGACGTGAGTGTCGCACCGAGCGTTTCCGCTTCGTTGACGGCCGGGATAATGACGGAGATGAGCGAGCTTTCTTCCATGGCCTTCCTCGTGCTGACGCTGCTCATCTGGATGTGAGCAAACGCCGAGACCCTTATTCCGCCGGCGCGCGGCAGTGGCTCGTTAGGCTGCCATCTTGCGGCAGGTCTCGGCGCATCGCCGGCAAGCTTCCGCGCACTTGCGCATCTGCTCGTCCTCGCCCATCCCTTCGCAATCCTCCGCGCATTTCGTGCAGACTTCCGCGCACGCCCGGCAGGTATGCTTGTGCAACGGCGAGCCGCGCAACATGAAGTCCGCGCTCGTGTGGCAGATACTCACGCAATCGAGCAGCAAGCGAATATGATCCGCGGCGGCGTGTGGCCCGCCTTTGGTCAGGCAATGCGTGATCGTTTGCAGACAGATGTCATGGCACTCCTCGCAGTTGTGCAGGCACTCGTGCATCTCACCGTTCATCCCGGAATGAATATCGTCTGGCATACCACGGAAACGCCGCCCGGCGTCTGATCGGCTCTATGCAATCGCGCGCGTGCGGCTGCGGACGGACCATGCCGCGCTGCGGGAGATACGACCGCCCGACGCTCCGCGTTCGAAGCTAATCGCCGTCCGCGTCCTAGAATCGAATCGATCAGCCGCTCTGAAGCCTGGGGATGCAATGGCGAAATTTCGAGATGCCGGACGAAACATTGTCACCTGCCGTCAAGCAGTTGCTCTCTCGCCACATCGGGTCGGTCGAGCAATTGGAAGTGTTGCTCCTGCTGCGCGGCAGCCCGGAGCGCGCCTGGACCTCCGCCGAGGTGTACGACGTCATTCGCAGTAGTCCCGCTTCGGTCAGCCAGCGCCTGGAAGCGTTCACCGCCGCGGGATTTCTGGCGAAGGAAGAGGGTTCGCCGCTCCGCTTTCGTTACGCCCCGAATCACAGCCTGCGCTCCGCGGTGGATGAAACCGCGGCCGCCTACCGGAACTGGCGCATCCGGGTGATCGAGGCAATTTTCGCGCCCGAAGTCGATGCCGTGCAAAGCTTCGCGGACGCATTCAAGCTGCGGAAAGACTAATATGGCTCTCACCGTTTATCTGCTCTGCGCGCTGGCCAGCCTGGTCTGCGCCATCCTGCTCGTCCGAGGTTATCGCGCAAGCCGGGCGCCGCTGCTTTTCTGGGGCGCGGTCTGCTTCTTCATCCTGGTCGCGACCAATTCGCTTCTCTTTCTCGACCTGATCATTTTTCCTCAGATCGATTTCGCACTCGTGCGCTCGGGCTTCACCCTCGGGGCCTTCGCCATATTTCTCTACGGCCTGATCTTCGAATCCCAACCCTGACCTAACGAGCGATGCTTAAACACTTCCTCTCGGGCGCGATCTGCATGGCTTCTTTCACGATCGCGCTCTTCTTCTTCCGTTTCTGGCGCCGCACGAGCGATCGTCTTTTCCTCATCTTCAGCGCCGCCTTTCTCCTCCTCATGGCGGAGCGCATCATTCTGGTCGCGGTCGGGTCGTCGCACGAATTTGTGGCTTACGTTTACCTCGTGCGTCTGCTCGCGTTCGCTCTCATCATCTTCGGCATCATCGACAAAAATCGAAAAGGCCAGGCCTGAGCGGAAGGCCGCTTCTGTTGCTCCTGCGGCTGCGTTTTCTGCCAGAAATTATCTTCTTCCCGCGACGGCAGATCATTGCCGCCTTGCCGCGCGCCGCCGATCGAAGTCGGTCCTGAATTGCAGCGCGGCGAATTGTTTGAACCAGGCTACGAGGGCCGTATGCGTGAGCACTTCGCCAACGCCCGCAATCTTCGAGCGAAGCCTCCAGGGCGTGTCATGCACTTTGCTCCTGCAGACGGCAGTTGTAGCCGGTGGCGGTGACCCCGGCGGAGCGCACGTGTGGCCAGGTCATTCGCCACCGGGGTCATCGCCCCCGGCTACAACCCCTGCGCCGGAGCTAAGCTAGTTCGCCGCAGTGCTGACGGGTCTCGTTGCTTTGGTTTTGAAGCTGAGAAGCACTCAGCGGATCTGGCGGTCGCTCCGTAAGACCGGGTTCAGTTGCAGGTAGACCGCGCCTTCACTGCCGTTGGCAGCACCCACACCCAGATAGAGGGGGCCGATGATGGTGTCGGCGCCGAGGAAAAGGCTGCCGCCGTATTTCAGATTCCGCGCGTCGACATGGTCGAGATCGGCCCAAACGTCGCCAGCCTCGATCGAGAAACCAGCGTAGACGCCACCGCCGATCGCCGCGGGAAGTTTCGTCAGCTCGCGGTAGTAGATTAATTCCGCCAGTACGGCGTTTTGATCATAGAGACCGCCACGCGAATAACCGGAGAGCTGCAGAAAGCCGCCGAGCGAAGAGCGATCATAAAAAGGCAGATCATCCCCGCTCAGTTTGATGCCCGCGACGACGCGGGGCACAATCGTGTTCTTGCCGAAGGTGATCGGTTTGTAGA
>JACDCC010000070.1 GCA_013694595.1 Chthoniobacterales bacterium
GGTCCGTCGCCGCAAAACGATAGCGATCGCGGCCGACAAGAGTGCGCGACTGAAGTGCACCGCCGATCTCAGAAAACCAGCGGCGCAAGTGCGACGTCTCCAAACGCGGACTGCTTTCCAACACCAGCACGCGTGGCAGCATCGGGCGAACCACCGCGACACCGATGCGTTCATCCGCCAGCCACGTCGCGTCGGATCCGGCGTTCATTTTCAGCTGCCAGACGAATTGCCCCTCGGCGGCTGGCGAGCCGCCAGAGATCTCGAAAGGTGTGGGCGCGTCAGCGCGTCCGTGGACGGTGATCTCGGTCGCGTTTTCCTGTGGCCCCTGGAACACGAGGCGCGCTGTCTCTCCTGCGGCAAGGCCTTCGATGCGACCTTGCACGACCAGATTGTCGCCTAACGAGAGCAAACGCGGAAAGTTCGCCACCGTGATCGCCGGGCGGGACGGTCTCGAGCCGTCTTCGTCCAAGGCAAGCTTCAGTCCCTCGACTGCAGGCAAATCGAACGGTTCGAGACCGTCGCCCATAATTCGAAGGCTCCCAATCTCAGGATGATGCCGCCGGATGTATGCGACATCTGGCACTGGGATCGCGCCTGCTGGCCTGGTGAGCACGCCTGGAAGGACAAACTGCAGATCACCTTCGGTTGCGTCTTTGGCGGCGGGAGTATCCGCTCCCGCACCGGACGTCCAAAGTGTCGCGTGAGTGGTGCCGGGGCGCGCCGTTGTCTCATCATCAATACGAGAGGCACCGAGCAACGCGAGCGCTGCAATTGCCATCGTGCTGCAGACCAGGCGGGCGCCGAGCTGACGCGCATTTCGCCGCCGCCATTCCAGCCATGCCGCGAGAATTGCGAGCGCTGACATGCTGATGATAAACGCGAAGCTCATCCGGCTGGCTCTGTTGCTTCCACGCGGCCGAGAGAATCGAAGTACGGCTTCGCCAGCGACGGCGCCACTTCCCGCGAACGCGCTGGCTGCGGCTTCGCAGCCGGCAGTATGCGCAACAGCGCTCGCTCCAGATCCAATCGCGACTCGCGCCGCGCCGCTTCTCCTGTGAGCAACCCCCGAAGTGCCTGCAAACCCGCCATGAAGGCCTCCGGCTCGCGAGTTGCAGCCGCTGTAAGTGCCGGCTCAATTTCGCGAAGAGCCGCCCAAGACGTCGGCTCCGCCTGCTGCCACGGCGCGGCACGCAATGCCATCCGGATCGCCTCTTCTGCCGCGTCCGGTTGAGGCGCAGGCGCAGGTAACGATGCAGTTACCGGAACGTCCGTGACATCGCCCCGCAGCCGGCGCTCCGAGAAATTAATCGGCGCCGCCTCGAAACCGACCCGCTGCACGTAGGCGCGGTCAGCTTGCTGCAGTTCCTTCAGAATCTGGAGCGCGCGGTTCTCCGGGACAAGCGCCTCGCCGGGATTCGCCACGCGCAGAAAACGTTCCGCCTCCCACATCGCGGCCAGAGCTTGGCGCATCGTGCCTTTCACTTCCCGGTCGAACAAAGTCGCCGTGTCTTGGGAGTCGTGTTGATGGCCAAACTGCGCCGCGACCTGATCCTGATTTCGCGGTGGCGGCGTCGGCATCTCCGCGCCGTGATCATGGCCGTCGTCAGGCGAATGTTCCTCATGCGTCTCCGCTTCTTCACCAAGGAATTGCCCATACCGTTGCCGCAGCAGTTGCTGGTCGATCGCGAGGTTGTTCGCGCGGTCGCGGAACTCGGCTGCCGGAAGCGGCGGCTGATCCGCGATGAGCTTTTCGGTGTCGATGATGATCTGGCGTTGACTCCGGAAATACTGCGGCACGAGATTCAGGCCCGCCACGCCGGCACCCGGACTGCTGACGCTCTGGTCCGTTCCTTTCAGCACGATGAACCGCGTTTCTGATCGCGCGCGGTTGTTCGTTGGCTCGCGATTGTCGGCGGCTTCGACGTGGAAATACAACTCGTCACCAGGTTCCAACCCCAGCGCGCGCAGGTCGAACGTCTTCACGAACCGGCGTGCGTTCGGCTCTTGCGCGGCCGGCTCACTACCGTCGAAGGGGAAGGTCTGCTCGCGGAACTTCACCGCTTCGCCGGTGCCTTTGGCGACGGTGGCGATCAGGTGCGCATCTTTGATGGCGTAGTCATCGCTGATGAGAACTTCGACCGCGACGGTCGGTGCAGGTGCTTCTGGCGTAGAGGGCGGTGCGATCTCCGTGCGCGGCGCCGCCGGCTGCAGAATCTTCACCACGGGTGCGCGATCTTTGATGACCTTAATTGAGTAGAGTTCAGTCGGCGCCCAGACTGTCTGATCTGGCAGCAGTGCGCGGACGCTGTAGAGCGAGTTCTCCCGGATCGTGTGCTCGGCGCGAAAGGTGCGGTTGTCGTCGGACCGAAGCAGCATGGCATCGTCGTCACGGCTTCCGAAGCGCACGCGAAGCTCCTGCACTTCGCGGTCCATCGTAATCGACCAGGCAACGGCAGATCCTTCCTCGATCTCCGCGTTCAATCCAGACACCACGCGCTCCGGCCGTCCCGTATACGCAGGCGGCGAAACAGCGAGCTCGGCCCGCTCGATCTTCGGCGAAATCGTCGCGGGTGGTGGCGTCTGGGTCGTCTCGTCTCCAGTCGCGCTCGTCTGCTCGACCGGCCACGCGCCACGCGGCCCGCCTCGCGTCATCGACCACATCAAAGCCGCGGCGAGCAGCACGACACCTGCGGCAAAGCAGATCCACGCAGCCCGCAAGAAGTCGCGCTCTGGCGCGCCCAATGAAGGATCGAGGTGCTCCGCAACCTCATCCACGCGACGGCGCTGGAGCCGCTCCACAAACGTGAGCGCTGCCGGCGGTCGCAGCCAGAGTTCGCTGCTTTCTTCGAGCTCCGGGAACGCGCGATCAAGGTGACGGGCTACGTGCGGCGCGCCGAGCTTCCACGGCTGCAACTGCGCAAGCCGCGCAACCAGCGTCACGGCCGCGAGCGCAAACGCGGCTGGCAGTACGATCGTGAGTGGCAACCAGAAAGCTGCTCCTGCCACCGCGGCACAACCGGCCGCAGCCACAAACAAAACCTCCCGCGCGGTGATGCGCCGACGCCATGCGCGCGCGAGCAATTCCATGCGTTCGCGTGTCATATCAGGCACGTTCGGCAAACGCTGGCTCGGGTCGTGCCGGAGCGGACAGCGGTGCAGCCGCTGCCGGCGAATTTCTCCGGTGGCTCAAAATGCGCTCGCCGACGAAGAGCGCGACGCAGAGCATCCAGAGGAGCTGATGCAGATCGACCTGCTGCGGCGGCGGGACGAGCCGGAGATCAGCGGCGGGGGCAGAAGAAGCTTCTGCAGGCTGGCTCTGGCTCCGATCTGCCCGGCGCGAGTCTTCGCTCGCGCGGGGCGAATGTCCATCGCCGGATCGCAGAAGGAGCGGACGCAAGG
>JACDCC010000081.1 GCA_013694595.1 Chthoniobacterales bacterium
GATACTCCGCGAGCGTGTTCCATTTGATCTCGAACTTCACGTCGCCCTGCTCTTGCAGGATTCGCGCTTTCATTCGGTCGTTCACCGGTCCCATCGACCAGCCTTCGCCCATGATCTCGGTCGTGACGCCCTGCCGGATTTCGCTTTGCGAACGGCCGTCGACGAGCAGCGACTCGGTCGACCACGAAAGCATGTTGATGAAGCCGGGTGCGACCGCCATCCCCTTCGCGTCGATTGTGTTTTCCGCGCGCGCGTCGGTGAGCTTTCCGACCGCCACAATCCGGTCGCCGCGGATTCCCACATCTGCTTGCCGCGGTGGACCACCCGTCCCGTCGTATAGTGTGCCGTTCTTAATGACACAGCTGAACGGCTCCGCTCCGCCCGACGTGGGCGTCGTTGCTGCATCCCCGCGTTCCGGCCACGCAATACATAGAAACAAGACCGCCAGAAGAACGAACCAGCGGGACTGCTGCCGAGAGAGAGGAACGACGCGCATGCTTCTGCGTATCAGGCGCGCCTCTCGCTGTCACGCCCGGATCGGCCTAACGAACGATATCAAACCCGTAGGACACCCGTTCGTTCATAGCGGCAGCAACTTCTCCGCCGCACAAATTTTAGAAAAACTCGCGCCGCTGCAGAATCAATCGCCGCGCAGCATCGATTCAGTTACATGGACAACGTGCGTCATGCAGAGCAAGAGGCTACTCCGGCGACGACGGCAACCGAACGGCGAAGCTCGAGATGGAGGCTCTTCGGGCTCATGCTCCTCGTCGGCGCTCTCAGCTTCATCGGGACCGGATGTGACGACGACCGATACTATGGCAGTCGTCGCAGCGTCCACGGCGGCTATTACGCGAGCTATGCGGCACCGGGTCCTTATTATTACAACGACGGCTATGGCTACCGGAGTCGTGGCGATTATGGACGTGACCGTTACCGCTCCTCGCGCTACCGGACGCGCGGCGCCTACCTCGCTTCGCGGAACCAATACAGCGACCGCAGACGAGATTACCGTCGTTCGGACCGCCGGCGCCGCGGCGAGTATCGCCAGAGCGAAGTCCGTGTGAACCGCGGCGAGCGTCGCGGCCGGCGGCGCGCCGCTAAAGCTCAGCGTGCGGCCACGCAGGACGAGATGCGGCCGGTGGAGACACAGCCGGAATAAGACGCGGCCTGCCGCCGCGAAGCTGCCGATCCCGCTCTTCGTAGTTAGGCAGGAGCGTCGAAGGTGATGTCGACGATCTCCAGTTGCTCCGTGCCGGATGGGAACCGGAACTGCACGCGATCGCCACGCCTGGCGTTCATCAAGGCGCGCGCGATCGGCGACGCCCAGCTCACCCACCCGCGCTCCGGGTCGATCTCGTCCACGCCCACGATCCGGTATTGATCCTCCTCACCATCCTGTCGGCGGATCGTCACCGTCGCGCCGAAACGCATCACATCCGCAGGACCGTCGCTCGCGTTCACGACCTCCGCTGATTGCAGGATCGCCTCTAGCTGTTGGATCCGCTGGTCCAATGCAAGAAGCTGTCGCTTCGCCTCCGGATCATCCAGTCCGGCAAGCGACGGACGTTCCGCCGTGACGAGCCGTTGCAGCTCCTCCCTCAGCCGTTGCGCCCCATCGGCCGTCAGGTAGTTCTTCGCGCCGGGCGGCAACGCTGACGCCTGGCGCGCGATCGGCTGCTCAGGGCGATCGTCGGACTCGCGAACAAAGGCCCGACTCATCGCGGCACCGCCGAAAACCGGCTAAAGCGCGTCGTTGTCCCGAACGACGGTCACGTCGCCGGCCGGGTGCGGCTCGCCCCGGTGATGATTCCGATCCCGAGGGAGGATCACGGACCCGATCATCACGTAAAGCTGCGGCGCGCCAGCCACGATCGCCGCCCACGCCAGCCCGGCGATCAAGATCAGGAACCCGAGGAGGTAAGCAAAGAATCTCATAGTGCGGCCTTTGCTTCAGTATTCGCTCGGCGGGTTTGCTCCGGCTGTAGCACGGCCGGAGCGACGAGAGCCGGTGTTCAAGCCTGAAACTCCGTGACCGCCACAAACGTCGCCTGGAACTCCGCCGCCGCCTCGCCGTTCTCCTCCACCCGGACGCGCAAGGTGATGCGCGCCTTGCCGGTCTCGCGCAACGTCGCCTGAAAACTCGCGAGCTTCTCCGCCGCCGGGCGCGCACAGGTCGCGCTGATCGTCTCCCTCACCGGCCGCAGGAAGCGGATCGAGCTGCCGGCGATCAAAAGATGAGCCGTCGTCTCCCGCAGTTCCATCCAGAGCAAGCCATAGCCGGCGAGCGTCGCCACCGCGTTGATGCTGCCGCCGAACGCGGTGTGGAGATGGTTGTAATTGAGCGTCACGGGCGCCTCGACGCTGAAGCCGGTTGCGTTGTCGGCTGTGACACGCACGCCCATCGCTCTGGTGAGCGGAATTTGCCGGTGGAAAAACTCCTCTGCCGCACGGAGCCCGCTGGTCGGTGTCACAATTTTGTCCAAGTCCAAACGCTGTCCCGGATGCGTAGTCTTTTCGACTACAAGAAGGAAACAAACATATGGAAACGATCGAAAAATCTATCGAAGTCGACGCCCCAATCAGCACCGTCTACAATCAGTGGACGCAGTTTGAAGAGTTCCCACGCTTCATGGAAGGCGTGAAGGAAGTGCGCCAGCTCGACGATAAGCGCCTGCATTGGCACGCGGAAATCGCGGGCAAAGACAAACAGTGGGACGCCGAGATCTACCGGCAGGAGCCCGACCAGGCGATTGCCTGGCGCAGCACCTCGGGCGCTGAAAACGGCGGCGAAGTGCGGTTCACCAGCGCCGGGAACGGCGGGACCAAAGTGACGCTCAAAATGTCGTACGATCCGGAAGGGATCATTGAGAATATCGGCGACGCGCTCGGCGCGGTCGGCATGCGCGTCCAAGGCGATCTCGACCGCTTCAAGGAATACATCGAAAGCCGCGGCCGCGAGACCGGCGGCTGGCGCGGCGAGATCCGCGGCGGATCCGTGCAGGGCTCGTAACGCTCGAAAACAGAAAATCGAAATCGGCAGAGCGGCGCGGCGATCGCGCTCTCTGCCGATTTTTTGCCCCCGTCCCATCCGCCTGCGCGACCGGGACAAGACTTTGCAGCCGTCGCGCGGCTACTTGGCCGCTCCTACTTCGCTGACGCCTCTGATTTCCAGCGCAGCTGAAACTCCAGCTCCTCCTCACCGCCCCGAGCGCTCGTGTTCGATGTTAAAAACCGCGTCGGCGCTGATACGCAGGCGCTCTCCTGCGACCTGAATCGTAAACGGCCGCTTCGTTTCGATTGAATCGGCCAGTCTGCGCAGCTTGGCCACGAACTGCGTGCGTGAGTACGCGCGCTCCAGGTCTCGACTCTTCTTTTTGGTAGCCATATGTATGCATCGTCGATTTGTTGAAGCTGAGCATGCGGAGATTCAAGGGTGCCTAAAGGTTATTGGATTATCTCCTTTCGTTCCGTGAAGGACGCGGCGAAGCTAGCCGTCACGTGGAGCTCGCTGCTCCCGTGCTCGCAGCTGCCGGCGCGAAATCATCGTGCGCGGCATGCGGATGCACGTGTATGAAGCCGGTGTGCGCGAGCGGACATGATGATTGAATCGACAGCGTCACGAAGGCAATCGCGGTGTATGAAAGCGCGGAGTACCAAACGTCAGTGCAGGCGCTGGGCGACGGAGCCGAGCGCAATGTGCGCATTGTGGAAGGCCGTCACGTGACTCTTGGAGCACAGCCCTCAGAGCCGCGCGGCCGAAGGGTGTCGGCTCCGCTGTCTTGTCACCTGCACCGTCGCCGTGGAGCGAACATACGATCAATCGCAGCGGCACTTTGCTTTGCCGTCGGCGCGGCTTTCATCGTCTCCGATGCGCCTGCGCAGATGCCGGGCAGCGCAACTACGCAGGAAGCGCTCTCGAGCGAGATCACCCGCTTCTTTCGGGACTGGTTTGCCGCCGTTGAGAAGGGCGACCCCGACGGGATCCTCGAGCTGGTCGACGTCGATTTCGTGATCAAATGGCCGCTGGGTCAGCCGATCAGCGATCGTGAACGGCTACGAGAGGCGTTGGCTAAAGTGCAGCAGAACTCGCGGCAAACTGTTGAATGGGCGGTCCTCGAGGAACGCGTTGAACCTGACTGGGCCTGGGCCCGTGTCACGGAGAAGGCGACGCACGTTCCAAAGAATGGAGGCGAGCCGCGGGTGAACGACGGCTCGCACCTCGTGATCCTGCGCAAAGTCGATGGCCGATGGCTACTGCATCGCGACTACTCGGCTTTCAATCAGATGCCGCGCCCACCGCGGTAGCTACTTCATCACGTAATCCCACTCCTCGCCGCCGCGCGTGACGAGTGCGTTGATGTCTTCCTCGAGCAGGTAGCCTGCGGCGACAAGCTCGGCCGCAGCCTTTTCGAACTTCCTCAGGTATTCCTCGCGCGAGAGATAGCGCTCAGAGATCGGTTCGCGCGGATCGCCGGCCGCTTCCGCATCCGTTTTCGTCTTCGGCAGCGGAAAGAATGAGCCGAGGAAGCTGACGCGTTCGTTAGGCATTCCGATCTGCAGATCGCGCAGATTCCAGCCGGTGTAGGTCGCGAGCGGCACCTCCAACTGCGGCAGCCGCACACCCGCGATCTCGTTCCCGTCGTCGTTTACCTGCGGTACCAGTGCCGGGAATGGCTTGCCGACACCGGGCGGCTGTTTCGTGAGGATGCGGTTCTTCCATTGCGGCCCGAAGTCGAGTCGCAACGCTTCGTGCACGCGCGTTGGCGGCGTCGCCACAATCGTGCTCCTGCTCGTAATAGTGCTCGTGCTCCCTTTAGGGATCTCCGGCCACTTCAAAGCCTCGCGCCGAACAAGTGTTCCATCCGCGATCTTCGGATATCGACTCTCCGGCGGCGCCTTCTCTTCGCGCACCCAATCATCCATCGCCACAAACAGCGCCCGCCAGAACCACCGCACCGGGTTCGGATTCGGCAGATGTTGCGCGGCGAGGCTCGGCTCCGTCTCCGGCGTCGGCGGAAACGCGCGCGAGAAATGTTGCAGCCCCGCCAGCAGATAGATGCGCGCATTCTCCATCGGAGCCACATCGCGCTTCCCATCCGGAGACGTGTGGATCAGCGAGCCCGCGCGCGACCAGTATTCGTAGGAAGTGTTCGTGTGGAAGACCTTCGGGAGGAGCTCCGAGTAGCGCAGCTCCTGATTCGTCGACGCTCCCTCACGAGTACTGCGATGCTCAGCTCCAGTACCCCTCACCTGGCGCTTTGCGACCTCCTCTCCCCCGGGGAGAGGATTGAGGCGAGGGGCCTTCGTCGAGTCGCTCGTCAGATACCGATCCAACAACCCCGCCCGCTTGCCCGTCTCCGGCTCCGTTTGCGGCGCGTCGGTGAAGGGGAACAGATCCGTCGGATAAAACAGCGCCGTCGTCGGCTGCGCATCGCGCGACGGTTGCGCGAAGCGATGATTGAAGCTCCCGATCCCCGCGCCCGCCACGTGGATGAACATCCCGTCGATCGCCCGCTTCCCCGCCTCGTCCGTATTGAACCCCTCCAGCAGAAAATGCCGGAGAAACCGCCCGCTCTGCGAAATGCCGAGCGCATGCACGCGCTGCGCCGGCGCCAGCTCGTTCCCGTCGCGCTTCAGGTAGGAGACGAAATCGCGCACCGCCGCGAACCCGAGCCCCGCGATCACCGGGTCCTGCGCCCGATACACCACCTCGTAAATCTTCCCCGGCTCGAACCCGCCCTTCAGCCGGATCGCGCTCAAATCGGGACCTGTCGGGCCGGAGCTTTGCGA
>JACDCC010000092.1 GCA_013694595.1 Chthoniobacterales bacterium
CCTGAGTCGACTTTCCGGAGCCGGTCGGCGCCTGCAGAATCAGTCGGGGCTGCGCGCCTAACGAGCGGACGATCTCCTCTTCCAGCTCATAAATCGGAAGATCGCGCGGCTGCATCGAGCGGGGAACGTCCGATGTGCCGGGTCGAACGTCCACCGTTCACCAAACGGTCCGCTCCGGCGCCAGATGTCATCCTGAGCCGCGCAGACGGCGAAGGACCTTACGCAGGCTGCTGCCGTCAGCGTTCAGCAGAGGCGCGCCAAGCACCCTTCGGCGCGCTTCGCCGCCTCAGGATGACAGCGCGCCCACAAGCAGCGGACGCGTGGGACGCCGACTGAGCCGCGTCGCTACAACGCGGCACAGCGATTCGACGAGCTATCCGCCGGCGAACAGGAAGGCGTTGGTGAGCGCATTGGCAATACCAATCAGCGCTGCACCCGTGATAAGCCCGGCGCAGATCGGCTCCATTCCTTCCGCCCACGTGCGGTGGCCCGCAGTCCCGACGGCATGTCGGCGTGATTGCCACCAAAAGAAGACCGCACCGATCCACATCGTGAGGCAATACTCCGGCGGCAGGATTACGCCGAGACCGATCGACACCGATGAGAGCGGGAATGGGCGGCGGCGAACGATGGTCATGATCTCGATGAACGCTGCGAAAAGCGCCGCGCCGATCATCGAATAGATCGCGGAGGGCGGCAGCGAAGCCACACCACGCTGGATCAACTCCGCCACGCCGCGCCATTGCAACGCACTCGGCATCGGGAACTGCTCGGAGGCGATATTCGCTGGCGAACGCACGCCGGCAGCATCCGGTTGCATAAAGAGCACGAAGAACAGCGGCGTCGCCGCCAACGCGCCGGAAATGATTCCGATGACGTGACCCATCGCCTGCTGCCGCGGTTTCGCGCCGAGCATATAGCCGGGCTTGATGTCGGAGAGCAGATTGGCGGCGTTCGACGCGACCTCGGCCGTCATGCCGGCGGTGATGAGGTTCGAGGCGGGATTGGCGCGATCGATCGCGCCGATCGTGAACTGCGTGATCTTGCTCAACGAGCCGGTCGGCGTCCACGAAGTGAGCGCCATCGAGTTCACACAGATCACCGTCAGCACGAAAATGAGCGGCAGCGAAAGCAAGGCCAGCCACATCGGCACGCCGAAGAACAAATGCGTGAGGTAGCAGCCGAGCACACTCAACAGCGGCACGCCGATAAACGAGATCCAGAGCGGCAGTTCGATGTTCTTCAGCACGTCGTCCCCCGGAGCCGCGGCCTTTTTCTTGCCGCTGAGATTCTTGAACACGCTGGTGAAAATTTCCGGCTTTCCGGCGAGGGCAATCAACGAGCCGACGACCATCATCGTGACGCCCCACCAGAGTGACCATTGGTTCACAATCTCGGCGCGGTTTAGCGGCACGATTGCGCCGGTTGGTCCCGGCCGCGCCGCGATGTCGCCGCGCGCGATCATGATCGGTGCGAGCACCATAAAATTTACGACCGTGCCAAGCACCACGCTGGTGGCGACACGAATTCCCATGAGGCCGCCGACGCCGAGCATCGCAGCATCGAGTGTTAGCCGCAGTCCCAAGGTGCGGAATTCCGTGCCGAGAATCTTTGGCGTCCACAGCTGGAACTTCGCTGCGAGCATATAGTAGTAATCGTCGAGTCGCTCGTGAAAGTGCCACGCCTCCGTCAGGCCCAGGCGGCGGTCGAGTTTCAGCATCGAGAACTGCACCAGCCGCATCAGGCCGTCACTGATCAGGAATTGATAAAGCGCCGTGAATCCCGCGGCGATGCCGAGCAGCTTCGCCTTGAACACTCCTTCGCCCGCTGCGCCGTGATAGAGGGCGTCGAGGACCACGCCGCAGGCGCGGCCTTCCGGGAATGGGAGCTGATCTTCATTGATGAAGCGGCGTTTCAGCGGGAACGCCACCAGCACGCCGACCAGCGACATCACCATCATCCAGACTGCCATCTGCCACCACGGCACGATGGTGTTGGTGACCATCATGTAAGCGGCGAGGCTCGAGATCAGTGGCGTGGTCATGTAGCCGGCTGCCGTCGCGATGGATTGCATCGCGTTGTTTTCGAGAATGCTGAACTCGTTGCCGAGGCCGATGCGGGTCAGCGCCCGGAACATCACAAACGCCAGAATCACGGACGTCAGGTTGACGCCGAGCGTCACACCCGTCTTGCCGCCGATGTAGAGGTTTGTGGCTGAGAGAATGCCACCGAGGAAGAAGCCGGTTAACCCGGAGCGGATCGTCAGCTGCGGCAGATTGCCGCGATAAACATTTTCAAACCACCACCGGTCTTTCTGTTCACGAGTCCAGGTGCGGGTTTGTTCATCCGTCAGATGGGCGAGAGCCATAATGGAACGTAACCTTCCAGTTTACAGCCGCTGGATTGCAAGCTGCAAGGTTGCGCTACCTCCTTTGCGGTAGGATTGGAGGCTGTC
The DNA here is from genome assembly GCA_013694595.1 of Chthoniobacterales bacterium. Classification (GTDB taxonomy): domain Bacteria; phylum Verrucomicrobiota; class Verrucomicrobiia; order Chthoniobacterales; family UBA10450; genus JACCTI01. The sequence continues at coordinate 2,456 of JACDCC010000092.1, forward strand.
AGCTGGGCCTCGAGAGATCGCGACTAACGACCGCCCTCACCTCAATCCTCCCCTGGGGAGAAGAGGACACAGGGCCGCGGGTGTCTTGGGAATCAGGGGCGGGAGGCCGTAGCGAAGCGCCAGGTAGGGGTGGCGGTCTCCCCACGGCGGATCAACTGGCGACGAACCAAAACGAGCGTTGTTGCAGTCGCTGATGCGGGTCCGGCCTGAAAACGGCGGACTACTGCTGATCCGGAACCGGCTCGAGCAACTCGTCTTCCGCCGGGCCGGCAACTTCCGGCAGCTCTACTTCCGGAAGCTCGTCGATCCAGTCATTCGACGTGGTCGTTTCCACCACGCGCTCAACCTTTTGCTTGCTCTTGCCCGAGCGTCCCCGGCTGCTGGCTTTCGTCGACTTGCGGCTCTTGCTGGCCTTCTTGGCGGTGGAGCTCTTCTTCCGCGCGCCGGAATCGCTCCCGGACTTGCTCTTCGAACTAGCGGAAGAGGACTTCTTCGAGGGTGCGGCTTCCGCCGGGATTCCGACCGCGCCGAAGCAGATCATCGCGACCAGCGGCAAAGCAAATTTGAAAATCCTCATCACAAGTAATAATCGAAAAGGGCGCGGAAGCTGGACGTGTTCGGGGCCGTTTTCCTAGCCGGACCGAAGGGCTACGGCGAGAGCCGTTCGAGGGCCCAGCCGGCGCCATCCTCCAGGCGATAGCGGAACCGGTCATGCAGCCGATTGGTACGGCCCTGCCAGAACTCGATCGCGTCAGGCTTGAGCCGATAACCGCCCCAGTGCGGAGGGAGTGGAACATCCGAGCCGGCGAAGCGGGATAACGTTTCGGCAAGATTCGTTTCGAGCACTTCGCGGTTCGCAATCGGTTCGCTCTGAGCAGAGCTCCAGGCGCCGAGCTGGCTGCCGATCGGGCGGGAGCGAAAATACTCTTCCGATTCTTCACGCGTCGTCTTCTCCACCACGCCTGAGACGCGGATTTGTCGCTCCAGCTGCACCCAAAAAAACGTGAGTGCGGCGTTTGGATTCGCCTCCAGCTCACGACCTTTGGCGCTGTCGTAGTTTGTAAAGAAGACCAAACCCCGGTCGCTGATCGCCTTCAGCAGAACGATACGCGCCGACGGCCTTCCGTCTCGTGTCGCGGTCGCGAGGGTCATCGCGTTCACATCCCGGATCTGCGCGGCGGCTGCTTCGCCGAACCACCTCGCAAACTGCTTGATGGGATCCGCGTCGAGATCAGCGCGACGCAACCCGTGCGCGACATAATCACAGCGGAGCGCAGCGAGATCGACCGGCGGGTTCATGGGTCAGACAGATTGAACAGGATCAACAGAATGTCAGAAGCAGTGGCACCGAAAAATGCCGTCATTGCGAGCAAAGTCGAGAAATCCCGCCGCGGCACCTGAGGCGCCGCACGGATGTTCGCCCAGTTGTTTCACTCTCTAGATTCTTTTTAAAACCCGCTCGCGGCCGCAGCTGTAACTCGGTGGCTGTGCGTTGCCGGCCAGAGATCTCCTACGCGATCATCGCGCCTTGCGTGCCGGAATCCCGACTGTAACTGCCGAGCACGCCTGTCTCACGGATTCCGCGAGACCCGCGCCCGTGGCGAGCGCGGCGAGATCCGGCTGGTTGGTGTGATGTTGATCGAGATAACGAATGCCGCTCGCGACGAGCTCATCGTCGCTCATGTGGCGAGTCTGCCACGCTGCCGGCCGCACGCCCACCCGCTTCTTGCCGCGCTTTGCGACAATTCACAGACATACCGGTGCTCAGTTTGCACTGATGCACGAGGCCTTCGGCGGAATTTCCTCGTGTAAAGATCGGAGAAGTTGACACCCTCGCTGCTACACAAGTTTGGTTTATGCGGCACCGCATTCAAAATTGTTTGCTCCTCGTAGCCGTATTCTCCCTCTGTTCGAGCGCGAACGCCCTCGTTTTGGATTGGGACGCCGTTAACTGGACTCCTGGAAGCCTAAACAACGCCTATGATATCGCTCCCGCGACCCCTGGGAACGACGTCACTGTGGCTGTAACGGGCAACACGGCACAATTCCAAACTGCAATTGTGGGATCGAATCCCCAGACGCCTGCCATTACAAATTCCCATGACGGCGGACTGAACCCAGCCCAGAAGACACTCACGCTCGCAGTCAATTTCACGAGCCGAAGCGAAGCAATCACGATCAAAGTGGATTTCAGCGCGCTGTACCCGTTGGGCGTGCAGAACGTGTCATTCGTTATCTTCGATGTGGACTTCAGCAACAACTCCGACAACAATTCGACCGTCCGGGATCAGCTCCGCAGTATCAGTGCACTTTCCATCGACGGCATTACACAGATCGCTCCGACCATCACCGTAAGCGCGAACAACTCCTTGAGTGGCTCGGGACTTGCACAGGTTGTGAACGGAACGCGGTCCACCGTTGATACAGGCACAGGTTCGGGCGCAGCGAACGTCACCATCAATTTCGGCAGCGGCTCCGGCACCGTCAGCAACCCGACCTATCAGCACATTGGCCTTCACGACATAAGCTTCAAGCCGGTCCCGGAGATCAACCCAATGCTGGCTTCAATGTTCGCATGTCTCGCCGGTGGCGTGTTGGCGTGGCTGCGGGGCCGAAAGACAGACGGGTCCCGGCCCTTGTAGGGCTCACCACCGCGCCACCGGTGCGGCCGTGCCATGTCGACGGCGCGGGAGGCAACGGCAGTGCAGCGTGCGCGACCCAGTGATTTCGTCGAAGCGCTGCTGTTACTTGAACGAGCGAGCGCATACTGCGCGAATCCTGCGATTCACTGCTAAACGCTCGTGGTCGATCGCTCCATGGTAAACGGACCAGCCGATCTCGTCACAATCGGCGCATCGATTCGATCCGGATGAGCAACGATACCGATGACCCGCTCGCTCGCGGTAATCGATAGGCCAAATCTCGCAGACCGCGTCGAGTATGTTTGCGGAATCGAGACGGCTTAGCTCCTCACCCCGACATCTTCACTCGTATGAAGGGTCAATCTCCATTGCCTCTAATGCGGCGATGTCTTCCCGCCCGTAGTTCGCGGCCAGACGACAGCGCCCCGCTATCGCGCACAGAAGGGTCAGCGGATCCTTGCCCGCGCTCCGATCCGACAAACACACCTATTGTTCATGCCCTGCGAGATCGTCCTGCAACTTTGACTGGCTCTCGATCTGCCGCTGGTGTAAGGCGTTGGTCGCAGATAAAATCGCATGTCTCCTTTCCTCGTTAAAATTAGCAAAGACTTCGCTACGATCTGGACGACGATTGATCCGATCGGGAATGTGGCGCTCTTTGCCGGATTGACCGCATCGCTCACGCGTCCGGAGAGGCGTCGAACTGCGCTGCGCGCTTCGCTCTACGCCGCGGTGATCCTGGTCGTATCCGTGGTGGCCGGACAGATCATCCTCGACGCCGTCGGGATTCATCTGCACTCGCTCAAAGTGGCGGGCGGGATTATCCTGTTCCTGTTCGGTCTGCAGATGCTTTTCGGGCAAGCAGATGCAAACCCGGGGTCGCCTGAGGCGGGGCGCGATCTGGCGGTATTTCCGATGGCCGTGCCTTCCATCGCCGGACCAGGCGCGATGATGGCGGTGATCCTGCTAACCGATAACGATGTCTACACCATACCGGAGCAAGCCCAAACCGGCGTCGTCCTGGTGGTGGTGCTGGTGCTGAACTACATCCTCCTGCTTCTTTCTGATC
>JACDCC010000107.1 GCA_013694595.1 Chthoniobacterales bacterium
AAACTCAATCGCATTCTGTTGCTCGCGCCGACCCATTGACCATTCTGCGATTGTTTTTCATTGGCCGGCAGAAACTGCAATCACTTGCAATCGCGGGCGAACTTTAGATGTCAGGCCAACGAGGCGGCGCATTTCACGGTCGTTTTCTACGGTCGGCGTTCGTTTCAACTGCTAAGCGGCGCAACTCAGCGCAACAGCACGAGGCAGGGGAACCACATCCGTCCCTCGTGGATCGGCTGGTTTGCGAGCCTCCGCAACTCCGCGCAAACGAGCGAAAAACGTCTTTCTTGAATTAGAAATCCGATGCTCTATCCGGCTGAGCTATGGGCGCTTCCGCTACGCGCGAGGTTAGCTGCGGTGGCGAATTTGTCGAGGTCGAGCGGATTGAGCTCGGCGTGCACTTCAGTGAAATCGAAGAAGGTCAGCGACACTCAACAGCAGCTTGGGACGCGAATCTCAATGAGAGTGCTCACGCCGACGGACATTGGACAGTCTGTACGGTCGTGGCGGCGCAGGGAATCCGCTGCGCCTCGCCACGTGCAGCGCCGACTGCGTGGCGCGGCAGGTCTGATTCGCTGATCCCGCCATGCGTTCCTAGCGGCTGCGAACCTGCGTCTATTGGGCAGCGTTCACTTCTTCGCATCCGCCGTCTGCCTTGGCGGCGAACGGAGAAAGATGGCTGAAGGAAATTCTCTCATGGTGATCGCGCCCTACAAGCATCACGGCATGTGGGTATTCGACGATCCGGCGGGGGGGCTGAACAAAGAGCCGTTCATCGCGGGGATCGATACGATGATCGACAAGATGACCGCGAGCATCCCGAAGGCGGAGAGCGGCTTTCGGGCGGTGTTCAGCGCCTCGCCGTTTCCCGGCCACACCGAGAAGCTGGAATGGCGCCGGCAGGAATCAGGTGGGACCTGGTACTACAGCGACCACTACAAGATGGAAGGCTGGCTCTGCCCTGCGCTTTTCAAATACTTCCCCACCGCACCTCGGGAGATCTACGTGCGGGCGGAGCCGAAAAGCTGATGTGCCCGCTTAGTGAAGGCCGCGCTGCTTCAGCTCCCAGACCTTAAGCGCTGCAAGGAGCAGGCTCTTTGTGCGCGTGAGGGTGCCCACCGCAGCAGAGGGAGCCGTTGCCGGCTCGGGCGTCGCCTCCACGGTTTTCGGTGGGCGGCCCCGGCGTTTCCCTTGCGCCTGCGGACGCAGCGCCGAGTCACTGAGTCGAAGATGGCTGCTGCTGTTCATAATTTCTTGAGTAGCAGCTTACGAGCCAAGCAGCTAAACCACCCACGCGGCGCCCGTTAAAAGAGCGCTTGTGCTGCAGCTGTTCTCCGGTCAATTAGCTGCCGTCATGGCGAATCGGAAGCTCGGCTGCCTCAGCATTTTCCTTTTTGTCGTCCTCTGCGTCAGCGTCCTGATCAATATGGTCCTGGCGGCGACGGCGCTCAGTCGTTTCAGCGGTACCAAGCAGATCCAGGAGAGACAGCCGCTTTTCCGCGAGGTCGTGGTGGAGCGCGGCAAGGGGAGTGACAAGGTGGCTGTCATCCCGCTCCGTGGACTGATCAGCTCCACCCTACCGGGCGCCGTCGGCGATTCGATGGTCGACGATCTACGCGCAGCGTTGGAGCAGGCGCGGGAGGATGATGATGTCCGCGCGGTGGTGCTGGAGATCGATTCGCCCGGAGGGGAGGTGACGGCTTCCGACGTGATCTACAATGCCGTCGTGAAGACCCGCGCGAAGAAGCCGGTGGTGGTGCACATGGGGTCGGTCGCAGCCTCCGGTGGCTACTACATTGCCTGCGGAGGCAAGTATCTGATGGCTAATGACACCACCATCACTGGGAGCATCGGCGTCATCATCCAGACGCTGAACTACGAGCAGCTGTTCAACAAAGTCGGGCTCGCGTCGGTGGTCTTCAAGAGCGGAAAATTCAAAGATATGCTCAGTGGCGCGCGCCCCATCACACCGGAAGAGCGCGAGTATGTGCAGGGGTTTGTGATGGGCACGTATGAGAAGTTCCTCGGGATCGTGGCGAAGGAGCGCAATCTCTCCGCTGACAGCCTGCGCGACACGATCGCGGACGGCCGGATCCTTTCCGGTCGTGATGCGCGCGACAACAAGCTGATCGACGCCCTGGGGCAGCTGGAAGACGCCTTCGGGAAGGCGAAGGAGCTCGGCAATGCACCCGACGCAACGATCGTGAAATATGGACCGCCGGTGACGCTGGGCCGGTTTTTGCGGGCTCTCACCCAACCGACTGACACAAAGATCGAGCTCACGCTGCCGAAACAACTCGTGCCGCAGCTGGAGTCCGGACGCGCTTACTTCCTCCCGAGCTACTACGCTCCGTAGCCGCTCCCGCGAATCTCGTGGACGGCTTCTTTACGGCGCTCGCGGCTGCCACGAACGCGCTTCTGCTGTTGGGCGGCATTTACATCTACCTGTCGCTGGTCAGACAAATCAACGCGCGAGGAGGCGGCGACACCGCGACGGAGAAAACATTCGGCCTGCCCGACGTCTTTTTAGGTGGCGCGCTCGCCACGTTATTTGCGCTCAATGCTGCTACCGCCGGCGCGCAAGCCGGGAAAGTGGTGTTGAGCACCGCCGACCTGCTGGCGAACGCCGCGATTTCCCTTGGATTGTTCGTGCTGGTGGCTGCGTTTCTGCAGATCCGACGGATCAATGTCAGCTCGTTAGCCGGTTTCACGAAGCTCGGCTTCTGGCGCGCGACGGTGACGGGCGGTATTCTGCTCTTCGCCGCCTATCCGTTGCTTTTCCTAGCGGATATCATCACGCAACGCGTGCTCGGCGCCCCCTCGACGAAGCAATCGATTGTGGAACTTTTCAACGACTCGCAGACGCTGCAGCAGCGGGTCATTATCATTGTGCTCGCGGTGGCGATCGCGCCCCTCGTCGAGGAGTTTGTGTTTCGCTTCTACCTCTACGGAATGCTTAGGCGCTATGCGGGACGGTTGGTGGGACTGGTGGTGAACTCGATCTTGTTCGCCGCTGTGCACGCGCATATCCCTTCGGCCGCGCCGCTGTTTGTTCTCGGCGCGTGTTTCACCCTCGCCTACGAGTGGAGCGGCTCGATCCTCGTGGCGATGACGATGCATGCGCTCTTCAATTCACTCACTCTGACCGCGCTGGCGTTCCCCGAATTGCTCCCGCAATGAACTTGCAGGACGTGGGCGAAGAAGCGCTGCTGCAGCAGCTCTTTCCTCTTCTGCCGCTGAATCGTGACGTCATTGCCGGAGCAGGGGATGATTGCGCCGTCGCGCGCTTTGGCCGCTCCGGAGACCTGCTGCTCCTGAAGACGGATTGCGTGGTCGAGGAAGTGCATTTCTCTGCGGCAGCCAAGCCGAGCGCCGTCGGCTGGAAAGCGATGGCCCGGCCGTTGAGCGACTTTGCGGCCATGTCGGCTCTGCCGAGATTTGCCCTCGTCACACTGATTGTACCGCCGGCGCGCAGGGTGCGCTGGGTGACCGAGCTTTATCGCGGGCTCGCGAAGGCCGCGAAGGCGTTCGACGTTGCGATCGTGGGCGGCGAAACCAGCCGGACCAACGGCCCAGTGATTGTCTCCGTCAGCATCGTCGGCTCCGCCGAAAAGGAGCGATTGGTCCGTCGTAGCGGCGGCCAGCCAGGAGACGATCTCTTCGTCACGGGACGGCTCGGGGGCTCACTGGGTGGTCGCCACCTGCGGTTCACGCCGCGCATTCACGAGTCGCGCTGGCTCACCGCGAATTTTCCGGTGCACGCGATGATGGACTTGAGCGACGGGCTCGGCGCGGATCTCCCGCGACTCGCAGCTGCCAGCGGCGTCGGCTTTGAGGTCGAGGAGAATGCAATTCCGCGACACCGCGGCGTGAGTGTTTCCTCGGCGGTCTCCGACGGCGAAGATTACGAACTACTCTTCGCGGTCTCGTCCCAAGACACGGCGGTGCTGCTACGAAAGTGGAAGCAGCAGTGGCCGCTGGAGCTCACCCGGATCGGGCGGCTCACCACTGCCGCAGAAGGTTCTGCCACATTAGCGCGTGGGTATGCTCACTACGCATAGCGACGTTGAGACTGCGGCGCTGGGCGCACGTTGCGCCGAGAGCTGCAGGATCGGCCATGTGGTAGCTCTCAGCGGCGATCTCGGCGCTGGCAAGACGCAGTTCGTGAAAGGATTCGTCGCGGGAACGGGGTCCGACACGGAAGTCACCAGCCCTACTTTCACGCTCGTGCACGAGTACACGGGCGGCCGCTTTCCTGTTTACCACTTCGACTGGTACCGGCTGGAGTCGCCTGAAGCCGTGCTCCGCGCTGGGCTCGATGAATACTTGTTTGGCGATGGCGTATGTGTGATCGAATGGGCAGATCGATTTCGAGAATTGCTGCCGGAAAGCACGAGGTGGATCTCGATCCAAATCGCAGATGAAACCACACGGGTGATTCGCGGACTGTCAGGGAAATGAAGATCCTCGCGATGGAACTTTCCAGCCCGCGCGGGAGCGTCGCGTGGCGCGAGAACGCGCCGGCGCCCTTCGGGCGCGAGTTTGCGAACGACCGGAAGCATTCCGGTGCGTTTTTCGAAGAGCTGCGGGTGATCACCGAGCGCTTCGGTAAACCTGATCGAATCATCGTGGGGCTCGGTCCCGGCTCTTACGCCGGCACACGGATCGCGATCGCTGCCGCGATCGGGCTGGGAGCGGCGACCGGCGCAGAATTACTCGGCGTGCCCTCGATCTGCGGAATTCCAACATCGGAAAATGATTACGCGGTCGTAGGTGACGCTCGGCGCCATGCGTTCTTTTTCGCGCACATTCGGGACCGTAGATGCGCCGCGGGTCCGCTGCTCTGCACGCCGCCAGAGTTGAAGCGACGGATTGGGGAAATGCGGGGACCCGTCTTTGCCAGCGAGCTGACTCCCACGGTCCCTCAGGCGGTGATTGCATATCCGTCCGCGGTCGTGCTCACGCTGATCGATCTGCACAGTTTTTCGGCCGAGCCGCTGGAGCCGATCTACTTACGCGAGCCTCACATCACCCTGCCGAAATCCCTGCCACAGCTGCGGGCACCGACGCTATGACCTCCACCGATGCCTTTCGCAGTTGGGCAGAGATCGACACGGCCGCTCTGCGGCACAACGCCCGCATTGCGCGTGAGCGGGCCGGGACAGCCGCCGCGTTGCTCGCGGTAGTGAAGGCGAACGCATACGGTCATGGCCTCGCTGGCGTCGCCGAAGCGCTCGCCGGGGATGCGCAGCTGTTCGGCGTCGCGAATCTGCGGGAGGCGATTCAGGCTCGCGAAGTTATCCCGCAACCCGTGTTGATCATGGGCCCGGCGCTGCCGGCCGAGCGTGCGGAGATTGTCGCGCGCCGTTTCATCGCGTCGGTCTCGAGTTCTGCGGAAGCGGCAGAATTCAGCGAAGTGGCGCGAGGCCAGTCCGTCTCGGTGAACTGCACTGTCGACACGGGCATGGGCCGCATGGGCATGCACGAGAGCGATGCCATTCCAGAGGTAAAGCGAATCGCCGAGCTGCCGAACGTCCGCATCCACAGTATCTCAACGCACCTGCCCGCGGGCGACGAAGACGCAGAGTTCACGCGCACTCAGCTGTCGCGGTTCGATGCGCTGATGGCGCGAATCCGGAGCGAGATGCCCGGCGATTATCTCATCCACGCGCTCCCCAGCGCCGGCGTCATCTCGTTCTCTGATTCAGCCTACGACGCGGTCCGCGCGGGGCTGATGCTGTACGGGATTTCGCCGATGCCGGAGTTTCAAAAAACGCTCCGCCCGGCGCTCACCCTGAAAGCTCGGGTGGTGCTGGTGCGTGACTTGCCGGCGGGAGCGTCGATCAGCTACGGCCGGACGTTTATCGCGCAGCGTCCGATCCGCGTCGCGACGTTGGGCGTCGGCTACGCGGACGGGTTGCCGCGTGCCATCTCGAATCGCGGCGCGGCTGTGCTCATCGGTGGGCAGCGATGTGCGGTCCTCGGTCGGGTGACGATGGACCTCACGGTCGTGGACGTTACCCACCTCCCGGAGGTGCAAGCCGGGGACGAGGTGGTGTTGATCGGCCGCCAGGGGAGGGAAGAGATTCTCGCCACCGAAGTCGCGGAGCGGGCGTCGACGATCGCGTGGGAGATTTTCACCGGAATTGGCACCCGCGTAGCGCGCGTGTATCTGTGAGCCGATGTTTCAGATCATCTTCAACGAGCTCAGCGCTGCGGAGATGTCTGCGTTACCAAAAACTCTCCAGCTCGACCTGCTGGCGGAGTTTCAGATCCTTCCCACCGACCTCGACAAGCTCGACGAGAGCAAGTTCGGAGTGATCGAGCGCGAAGGTAAAAAGCTCCACCGGTATCGGGCGAAGGATTACCGGATCTACTTTGAACGGAGCACGGAAGGAGTCACCGTGCACCGTGTGCTCCACAAGAACACGTTTAAAGACTTCCTTTTCCGCAGCAAACTGCCGATGGCGGAAGACGACCAGCTCGGAAAGCACCGCGAATTCTGGAAGCTGATCGAGGAAGGCGAGCGCACGCGCAAGACGTAACGCGCAAAGGTAGTTCAAACGCTAAACGCCACTCGCCCGCGCGATCGCCAGGAGTGAAGCGGCATGCGTGGCGGCGGCGATCAGAATGCATCCGATCAGCAGAACGGTGCGGAGCCGTTCGCGCGCGGTCATCAAGCCTCCAGCGGCGAACGCCAGCACCGCCACGAACGGAATCAAGTAACGGCCCTGAATCCAGCCAAGGTCGTAGGTCATGAACAGCAACACCTGAATGGCGATCATACCGATCACCGCTGTCGCGAGCCATATCGCTCTCTGCCACCAGCGAGGCCCGCGCAAATCCGGAGCAGCGAGCAAACAACTCAGAGCGAGCGCCGCTGCGTAGCCGGTCGTGAGGGCGGATGGGAGCGGGATGTTCAACCAGCCGAAACGGCCGACGGCCTGGCTCCAACGATCCGCCCCGCGCCGCGCGATGTCGTGCTGCGCCGCGCGCACGAAGGCGAGTGGATCCTCGCGCAGCACAGTGACGCGATTTTGCAGATCCAACCCCGGGTCCGGCACGAACAGTGGACGCGCCGAGACGTTCCAGGCGACGGCCGGTAGGATCGCAGCGAGCAAGACAGCGGCGGGAGCCAACGCTGCCATCCAGCTTCCGCCAAAGCGACGTAGCGGAACAGCGAAGATCGCGAGCGCCAAGATCGGGTAGGGCGGCCGTAACTGCGAAAGCAGCAGAGCGACCCCGAATAGCGCCGCGACCCGTTTCGGCGAGATGACCGTTGTGTCCGCGGTCGCTAATTCCGCGACGCATGCGATCCAGAAGAAACAGAATGCGAACGTGAAGGCATCCGCCGTCACCAGTGACATCTGTGAAACGGCCATGGGCAGCGAGACGGCGAGGAGGGCGGGCCAGCGCGCGTAGCCGAGCCGGCGCACCGCCAATGCGACCAGACACGATGTCGCGAGGACGTTTGCGATCCGCGCCAGATATAACAGATGCAGCGGGGAGATCCCGAGCGCGCGACCCAGCCGGATGGCGACGGCGGCCGGGATGTAGGCGATCGGCGAGTAAAGCGTCGTGTTGGAAAATTCAATCGGCTGCCGCTGCGCCGGGTCGAGAGTGACGGCGCGAGCGGCCGCGAGTTGCGCTTCGGTGAGCCGATTGTCGTCGTGATTGCCAACTGCATCGCTCAGTTGCGCCAGGGCAGCTGGCAGCTCGTCGCCGGTGAAGCCATCCGGGAGGCGATGGCCGACGAACCGGAATTCCGAGACCTGATAGCTGCGCAGGAAGTGATTGCGCTCATCCGGCCCACGAAAGGGCGGGGTGATGAAACAGTACCCGAACCCGAGGGAGGCGAAAGCGAGGAACGCCCAGAAATCTGCGCGGCGGCTAATGCGAGCGAGCACCGATCGTGGCGGAATGGCTTCTTCCGCCATCTCGTCCTCGGCTGGGCTAAGCCGCTGCCCCGACAAACCGGACTACTTCATCAAGAGCACCGACCGGCTGCGCTTGATTTCGCGGGTGATCTTACGGTGCATGTGCGCCGGCATGCCGGTGACGCGGCGCGGGAGGATCTTGCCGCTCTCGGTGACGAACTTCTTCAGCAGGTCAGGATTCTTGTAGTCGATCGCCTCAGCGGCGATGTCGATGCGGCGCCGCGGCATCGTGCGGTTGGCGCGGCGGAAAGCGGAGCGACGTTTGGCGGTCTTCGGTTGCATGGCTGATTACCTGGTTTCGCGATGCAGCGTATGCCGCTTCAGGAACGGATTATACTTCTTTTTTTCCAGTCGGTTGGGCGTGCGCGGGCTCTTTTTGTTGCGTGTGCTCATGTAACGCGAGGCCGGCATTCCGAGCGCCTTCGCCTCCGTACATTCGAGAGTGATGATTTCCTGCGGCATTGTCTTAGTCCTTGTTGTCGTCGCGGTCGCGGTCGCCCTTCGGCTCTTCTTCCTCGCCCTCGCCACCTTCTTCGTCCGTGAGACCGAAGAGGGAGGTTACGGATTGGCGCACGCGGGAAGCCTTGTTCTGTTTCTCGAGCTGTGACTGGCACTCGACGGTGAAGCGCGCGAATGGAATCGCCTCAAGCCGAGGATGTCCAATCGGTTTGGCCGACATTTCGCAGATTCCGTAGGTGCCGAGCTCGATCCGCTTCAGCGCCTGATCGATCTCGTAAAGCGCGTCCTGTTCCTGCGAGAGAAGACTAAGGGCGAAATCACGATCGTATGCGTCGCTGCCGGCGTCCGCCTGGTGCATCCCGAAGGCGGAGGCTTCACTGCCCTCAGCCCGCGAACGGAGATTGTCTTTCGCGACTCCGGCCATGGAGTCAACCATCGCGTCGCGCAGCTGCAGCAGCTTCTCGCGCTGACCGCGCGTAAATGGATCCAATTTCTGCTCTTTGCGCCCGGTGCCAAGGATCGCCTGCGTGGTCGTGAGTGGCTTACCCGCAGCGCGCTGGCCGTTCCGGGGGGCTTTGGCCGTCGCTGCCTTCGGTGGCGGAGCCTTCCTCACCGACGCCTTTTTGGCAGGCGCAGACTTAGCCGCCCTGGCTGGCGCAGACTTCGCCGCGGACTTCGATTTCGAGGTAGGAGCAGACTTAGCCGCAGCGCGTTTGGCGGGCTTAGCAGGAGAGGTCTTTTTGTTCGAGCTGGGCATATGTCGATCAACAGGGCGCCCTCTGGCGCCGAGCGGAGGCTTAAATAAGGGCATTTAGCTGGGGGTGCAAGGGGAGATTTACCCGTGAAAAACGGGCCACTTTGCTGCTGATTGCGCTCAGTTTCAGGAGCTTGCGCTCGAGTAACGACGGAGCGCAAATCTCCAGAAAACGCGCGAAAGAAACAGCGCCAAAGATCCGGCAACCACGAGTTGCAACATCAGTGCGCCGGGGTCGCTCAACGGCTTGATCAGAATTCGTGACGGAATGTTCGCGACGATGATCACCGGAATGATCCAGCCGAAGATGAAGCGAAAAAGTCGCGGGAAGATCACATCGGGATAGCGCGCGATCTGCAGGAAGTTGAAGTAGCCGTAGACGAGGCCCTGTGCCCGCACGATCCAGAAGCTCACCGCCGCCAAGGCGAGCATGATCGAGTAGTGAATCGCCACCCCGAAGAGGAGCGCGATGAGATAAAGCAGCACCGCTCCAGGTCCGGGGACGAGGTCGAGCTTGGCGAGCGAAAAGAGGACGACCCCGCCGCCGAGCATCGCGTTCAGCAGGCTGTCGAGGCCGAACTGCTTCGTGGAAACTGCGAACTGGCTGTCGATCGGCAGCGATAGCAGCGAGTCTAGCTTCCCGGTGCGGACCAGCTCGGGGATGTTCGAGATATTCATGAAGAAGAACGCTTGGAACAGCTGCGCAATCATCTGATGCGTGCCGACCAGCAACACGACCTCCCATTTCGTCCAGTCGCCGATCTCGTCGACCTCTCCGAAGATGATGCTGAAGAAGAAGATCTGGCCGCAGAACCAGAGCACCTCCACGAGCATCCAGAGAATGAAATTCGCCTTGAAGCTCATCTCGCGGATGAGCGAGTTGCGCAGCATGATCGAGTAGATTTCGAAGTAGCGGCGCACGCGCCTTTTTCCCGCCGCGAGGCAGCGAAGTCAATCGCGTTGCCGTGTTGACGGTCTGTCGCGCGAGTTCGACGCTCGGAGATGAACCAGCCAAACCGTTTCCAAAAGCTTGTGGCCGATGTGAAGCAGCGGATCAGCGAAGTTTCAGCGGAGGAAGCACGGATGGAGGCGGAGCGCGGCGACGCCGTCTTGATCGACGTGCGGGAGGAAAGCGAGTGGGGCGAGGGGCATGCGGCAGGGGCAAGACATCTCAGCAAGGGGGTGATCGAGGTGGAAATCGAGGAGCAGGTGCCAGACGTGAACCAGCCAATCATCTGCTATTGCGGAGGGGGAAGCCGCTCGGCGTTAGTCGCCGATAATCTGCAGAAGATGGGATACAGCAACGTGCGTTCGTTAGGCGG
>JACDCC010000140.1 GCA_013694595.1 Chthoniobacterales bacterium
GCGTTCGCGTCGAGCGCGCCATCTGCGGTGAGCGCCTGAGTGAGTGATTTGCCGCCGTAGTCCACGCTGCGCACGAGCACCAGTTCCTTTTTGCTCCCGATCAGGACCGTGCTTTGCAGGTGTCCCATGTCGAGCAGGAGGAAGGTGTCGTTCGCGAAAATTTCAGGGTACGCCAGCTCGAAGGCGTTGAACGAGCAGACCGGCGCGAGCTGCAGGATGTCGGCTACGACTCGCGTCTTGCTCATCGCTTCGGAAATTTGCTTCACCGTCGGGCGCAGCATGCCACCGACCAGATACTTCTTCTTCGCAACCGCCGAGCCGTTCGCGTCATCAGAGCCGCTGCCGGAGCCATTCGCCGAATGTCCGTTGCTGCCGTTACCTGACACGGGCGCGCAATCGAGCACGAAATCTTTGCACTCCTGGTTCAGCACGGCGAGGCCATTGAGGCGGAGCGCATTGCGGAGAAGATCCACCGGCGTATCCGGCTGCTCGATGATGCGGAGCAAGGAAGAGGGGTCGGAAACCGCCACCGCACATCCCTTCGCGCTGCCGCCGAGATCCTTGAGGAGCAACTTCAGCTGCTGCGCGAGGTCGTCGGCGCTCTGCAGGTCATCGGGAACTTCTCGCGACGCGTAGCTGGTTAGGACGTAGCGAGCATCGCCTTTGCGGTGAAGCAAGACACCCTTGAAGACGTGCTTTCCGAGGTCGATGCCAATGACAGAGTTGCCGCGTTTCGCCATGGTGGTGGCATTTGTTGTAGCGGGAAGTGTGCCGCACCACCGCCTATGCGGGTTTTCCCGCCGCTGCCTGCGAAAAATACCGGCCGTCGGAGCGGTTAACCTGTAACAGGCGCGCGATAACCAAAAAATCCGCGAGCCTTGATGATTTCCACAACTTCCGTTGGCACCATCTTCTCCCACGCCGGATCGCCTTCCTGGATCTTCTCCAGCGCGTCGGGCGGATGAATGCGGAGATACTCGTGATTGAACTCGGTGATCTCCTGGATGAACTCGTTCTCGATGAGGTAACGAAAGAGCGAGCGTAAGTTCGGAGCGACGTCGAGATTGGTCGCCGTGAGGAGCTGGCCGGTGCTCTCGTCGACCAACGGATACACGTAGAGCTTCAGGCCGCTCTTGAACATGCGCCCGAGCGCTTCCAGGATGCCACCCTCGAGGTTGAGGTAATACTTCTCGTCGAAGATCTCCATTAGCGTCGGCACACCCATCACGAGGCCGATCATCTTGTTCGTGTAGCGCGCCAGATACGCGGCGAGCCGGTAGTATTCTCCGAACTTCGAGATCAAGACGGTCCGGCCCAGCGCGCCCAGGATATCGACGCGCGCGAGGAAATCGGCGTGATTCAGCTGCCCCTCGGAGAGCAAGTTCTCGAGCGTCATCTCCATCAGCACGACGAGATCAGCCTCGGTATAATTGCACTGCCGCAAAAACGGGCCGCGGGCCCCGTTGAGCATGTCGTTCGTCGCGTAAGTCACGGGCCGGAAGCTGCCGCGCTCGACGAGGATCGCCTTTTTATAGAACACCTCCGCGGCCTGTACCGTCTCGCCATCGGCAGTGAACATGACCGCATCGGTCAGACCCTGGCTTACCAGCTGCAAGCTCATCAAGCGGTTGTCGACATGCTCGTAAGTCGGTCCGGAAAACTTGATCATGTCCACCTGAATCCGGTCGTCGGCGAGGTTCTCCTGCAGCGACGCGATTAGCTTCTCCGGTTGGTGATGGTAAAACGCGCCGTAAAGCAGGTTCACGCCGACGACACCGAGCGCTTCCTGTTGATCCACGTTTGATTCGTCGAGCATCCGCACGTGAATGATGATCTGACTCGGCTCGTGCCGCGTCTCGCTCTGGAACCGGACGCCGAGCCAGCCGTGCGACTCGTTGTGTTGTTTGAAACTGCGCGCCGCGACGGTGTCGGCGAAGACAAAGAACGTTCGTTCGCTTCCCATTTTCGCGTCCAGCCGCTCGACGAGCAGCTTGTACTCGTGGTCGAGCATCGTCTGCAGACGATTGCGGCTGACGTAGCGATCGGCGCTGCCGTAGATCGCATCGCTGAACGTCATGTCGTAAGCCGACATCGTCTTTGCAACGGTGCCCGACGCGCCGCCGACATGGAAAAAACGGCGCGCCACTTCCTGCCCGGCACCGATCTCCGCGAAGGTGCCGTACTTTTTCTGGTCGAGATTGATCTGGAACGCCTTCTTATTGGTTCCGACATCCATCTCCGCGTTCATACGCGTCAAGATGTGGACAAATGCACCCTTCTCAACCGGCAGTTCCGCGGCGATGCGACCCCCGCACGAGAAATTCGGCGCCCAGGATCAACCGCACCAAATCGGCAATGAGCAGCACGATTTGCAGGATCATCGCTCGTCGGTAGCACGCACTTGGCGGGGAAGTCGAGGGATCCCGCGGCGAAACTTCTCGGTATGTCACGGGATTCTTCGACTCCGCTTCGCTCCGCTCGGAATGACGAACGCCATTTCGTCTTACGCATCCTGCGCGACCGCCTCCGGAACTACGATCGCTTTCGGTTCGTCCGGTAATTCGCTCGGCGCGTCCAAGCCGAACCGCTTCGCCACATCCGGCGCGTAGCGTTGCAAGTCGCGACGCAATCGCACCAGCGCGAGATCTTTCGACTTCGCCTCCAGCATCACATCGAACCGATGGCCGCCGAGCAGTCGCATCAACGCGATGAACTCGAACGGCTGGCAAAAATCTGCGTGGCCACTCCACACCGGCGGTTGCAACACAACGACACGTTTGCGCGTCTTCTGGTCCTTCCGCTTCAGCTCGCGCAGCTCCGTGCGGGGCGAAGAGAAATGGATCTTCGGTCGCACGCCTTCCGGCCAGGTGGCGAGGAACCGCGCGATCGTCTCCCGCAGCTCGAGCTGCTCCGGGTTGAAACACCAAAAATGTTGGTGATCGAAGATGAGCGGAACACCGGTCGCGGCATGGATTTTCAGCACATCCGCCGCGCTGTAGCGTTGATCGTCGTTTTCCAGCACCAGCCGCCGGCGGATCGGCTCCGGCAGCTTCTGGTAAGTCTCTATCCAACGCGCGCAGCCCGCTTCGCGATCGCCGTAGGAGCCGCCGGCATGCACCACCACGACAGCTTCGCGGTCCAGTTCCATCCGGTCGAGCATCTCCGACTGCGCGGCGAGATCAGCGATGCTTTTCTGCACGAGCACCGGGTCCGGGCTGTTCAGGACGATGAACTGCGAAGGATGAAACGAGAGCCGCAGCTGAAGCTCGCGTGCGCGTCGGCCGATCGCGCGCAGCTCATCCGCACACTCGTCGATCTGGCGGTGGAACTGCGGCATGTCTGGATGCGTGACATACGGCGCCAGATCGGACGACATGCGGTACATCCGGATGTCGCTGGCCTCGAGGTGATCGAAGATCTTATGCAGATAGCCTAGCGAAACGCGCAGATGTGGCTGCTGCTGCCAACGCCGGCTGTCGTTGCTCTTCAACCCGGCAGCGCCCAGAGCCTTAACCGCGAAGCCGAGCTTGAGCGGGTGGGTTCGGGATTTGCGTCGCCTGTGAGTCATCACGGCTATTCGATCACCGTTGCGAAACAGACGCGCGCGCTCGTCGCGAAGCTGTCATGTCGAGCGAAGTCGAGACATCCCGGCGCGAGCCAAACGGAGAGGCGACGGGATTCCTCGACTCCGCTGCGCTTCGGTCGGAATGACAGAGACGAAACCGCTACAGGCGGACGCGCTCCGCACTATCCGCCGGGATCCAACCGCGGAGCTCGTTCGGCAACGCAGCGTACATCCAGTCACCCCGTTCGCTCAAAACCTTGATCTCGCTCCCGGGCGGTAGCACCAGCACCGTGGCGGCGTTGTCGGCGGTCGCGAGACGCGCCTGCACGTTCTTCGCAGTGACGATCGCGAATGCTTTCCCGTGGCTGCCGGTTTCGCGGAGGTAAAGAGCGGTGACCGCCGCCGTCGCGACGAGCAGAGAAACGGCGGCGAGGATCTTCAACGGAGCGGACCGTCGACGCCGCAGCAGGACCGCAGCGATGCAGAACGCGCCGCACCAGAAGCTGACCGTCGCGATCATTGCATATTGCGCCGGCGTTCCGCGGCCGGCCATGCGGTCCCACCAGCTTTGGCGCAACTCCAGCGCGCGTGCTTTGTCGCGAGTCAGTCCGAGATTCGCCTGCGCTTCGGGATGTTGCGGCTCCAACACGAGCGCGCGCTGGTATTGCAGAATTGCCTGACCAAACTCGCCGGCCCGGAACCACGCGTTGCCGAGATTGTAAAAGAGCGCTGCGCTGGTTTCACCGCGCTTTACGACCTCGCCGTAGAACTCGATCGCTTCGCGGAAGCGTCCCGCCGCGTATTCCTCGTTCGCCTTTGTGAACGCGTCGGGATTCTGCGCCTCCGCGCCGATCGCGGAAAGCGCCATCAACACTGAAGCAGCCGCGGCTAGCAGCATGTTTCGCCCGGAACGTCTCATGCGTGCAGATTTTCAATCAGCTCGACGATCTCGCGCCGGCTCTCCGCCGAGATCGCGTGACCGCCGTTGCGCCCGCCGCTGTAGCGCAGCTCGTCGCTTTGCGCGAACAACTCCCGTAAGCGATTGCTCTGCGCCTCATCGAGCCGAAAGGCCGCCGCGGCCAGCTCTGCATCCACCGCGTTCGGCTCCACGTTTTGCGCGAGCGCCGTCTTTAACTGCACCGCACGGGATGCATTCGCGAGATACTCCTGCGGGCTCGAGCCGTTCGCACGCAGCGAACGTTGCAGCTCGGCCGCTTCCTGCCGCAGTCGCGCGACGCGTTGCGCTTCCAGGTTGTCGAGGCGCGACTGCCGCATGCGCCACGCGACGAAACCGGCCAGCGCGAGGAGCGGCACCAGCTGCGCCAGCCAGAATGAGCTGCGCGCGTAGAGCGGCCCGAAACTTTGCCCGGACGCAGGGCGTCTCGTCATCTGATGGAGGATGTCGCTCGGTGCTTCCGGCGTTGCCGCGGTGGGGCTCGGGGCAGCTGCCGGTGGCGCGCTGGCATCCGCCGCTGCTACGGCGGGCGTCGCGCTTGGCGCGGCGCCACCCTCGATTCGCACCGGAATCGCATCGCTCCGCAGCGTGACGTAATTTTCCTTCACCGGATCGAAGAACGAGAAGACGAGCGGCGGGACTTTGTCCTTCCGCTCCTTCGCGCTGAACACCGTCTCAAAAGTCTTCGCGCCACTGATCCCGACGTCGTCGTCGCGCTCGAACTTATCGGATGGCGGATACTTGTGCCACCCGCTTTCGTTCTCCAGCACCGGCGCGGTCACGCGATCGAAGTTCCCGCGACCGTGGATGGTGGCGGTGGTCGTGATTGGATCGCCGATCTGCGCCCTCTTCGGGTTCGCATCCGCGCGGATCGAAAAATTACCGACCGCCCCGGCAAACGTCGGCGGCGCGTCCGGCGGGAGCGGTTTCACTTCGAGCGTGGCCGACTCGCTCTTCAGCTTGATCTCTTTGGGCATCGACGGGGCAAACGCCGGGTCGTTGAAGAAGTTGTTGAAGAACGGGTCGTCGAGCAGGTCTCGCGGGAGACTTGGATTCCTCTGCCCGCCACGCGGGACGCGGACGACTGGATTAATCTGAGCCGGTCCGATCTCGAGTTTGCCTGGCCGCGCGGCGGCGATCGCGGTTTTGAAAATCCACACCTGATAGGTGCGGCCATCGATTGTCTCGATCGTCTCCCGCCGCTCCGGCATTTTCTGGGTGGTGAATCCCTGACCTGCAATCTGGATTCCGCTCCCGGGCGATTCGATCGGCGCCCGCGCCAGCAATCCCATCCGTATTTGCACCGGAACCATTTCGCCGACATACGCCACCTCCTTCGGGAGGAGCATTTCCACGAACCCGATCTTCGCCGGATCCACCGCGCCAGCGTCCGCCGGCTGACGACGCGATTGCCGGCCGGTGGAGTTGACCACGTTCAACGTGAGCTCCGGCGTCTGCAGGGTTTTGCCGCCGCCCACGCCGACCGTTTGTGGCGGGATCTTATAGGTGCCGGCGCGCAGCGGCATGATGGTGTAGTTGAACGTGAAGCTGTAGCTGACGCTGAAATTCTGCATCGAATACTGGCGCGACGTTCCGGCCGAACGAATGTCGAGTCCGTCGACGACGATCTCAGCGGGTGGCGTGGGATTCGATGCGCCGGTGACTTGAATCTCCAGCTGCACCGGCCGCGCGATGGCGGTTTCCGAGTTGCTCAAGACGGCGGTCACGCTCGGCTGTTGCGCACCAGCCGCCGCGACCGACA
The DNA here is from genome assembly GCA_013694595.1 of Chthoniobacterales bacterium. Lineage (GTDB taxonomy): Bacteria > Verrucomicrobiota > Verrucomicrobiia > Chthoniobacterales > UBA10450 > JACCTI01. The sequence goes on from JACDCC010000140.1 coordinate 6,283, forward strand.
GGAGCAGGACACAAATCGCCGCTGCGAGCCGATGCGGGAGCGAGTTGTGGGAAAGCGCGGACATCGGTGCTACCAGTCGTTATAGACACGGCGCGTAGGCTTGCGTTCATCGAGCTGCACGCGCTGCTCTTCGGCTTTCATTGACTGAAGCAAACGCATCGCTTGTTGCTCGCTCATTTCGCCTTCTTTGGTGCTTTCGGCCTCCGCTCCTGCCTCAGCCTCCTGCGGCTGCTGCTCTTCGCCGGCGCTTTGGACATCGCCGGTGGGCTTCTTGCCCGGTGTGGAGCCAGGGTTCGGTGATGGTGACGCTCCTTCGCCATCTCCTTCGGAGCCCTCCTGCTCGCCTTCGCCTGTGGACGGGGAGGGAGAGCCGTTCTCGCCAGGACTCGGCGAAGCCTCGCCCTGCTGCTCGCCCGGTGTTGGCGAAGGCGAGGCTCCGTCGCCGGATTCGTCGCCGGGCTGCGGTGTCGGTGATGGCTGTGGAGAAGGGGAACCGCCCTGCTGCGGCGGCGGTG
>JACDCC010000148.1 GCA_013694595.1 Chthoniobacterales bacterium
GCGAAAGTCGCGGTGCTCTGCTCTGCAATCCGCCAATGGTAGAGCACGTGCGGAATGTGCCGGATCTGAGCCGGCGCGATCTGCTCGACGCAGCGCAGGGTCAGATCGTAATCCTGCGAGCCTTCAAAGCCGCGCCGAAACCCGCCGACGTTTCGGACCAGCTCGGTCGCGAAAACGCTCAGGTGCGAGACGTAATTCTGCGAGGTGAACAGATCAGGGTTCCAGTGGGGCTTGAAATACGGATCACAGCGGCGGCCCTGCTGATCGAGCTTGTCCTCGTCGCTGTAGAGCAACTGCGCATCGGGATGTTCGTTCAACTCCCGCGCGGCGAAATAGAGCGCGGTGGCGGCAAGCTCGTCATCGTGGTCGAGCAGGGCCACGAATTCGCCGGTGGCAAGCGCGAGCGCGTCGTTCGAAGTGGCGGAGATGTGGCCGTTCTCCGCGCGACGCTTGATCTTGATCCGCGGGTCGCGCCGCGCGTAAGACTGCAACAGCTTCCAGACGTGTGGCTCGGTGGAAGCGTCATCGACAATGCAGAGCTCCCACTCGCGATAAAGCTGCTTGCGCACTGACTCGATCGCGCGCCGCAGCCAGCGGAGCTCCGTGTTATAAACCGGGAGCAGAACGGAGATCTTCGGCCGGCGGGTGAAAGCCGCGATCTGCTGTTGAATGCGCTTCGCGTCGTCACGCGTGAGCCGATCGTACTGGCGAATCCAATCGGCGTAATTGCCGACCTGCTCCTCCCCGTCACCGCCGCGCGACCAGAGCAGCGGTCCGCGTAGCGGCGTGGAGAAGAATTCCTCCCAGGCGCCGCTCTTGCTGCGCGCCTCGAGGACAAGCGTCCCTGCGCCCCAGGGGACCACCACGTCGAGTGAGAATCCGCTGCGGAGCGCAGCCGGGCCGGTATCGAACGTCGCGGCGACGTCCGGGCGCAAGATGCCGTAGTTCGCCATGAAGATTTTGCCGCGAATCCTGGCCCGCAGATGCGTGACCTCTTCTCCCCACGTGGTTAAGCACCACCCGGAAATATGCAGATGCCGGACAGGACCGGACCAGCTTTTCGGCCGATCGAACCAATACTGGAACCGCGGAGCCGCCGCGACTGGTGGCTGGAAGTACGGCAGTTCTTGAGGGGAAAGCGCATCGTCGTCATCCCCGGAGCCGCCCGTGACTTCCCTGCTGTACAATTGGTGCCAGGCACCGTCGCCAGCCTTCAGCTGCAGTCGAAGCGTCTGCGGACCTGGAGGAACTTCAGCAGCCAGGGCGAAACCGCTTCGCGCGGCCGACTTCACTTCCGGAAACAGCGCGGCGACGTCTGGCCGCTCGATCCCGAAGTTTCCGGCAAAGATGCGTCCCCCGACGATGGCGCGGATCTCCCTGATCCAGTCGCCCGCGCGATCGACGCACCAGCCGGCGATATAAAGCTTTCGGACCGGCTTCTCCCAATCGAGAGGCCGGCTGAAGAAGAGGACGTAGCGTCGTTGTGCCTCCGCTTCCTCGATCTGCAACCAAAGCTTGCGCTCCGCATCGCTGATTCGCACCGGCCCTTCCACGTTCCGGGCGAATGCCTTGTGCCACTCGCCGTCCGCCGTCGCGACTTGAAGCTCGAGGCGCTTGCGCCCGGCGGGTACCTCCACGTCGACCGTGAATCCGCACCAGCGCGGCGCGTCCGGCATCCCGATAAACTCCGCCACCTCAGCGCGCTCGCGGTCGAACCGGCCATCGAAGGTCCTGCCCGCCACACGAGCGCGTATTCGCGCGAGCGGCGGTCCCTTTTTTGCCACGCACCAGCCGGAGAGCCGCAGCCGACGCACCTTCAGATTCCAATCCGCAGGCTCATCGAGCCAAAGGTGGAATTTCTCCGACTGCTGGACGCGTGCCGCGGAATGTAGGGGCGCCGGCGTTGGTGAGATCTCCATCGACGTGATCGCGATCGCTGACGCACGAAAGTAAACGGCGCCTCCGCTGCGGCAACAGCCGCTACGCCGTCGCGGCCGGCTTGCGCGCAATCATCTCGAAGCCGGCGGCGATCCGTTTTTGGTCTTCAAGCGGCAGGCTCTGAAGAGTTTGGAAACCGGGCGGCTGCTCGCCGCGTCCCGCCCAGAACTCCGCCCACTCGCCGATCGTGGTGTCGCTGAGGCGCAACTGCTCGGGCCATGTGGCGCCGCCGGCTTGGGCGGCCGCGAGCACGTTCGACATCAGGAAGGCAAGCATCACACCCGGGCCGAAATTCCCGGTGACGTTGACGGCGTCGATCCGGAAGGACGAGAACCACTCGCGCACGCCGAATTCGGTGGCATTGTAGTAGTGATGCGGCTCCTCATGGAGCGACTGGAGAAAGGCCGTGTGAATCGCGACCGAGCCACCGGGTTTCAACACCCGGAAGATTTCGTTCGCGGCCACTTTCGGATCCTTCAGATGTTCAAAGACATTGAGCGCGAAGACGCAATCGAACACGCCTTCGCGAAACGGCAACTGGTGCGCATCACCGACGACATCCGTGTGCCGAAAGATTTTGTGCTCGAACTCGACGCAATTCGGAAACCGCTGAGGCGAGCCGCCCGCACCGATGTGGAGGATGAAGTCTTTCCCTTCCTTCAGCATCTCCTCGAAATGCGGCCCGATGGCGTTGCTGCTGTGCTCCGTCGCGACTTCGGCGCCGCCCGTCAGGAAGACTGGCACGCCGTTCTGCATCTCGAACGTCTGCTCGCACTGCGTGCACTGCAGACTTTCGCCGTCTTCTCGCACGTCGCCGCGACACGCAGGGCAGGCAATGATGCCGGCGAGGCGCGGAGCGAGAGGAGACGCTGACATTCGGCGGCGACTTTAAAGAAACAATCGGACGAGGCAAGCCTGCCTCCGAAGCAGAGGGAAGGGAGCCTCTAATGTTGTAACACAGCCGTGCGGCGACCGATCAAACGTTGCGTTCGACTGACGATTCCCGGACGCTGGTTGCTCGACTGTGGACACAACCCGCAATGCCGACCCACCAGTAACTGCTGACGAATCGATCGGTACGCGATCTACTACCTGGAACGCGCTTATCTCGGATCTTCGCTACCGGCCTTTTCTCGTCCTGCTGGCGCTCGGCGTCACGATTCGGGTCGTGGTGATGATGTCATACTTCCCCGCGGTGATGTTGGCGTTCGACTCCGCTCGTTACGCTCGTGTGGGTGGTCAGCCGCTCTTTGGTGATTACTGGATGCCGGCGGGTTACCCGATGCTGCTGCGGGTGCTGCGGCTGTGGAGCCGTGAGTTGTGGGTCACAATCTCTATCCAGCATCTGATTGGCCTCAGTGTCGGCGTGATCGTGTTTCTGGCCGTGAGGTATTTGGGTGTCTGGCGTCCGGTCGCGTGTCTGGCTGCTTCGGTGGCATTCCCGTCAGGTGATCACATCTACTTCGAGCACATCGTGATGGCGGAGTTCCTTCTGACCTTCTTCGCCGCTGCCGGATTGGCTGCTGCAGTGTTCGCATTGGGGAAGGGCGTACGCCTGAGTTGGCTCGCAGCAGCGAGCTTGATGCTCGGGATGGCAGCGCTGGTCAAGAGTGTCGGTGTCGTGCTGCTGCCGGTGCTGGTGACTTGCACACTCGCCTTCGCCCCTGGACGAACCGCCGATCGAGTCAAAGCAGTCGCCGTCGCGCTCATTCCGGGTTTGGCTCTGCTCGGCGTTTACGTAGCGGCATTCAAACTCGCTGATGGACGGTATCTCGGCCTCTCCGATATGCGGGGCTGGAATCTCTACTCACGTGTCGCACCATTCGCCGACTGCCGAGAATTCTCACCGCCAGAGGGGACAGCTATTCTGTGCGAGGAGACGCCCCCGGCGGAGCGCCCCGGACCATTTTATTACGTCTGGGATGCCGATTCGATCTCGCGGCGCAACGTCCCGCTGGGCCCGGAGACAGGTGGCCGGCTCGGTCAGTTCGCGGCGCAAGCGATCCTGCACCAGCCTCTGGACTACCTGCGCGCAGTTGTGGTTGATCTGTGGCGGTTTATCGAGCCGGCGACCGGGCGGAACTGGCCGTATGCAGGGCAGACGGACGCGACAGTGGCATTCGGCTGGCACGAGCCTTCCGCGGAGCGAATGGTGGTTGCCGCGATGAAAAAGAAATATCGCGGAGTTCGGCCCCGCATCGAGCACGCAGAGTTGCTAAACACTTACCAGCAATTGTTCCGCATCAACGGGCTGATTCTTGCCGCTCTGCTGCTGTCCACGGCTCTGGGGATGTGGCACGCGCGCGGGGCAGAGCGGTGCGGCATCACGCTCTTCGGCCTCGCCGGAGTCGCGCTTTTCGTTTTACCGGTGGCGACGGTATCCTACGACTTCAGGTATGGTGTGCCGCCGGTGCTTCTGATCGCGGTTTCAGGGGTGCTGGGTGCAGCCTCTTTCTGGCGCCAGCGCCGGGGTCCGGATGTCACACGGGGTAGCGAAACCCTGTAGATCCTCGGCGCATCGTCGCCGGGCGCGGGGTGCGGTCGGAGGGAAGCGGCTCGGGCCGAGCGTCAGATCGGCTGCAGAACAGAGGTTTCTAGGTATTATAATCGCTATAATGACTATAACGCATAAAATCGTCTGCACTTTGGTGCGCCGCTGTCGTGGCCGGCCTGTTCGTAACCCCAGCTTTCACTCCGCTCGTCGCCGGCGCCACCACCAAAACCTTTGTGGTGACCTCCACTGGCAACTCGAAAGACGTCGCTGGCACCCTAACTTGGGCGGTTTACCAGGCGAACTATCAGGGCGGCGACATTAACTACATCAATTTCAACATACCCGGCGCCACCGGCGACACTGAGATCGTGTTGAGCGAGCCGCTCTACATCGCGCGTCCGACGGTGATCAACGCCGGCACCCAATCCGGTAATCCTGCGTACGCGGGATTGCCGCTCATCCGCATCAACTGCAACCGCTTTGGAGCAGGGTTTACGGTTGTCGGGGCGGGCAGCGGGCTCCCGGGCGGCGGCGGCAGCACGATTCAGGGTTTTCGCTTCGTCAACTTCACCTCCACGGCGATCAGTGTCTTCAAGGGTGCCGATTCAAACACGATCGCAAACAATCACATCGGCTTCACACCCGCGATGCCCGCGGGAACGTTCTTCAGGAACATAACCGTGTCTCCTCAGAGCCGCGGGATTGGGATTCAATCAAGTTCCAACATCGTTCGGGCGAACATCATCTCCGGTGTCGATAACGCCATCGTGGTTGGTGATGATATAGCCAGTCCAACCGGCACCCTTTACAAGAGCAATGTGTTCGAGCGGAACTTCATCGGCACGGATGCCTTTGGCATGACGAAGGTCGGCAACAACTCCCACGGCATCTTTTTTGGAGCTGGCAGCCAGGAAAACCTGGTCGGTCCCGGCAACGTGATTTCCGGGATGGCGTCGACCGGTGTGCAGCTTCTACATCCGACCGTCACAGGTAATCGGATTTTTGGAAACATGATCGGGCTTAATGCCTCCGGGACCGAGGTAATTTCGAACGGGGATGTAGGCGTCGCGATCGCGAACGGCGCCACAAACAACTGGGTCGGCGGACCGTATGGCGGCGCCTATCCGGGGAACGTCATCTCCGGCAACGGCTTCGCTGCTGTCGGCATCGGGAACGCGAGATTCCCGGGATCGAACGGCACCAATAACAATTTCGTTGAAGGCAACTTCATCGGGACGGATGGCACGCGAAGCAAGTCCAGAATGGCGCGAAAAACAACGTCATCCGCAAAAATGTGATCGTAGGTCAGGCAAACCACGGTGTCGTGTTGGCGAGCGGAGCCAGCAAGAATGCGCTGTATGGCAACTGGATCGGTTTGACTGACCGCGAAACTACGATCGGCAATGGCAGCTTCGGTGTTTACATCGTCGATTCGTCCGAAAATACAGTCCAGCTTTCGGCTGCGGCAGCAGGTGCGGGCAGGGAGCAAAACATCTTCGGCGCGAATGCCAACGGGCCAGTCGGCGTGTATGGCAGTTCCACCGCCAACGTCATCAACATCGCACCGCCACCGACGAAGACGTTTGTTGTGACCTCCGCCGCCGGATCGAAGGATGTTCCTGGCTCGCTGACCTGGGCGATCTATCAGGTCAATTACCAGGGGGCGGACTTAAACTACATCAATTTCAACATTCCTCGCGGCACAGGCGAGGTCGAGATCACGCTCACCGAAACCCTTTACATTGCGCGTCCCACGATCATCAACGGGACGACGCAGCCGGGTTACGCGGGCAACCACTCATTCGGATCAACTGCAGCAAACTGAATAGCGGTTTCCACATTGTCGGAGCGGTCGCCGGTATTCCTCCCCTTAGCAATGGCGCGGCCTCGACTGGCACCGGCAGCTCGATCCAAGGCTTGCGCATCATCAACTACTTCTCGAACGCGATCACCATCACCCGGGGAGCAAATTCGACCCTGATCGCAAACAATCATATCGGGTTCGCGCCGCTCGCGGCGCCGGGGACATACTTTCGGAATGTGAGCGTCTCCCCGCTGTGCGGAGGCATCGGCATCCAATCCGACGGCAACGTGATTCGCGGCAATACGATCTCGGGAGCTTTTAACGCCATCATGGTCGGTGAAGATGTTGATACTCCGGGAGCCATCACCGGTGCGATCTTCAAGGACAACTTGTTCGAGGGAAACATGATCGGCACGGATCCGACGGGCACGACGAAAATCGGTAATGACTCCGACGGGATCTTTTTCGGAGCTGGGTGCCAGAAGAACCTGATCGGGCCGGGCAACGTGCTCTCCGGCAACGATTCGGCAGGCGTCGAGCTGTTACATTCCTCGAATACTGGCAACATTATCTTCGGCAACACCGTCGGCTTGAACGCCGCTGGGACCGACGCGATCCCGAATGGCGAGCTGGGCGTGTTGATCGCCAACGGTGCTTCGAACAACTGGGTGGGTGGCCCGTCTGGCGGCGTCTATCCCGGTAATGTCATCTCTGCGAGCGGACTGGGTGGAGTTGCTATCGGAACGGCCCAGTTCCCGGGGGAAGATGGAAGCAACGACAATCTCATCGAAGGCAATTTGATCGGTACCGATCGCGCTGAGACCAAGACGCTTGGAACACAGCTCAGCGGCGTGACAATCCAAAACAAATCGAAGCGAACGGTCATTCGCAAAAATGTGATCGTCGGCCACGTGAACCACGGCGTCGCATTAAGCGAAGCGGCGAGCAACGCGATGTATGGCAACTGGATTGGCGTGACCAGCAAGGGCGCGACCATTCCGAACGGAAGCTTCGGCGTCTATCTTTTCGACGCGACGAATAACACCGTTCAGCTATCGCAGTCCGCTGCCAGTGTCGGGAAGGAGCGTAACGTTTTCGGCTCGAACAAGAATGGGCCGGTGGGCCTGTACGGCGCCTCTACCGATAATGTGATTGACCTGACTCCCGCGCCAGCGCCCTCCCGACTGCTGAACATCTCGACGCGGACGCGCGTCGAAGTCGGCGATAAGGCGCTCATCGCTGGTTTTATTATCACCGGGAACTTGCCGAAAAAGGTCGTCATTCGAGGGCTCTCAACGTCGCTCAACATCCCCGGCGCACTGGCCGATGCGACGCTTGAGCTGAACACGCCCGAAGGTCCGATCTTTAACGACGACTGGAAGTCGCAACAGGAGCAGGCGATTCGCGCTTCAGGAATACCGCCGGCGAGCGACTTGGAATCAGCGATTGTGGCAACGCTCCAGCCTGGCGCTTACACAGTGGCGATGCGCGGAAAAGATGGCAGCACAGGAGCGGGCTTGCTCGAAGTCTACGACCTCGATTCTGCTGCGCCTGCCGCTCTCGCCAATATCAGCACCCGCGGCATCGTTCAGACTGGCGACAACGTGATGATTGCCGGCTTTATCCTCGGTGGCGGCCAGGCTGAGAGTCGCGTCGTAGTGCGCGCGCTCGGCCCTTCGCTCGGTAAAGCGGGCGTTTCGAACGCGCTCGACGATCCCACTCTGCAGCTGGTCGACAGCAATGGCACGCTCGTGCGAGCAAACGACAACTGGCAGGATGATGCAGCGCAAGTGACGCAGCTGAACAACATCGGGATCTCGCCCTCAGAGCCGCTTGAATCGGCGATCGTGGCCACCCTTCCACCGGGCGCCTACACTGCGATTGTGGCAGGCAAGAACGGCACCAGTGGAACAGGTCTGGTGGAAGTGTACAACGTTCCGTAGGAGCGGCGGTTTACCGCCAACGTCGTGCAGCGCCGTGAACGTAACGGCTCGGAGGGGCAGTCACCCTGCCAGCGTGAGAGCGACCGGCGAAGAAAGTTCCGCGATCTACGGGGCTGTCGTGTGCGCTCTGCGAGCGCACTCACTAGTCTAAAGCGACCCCGTTATTGCGCGCCCGGTTTCAACTCGGTGTGCCGTTGATCTGAGCCACCTGGCGACGTTCGCGCGTGCCGCTCCTGTTCTGTGATGGGGTTTACGCGCCACAAGCATAGAGTCGTGCCATTTGTTGCTCTCGCTATCGTACTGCGGGAGGTCTTCCCATTGCGTGGTCGCTTCGATTGTTTCGAGTCCGGCGTATCGCGCGACCGCGCGCAGCCCATCCGGGTAAACTCGCCAGCAATCGACCGGGAAACGATGCTCTGGACCGCTTGACGGTGCGAGAATGCAGCAAAGGCCGCCGGGTTTTAGCGCACGGGCGATCTGCTGCATCGTGAGCCAGAAAAACTCGGTGTGCTCGAATGTCTGACCTGAAATGAGCACATCGGCGCTCGACGGCTCGATTTCCTGCCAGTTGTAAGGATCGCGCAATACTACATCGACGTTTTTGCCCGCAGCCATGTCGATGCCGAGGTAGCGCCACGCAGGCTCGGAAAACAGGGGGCGATAGGAGCCGTTGATGTCCTGGCTGCCGAGATCGAGGATGGTGAGGCGTTCGAGTCTCCGCGCTTCCAGATAGTCGCGCCGGAATCGCGCCATCTTATCATACGAGCTCGGATGCATGCTGGGTAGAGCACGCGTCTCGCGTGCTGGCGCTGGCGTCCCCGCCAGCGCGAACTTTTACCGGCTCTAACGGGGGGATACAACTTGGATTTGCAGCGGGGCCGGCGATCAGGAAGTTCGTCGCGGCGGGACGCATGCGCTACCCGGGCGGAAGACTGCGCGGTCGGCCCGGATTGAATCGTGAATTGCATTTGGCGCGGGCAGCCGGAATCCTGAACGCTCATGCGTAAAACGAAGATCATCTGCACGCTCGGGCCGGCGACGGAGAAGCCAGACGTGCTCCGGCAGCTGATGCAGCAAGGTGCCGACGTGGTCCGATTGAACATGAGCCATGCGAAGCACGACTGGGTGCGGGCGATCGTGCCCGAGATCAGAAACATCGCGGCAGAGATCAACCGTCCGGTCGCGATCCTGATGGATACGCAAGGGCCGGCGATTCGCACCGGCGACCTCGCCACGAACCTCGATCTAAAGCCGGGCGACATCGTGGAGTTCACCGTCCGCGGTGCTCGCAGCGAGGAGGTTTATTCAGTCGACGTCAACTACGACGGTCTGATTAGCGATATCTCGGCAGGCGATACCGTGCTCGTCGATAATGGCGTCATCCAGATGCTCGTGCTCGAGAAGAAACAGAACCGCGCGCGCTGCAAGGTTCTCACACCCGGCACGCTGGGCTCGCGGCGGCACATTAATCTTCCCGGCGTTCGTGTTAATCTCCCTCCGCTGACGCAAAAGGATTTGGATGACGTGCGGGTGGGCGCGGAAATGAACGTCGATTTCGTCGCGCTGAGCTTCGCGCGTCAGCGCAGCGACATTGAGGAGCTGCGGCGCGTGTTGCAGACGTTGGAGAGCACTGCCCAGGTCATCGCGAAAATCGAAGATCAATCCGCGGTGCGTGACATTGAAGACATCATCGACGGGACGGACGTGATTATGGTCGCGCGCGGCGATCTTGGAATCGAGTGCCCGATGGAAGAGCTGCCGATCATCCAGCGGCGCATCGTGAAGCGCTGCATCCGGATGGGGAAGCCGGTGATCGTGGCGACTCACATGCTCGAATCGATGATCGAGAACCCGGTGCCGACCCGCGCCGAGATCAGCGATGTGGCGAACGCCGTCTTCGAGCAGACGGACGCGATCATGCTGAGCGGCGAGACCACGGTGGGCCGTTATCCAGTGCGATGCGTGGAGGTGTTCAACCGCGTCGCGAAGCGCATCGAGCGCAGCGGTGGCGCTGGTTACGCGAAGGAGGCGCAGCTGACCGATGCGCGGCAGAAGACAGTCTCGTCAGCGGTGATGCTCGCGGAGTCTCTGCCAAACGCGAAGCTGATTGTCTTCACCCGCCACGGGACGATGGCGCGCTACGTCTCCAATCTGCGGCCGGAGAAGACGCCGATCTTTGCCTTCACGCCCTTCGACCACATTCAACGGCAGCTCGCGCTCTGCTGGGGCTGTTATCCGGTGCTGTTGCCGTTCACCGACGACCCGAACACCACGATCGACGCGGCGGAAGCGTACCTGCGCGAGAACGGTTTGACCGAAGCCAACGACAATCTTGTCATCATCAGCGACCTCCGCGCAGGCGATTGCCAGATCGATTCCATCCAGGTTCGACAGGCACGCGCGCACGCGTCAGACGCACCGCATTGCGCGAGTGGCGAAGATTCGATGATGGATTAGGGCCGACGCTGACAGGTCGAGACTCTGTCGAGCCTGGTGCGCGCTCTCTTAGGCTCGACAGAGTCTCGCCCCACCGGCAGATCGTCTGATCTCGCGCGAAACAAAAAGCGCGCGGACGTTTCCATCCGCGCGCTTCTGAATTCCTTGATGTGGGAGTCGCCTTGGCGCGGCAATCAATCAAAGGCCCCTCCCGCATTAGGCCTCGACCGGCAGCTCTACGTCCACTGGGCGTTCTTTTTTGCCCAATGCGCGGCGAAGCTTCGAGAGCGCTATATTTTGCAGCTGGCGAATACGCTCGCGCGTGACGCCGAATTTCTTGCCGACTTCTTCGAGCGTCTTCGGCTTGCCGCCGTCCAGCCCGAAGCGGGAGAAGATGATCTTCCGTTCGCGATCATCGAGCACGTCGAGCAACCCGCCGACTTCGTTGCGCAAGTTCTTGTCGCGGAGCAGCTCGAAGGGCGTCTGAGCTTCTTCGTCGCCGACGATCTCGCCAAACTCGGTGGAATCGTCGTCGCTGATCGGCGCGTCGAGTGAAGCGGGGCGAATCGAGACTGTCTTCAGCTGCGACACTTTGCCGCTCGCGATTCCGATTTCCTCGCCCAGTTCATCATCGGTCGGTTCGCGGCCGAGTTCCTCGCTCATCTGCAGCGAGACGCGGCGCATCTTCGAGATTTTGTCGACCAGATGAACCGGCAGACGGATCGTCTTCGATTGGTTCGCGAGTGCGCGCTTGATCGATTGTTTAATCCACCACGCTGCGTACGTGCTCAACTTGCCACCTTTGGCGGGGTCAAAACGCTCCACGGCCTTCATCAGGCCGATGTTGCCTTCAGAAATCAGGTCGAGCAGCGGGAGACCGAGGTTCGCGTAGTCGTGCGCGATTTTGACGACCAGGCGGAGGTTCGAGCGAATCATCAGCGCACGCGCTTCGCGGTCGCCCTTCTTGATCTTCGCGGCGAGCTCGATCTCCTGATCGGGGGTCAAAAGCGGGATCTGTCCGATCTCGCGCAGGTAAATCTTTATTCCAGTATCGCTATCTTCAGCAGCCATAAAACTCTTCATGTAAGGGGAAACGGCACCGCCCTTGCAAGTGTCCAGTTGTTTACGTTTTGGGGACCCCGGCAGGTTGCACGTTTGGTTAAGATAAGAACTATTTAACGGGGTTAACTATTCGGAATTCTGACAGGGGGCGGTTGCCTTTCGTTCAAAGTTTTTACAGCTGAGCGCAAGCAGCGGTTGCGTAGTGGTTTATGAGAGTCTCAGCACCGTCCGAATTTGTCGGAAATTCCCCACCGCCGGGCTCTCAGGAAAGCATTTTGCAAAGTATCCCCCACACCTGCGACGATCGTCACCAGTGGCTGTTTTTCTGGATTGACAGCACCGTTCGAGGACTTACAGAACCGCCTGTCGCCAGGGAGGCGCTCTGATATATGGGGTCAAAAACGGTTCTGATTACGGGTGGGGCAGGGTTCGTAGGGTCACATCTCGCGGATCAATTGCTGGAGCACGGCTACAAAGTCCGCGCCTTGGATAATCTCGCGCCGCAGGTTCACGGTCCGTCCGCCGGCCGGCCGGAGTATCTCGCCGACGACGTGGAGCTCCAGATTGGCGACGTTCGCGATCGCGATGCCGTCGCGCGCGCGCTGGATGGAGTCGACGCGGTTTACCATTTTGCCGCCACGGTCGGGGTGGGGCAGAGCATGTATCAGATCGCCGAGTACACGAGCGTGAACGGCGAGGGCACTGCGGTGCTGCTGGAGGCTTTGGCGCAGAATCCGGTCGAGCGGCTGGTCGTCGCCTCGAGCATGAGCATTTACGGTGAAGGACTCTACGCCACCCGTAACGGTGAACTCGTGGAGGGGCAGGAACGCTCTCTCGAGCAACTAAAGGCGCACGATTGGGAAGTCCGCGGGCCGGACGGCGAGCCGCTTCAGCCAGTGCCGACACCGGAGTCGAAATGCCCGGCAGTCCCATCTGTCTACGCCATCTCGAAGTACCAGCAGGAACGCCTCTGCATGACGGTCGGCCGCGCGTACGGAATGGAAACGGTCGGGTTGCGCTTCTTCAACATCTACGGCACCCGCCAGGCGCTCTCGAATCCATACACCGGCGTGCTCGCGATCTTTGCCTCCAGGTTTCTGAACAACAATGCGCCGTTGATTAACGAGGACGGCAAGCAGCAGCGCGATTTCGTGAGCGTGCACGATATTGCACAAGCTTGCCGGCTTGCGCTCGAAGTGCCTGATGCCGCCGATCGAGTGTTCAACGTCGGCAGCGGTCAGCGTTTTTCGATCCGGCAAATTGCCGACCAGATGGCAGACGTGCTCGGGAAGCCGGAAATCGAGCCGGAAGTCGTGGGGCGCTGCCGGGTGGGCGACATCCGTAATTGCTTTGCCGACATCACCTTGGCTCGGGATATTCTTGGCTACGCGCCTGCTGTGACATTGGAGGAAGGTTTGGTTGAGCTGGCGGAATGGCTCGAAGGCCAAACCGCAGTGGATAATGTCGCTGACGCTTCCCGCGAACTAGCCGCGCGAGGGCTCGCGGTATGAGCGGCCCCGCCAATCGCCCTGTTTTCGGTGTCCTGGAATGGCTGCGCCCGGGCGAGGAAGAGCGCGTGGAACAGCTGCTCGGCGACCTGAAGGCAATCGGCGCGACGGAGCTTCGCACCGGCATCTCCTGGGCCGACTGGCATACGGCCGGCGGGCAGGATTGGTATGCGTGGCTGCTGCCGCGGCTGGCCAGCGAAGTGAACGTGCTGCCGTGCTTCCACTACACGCCGCCGACGCTCGGGATCGCACCGAACATCTGCTCGCCCCCGCGCGACCCGAAGCAATACGCCGATTTTCTCGACGTGTTCATCACCCGCTTCGGTGAACACTTCGAATGGGTGGAGCTCTGGAATAAGCCGAAGAACCCCCTCGAGTGGGACACGACGCTGGACCCGAACTGGCTGATCTTTTGCGAGATGGTGGGTGGCGCGGCGCATTGGGCGCAGAAGCGCGGCAAAAAGACGGTCCTCGGCGCGAGCGGTCCGATGGATGCGCAATGGGTGGGTCTGATGTGCGACCGCGGCGTCCTGCAATACATCGATGCCGTCGGGATTCACGGGTTCCCCGGCACGTTCGAGTTCTGGTGGGACGGTTGGAACGCGAAAATCGCACGCGTGCGCAACGTTCTCCTGCAGCACGGCTCGAAGGCGGAGATCTGGATTACAGAGACTGGTTACTCGACCTGGCGGCATGACGAGCGGGCGCAGATTGCTGCCTTTACCAACGTCATGGCTGCGCCCGCGGAGCGCGTCTACTGGTACGCGGCGCACGACATTGAGCCGGCACAAGCGATGGACGCCGTTTGCGCGGACGAACGCGAATTCCATTTCGGACTTCGGCGCGCTGACGGTTCCGAGAAACTCCTGATGCGGCTGCTGCGTCAGGGCGGAGTTGAAGCTGTCAATCATCCGCCGTGGCTCGGCGACAAGGCGAAGAGCAACCCCTCGACGATCAAAAAACCGCCCGTGATGATCACCGGCGGCTCGGGATTTCTTGGGTGCAATCTCGCGCATCGGCTCTGTTCCGAAGGCCAGCCAGTGCTGCTGTTCGATAACCTCTCCCGCGCCGGCGTGGAGCAAAACGCCGCGTGGCTTCGCGAAACGTACGGCGACCTCGTGCAGGTGCAGGTGGCTGACATTCGCGACGCGCAGGCGCTCGGCGAAGCGGCGCAACGCTCTTCCGCCGTGTTTCACCTGGCGGCGCAGGTCGCGGTGACGAGCAGCCTCACAGCCCCGATCAATGATTTCGAGATCAACGCGCGCGGCACATTAAACCTGCTGGAAGCCCTGCGAGGGATGAGCAGCCCCCCGCCAGTCGTGTTCAATTCCACGAACAAAGTTTACGGCAGCCTCGATGATGTCGCCCTAAGGCTGAACGGCGCGCGCTACGAGCCCGACGACGAGCAAATCCGCGACAACGGAATTGGCGAGAATCAGCCGCTCGATTTCTACAGTCCCTACGGCTGCTCGAAAGGCGCGGCCGATCAGTACATCCTCGACTACGCGCGGACGTTCGGGTTACCGGCGGTCGTGTTCCGCATGAGTTGCATTTACGGGCCGCATCAGTTCGGCACGGAAGACCAGGGCTGGGTCGCACACTTCCTCATCCAGGCGATGAACAAGCGCTCCATCACGCTCTACGGAGACGGCAAACAGGTGCGTGACGTGTTGTTCGTGGAGGATCTCGTCGACGCGTTGCTGCTCGCGCGAAAGAATATCCGCACGCTTTCCGGCCAGGTCTTCAACCTCGGCGGCGGCCCGCAGAACACCACGTGCCTGCTGGAGTTGCTCGACTGGATCGGCGAACTCGACGGTGAGAAACCGCGCGTCTCGTGGGGCAATTGGCGCCCGGGCGATCAGCGCTACTACGTGAGCAACTTCTCGAAATTTCAGACTGCCACCGGCTGGAAGCCGAAAGTCGGAATGCGCGAAGGCGTGGAACGACTGCACGCGTGGCTGCGCGAATTCCGTTCCGCAAATGCGGCGCGCGAAGCTCTCGCCACCGCGTGATGGCGACCGACGCGCAAGCGCCGGTTGCACAGCGGAGTCGACCTGCCGTTTCGACGATGCGCGCCGCCATCATCGCGGAGCCGCAGCGCGTTGAAACTACCGACGTGCCTGTGCCGGCTCCCGCCGCCGACCAAGTTCTCGTTAGGCTGGAAGGCTGCGGCGTTTGCGCCTCGAACATCCCGCCCTGGCAAGGCAAGCCGTGGTTTAATTATCCGATGTCGCCGGGTGCGCTCGGCCATGAAAGCTGGGGCCGTGTGGAAGCCGTCGGCGAGCAAGTGACGGACTTCGCGCCACGCGATCGCGTCGCGATGATCTCTAATAATGCCTATGCCGAATACGATGTCGCGGATGTCAGTGCGGTGGTGAAGCTCCCGGAGACATTAGACGACGAAGCATTCCCGGCGGAGCCGCTCGGCTGCGCGATGAACATTTTCAAGCGCGCGGCGATCCAGAAAAACGACACGGTGGCGATTGTCGGCATCGGGTTTCTCGGCGCACTTCTAACACAGCTTGCGACCGCCGCCGGCGCGCGAGTGATTGCGATTTCCCGTCGTTCGTTTGCTTTGAACTTCGCTCGTGACATGGGCGCGGCGCATGTGGGCACGATGGATGATCACCAAAAGATCATCGATGAAGTGAAGCGGCTGACCGATGGCAGGTTTTGCGATGTGGTGATCGAGGCCGTCGGTAAACAATGGCCGCTCGATTTGTCGGGTGAGCTGACGCGCGAACGCGGGCGCCTCGTCGTCGCTGGTTATCATCAAGACGGCCCCCGGCAGATAAACATGCAGCTGTGGAACTGGCGCGGGCTCGACGTGATCAACGCACATGAACGTGATCCGGCAATCTATCTCGAAGGCATGCGCGCGGCGGTGCGCGCGGTCGAGACCGGGCTGTTAAATCCGCGCCCACTCTACACGCACCATTTTCCGCTGGAGCAGCTTGGCGCAGCATTGAACATGAGCTCAGAGCGTCCTGACGGCTTCATGAAAGCGCTGATCCGGATGTCATGAGCGGAGCACGTGAACCGCAGCGCATCTTGATGACGGCCGACACCGTCGGAGGCGTCTGGACCTACTCGATCGAGCTGATCCGTGCGTTGCCGCACATTGAATTCGCGCTGGCGACGATGGGCGCTCCGATCACGGCCGAGCAACGCGCCGAAGCTTCGCAGCTACCAAATGTGCAGCTGTTTCCGAGCAGCTATGCGCTCGAATGGATGGATGATCCATGGCAGGACGTCGATCGCGCCGGCGATTGGCTGCTGGAGATCGCGCGCTCGTTCAATCCCCACGTCGTCCACCTGAACGGCTACGCGCATGCAAGCCTCCGGTGGGCGGCGCCCGTGCTCGTTGTCGCGCACTCGGATGTGCTCTCGTGGTGGGCAGCGGTGAAGAAATGCGAGGCGCCTCGCGGCTACTCCGAATATCGGAAGCGCGTGGCGGAGGGGCTGAACGCTGCAGACGTCGTCGTCGCGCCAACCGCGGCGATGTTGCGCTCGTTAGGCGAAAATTTCAGCTGGCGCGGTGACGGACGAGTCATTTGGAACGGACGTGATCCACAGCTCTTCTCGTCTGGGATTAAGCGAGACGTCATCTTCTCAGCCGGTCGGGCCTGGGACGAGGCGAAGAACCTCGCCGCGTTGGAAGCGGCGGCTCCGCAGGTCCGTTGGCCGATCGAAATAGCCGGCGACACCTCGCATCCGAATGGAGCGGAGCTGCAATTTAAGTACGTGCGTGCCTTGGGAAAGTTGCCGGGCCATCAGCTAGTGGAGCGGCTCGCAACGAGCGCGATTTACGCCCTGCCGGCGCGTTACGAGCCGTTCGGGCTCTCCGCACTAGAGGCGGCACTCTCCGGTTGCGCGTTGGTCCTCGGTGATGTTCCCTCGCTCCGCGAAGTGTGGGGCGATGCGGCGCGGTTTGTGGACGCAGATGATCACCATGCGCTGGCGGCAGCGTTGAACGCGCTGATCGACGACGTTGCCGAACGCGACAAGCTCGCGGACCGCGCGCAGCGACGGGCAGCCGAGTTTTCGCCGCAGCGAATGGCGGCTGGTTACAACGCTGCGTATTCGGATTGCCTGACGCCGCGCGCCGTGGAGATGGTCCCGTGAAGGTCGTTCTCTTCTACCACTCGCTCGTCTCCGATTGGAACCACGGCAACGCGCATTTCCTGCGCGGAGTCGCGACGGAGCTGATCACGCGGGGCCACGAAGTCACGATCTACGAACCGACGGATTCGTGGAGCCGGGAGAATCTTGTGCAGGAGCATGGCGAATCGCCAATTGCCGAGTTCCATCAGCGTTACCCAAACCTACGGTCCACGCGTTACCGACTCGAGGAGCTTGACCTGTCCGAGGCGTTGGCCGGCGCAGATCTCGTCATCGTGCACGAGTGGAACGAGCACGAGCTTGTGCGACGTGTTGGCAAACACCGCAAGGAGCACGGTGGCTATCGCTTGTTCTTTCACGATACGCATCACCGCGCGATCACTTCGCCGGCGCAGATGCAGGGATACGATCTGTCGAACTACGACGGTGTGCTCGCGTATGGCGAGGGTCTCCGTAAGATCTACGTGCAGCGCGATTGGGCGCGACGCGCCTGGACGTGGCACGAAGCCGCCGACACGCGGGTGTTTCAGCCGCTCCCGCGCGGTGATTTCGACGGCGACCTCGTGTGGATCGGCAACTGGGGCGACGAGGAGCGTTCCGCGGAGCTGCAGGAGTTTCTGATCGAGCCAGTGGCAGCGCTGGGACTGAGCGCGAAGGTTTTTGGCGTTCGTTATCCTGACACTGCGCGCGAGCTGCTGCGCCGAGCCGGGATCGAGTACTCCGGCTGGCTGCCGAACTACCGCGCCCCGGAGCTTTTCGCGCGCTACCGGATGACGGTGCACGTGCCGCGGCGCCCGTATGTGGAAGCGCTGCCTGGCATTCCGACGATTCGTCCATTCGAGGCGCTCGGGTGTGGCATCCCGTTGATCTGCTCGCCGTGGGATGATGCCGAGGGTCTGTTCACGCCAGGAAAAGATTTCGTCATCGCGCGCAATGCTGACGAAATGAAGAAGCACATGCGCGCGTTGCTCGAGGACAAACAGATGGCGCGCGAGCTTTCGGAGCACGGACTCCGCACGATTCAGCAGCGACATACCTGTGCACATCGCGTGGACGAACTGCTCAGCATCTACGAAGAAGTAAACACGTGAACATCGCCTTCTTCGCTTCGAGCCTGCTCTCCGCCTATTGGAACGGCGCGGCCACTTACTACCGCGGCATCGTCAAGGCGCTGCATGCGAACGGCCATCGCATCACGTTCTACGAGCCAATCGCGTACGATCGCCCGCAGCATCGTGACATTGAGCCGCCGAGCTGGTGTGATGTGGTCGTCTACGAGGGCACGGAAGAAGCGGCCTGGCGCCAAATCGAAGCAGCCCGCGGTGCGGACATGATCGTAAAGGCGAGCGGCGTCGGCATCTTCGACGAGCTGCTCGAGTCGGCCGTGCTAACGCTGAAGACGCCGAACAATCTTGTCATCTTCTGGGACGTCGATGCGCCGGCGACCCTCGACCGCATCGAAAGTGATGCCGCGGATGCGTTCCACGCGTGTATTCCGCAATACGATTTCATCCTTACCTACGGCGGCGGCTTCCCGGTCGTGCGTGCTTACGAGTCGCACGGTGCGAAGCTGTGTGTGCCGATCTACAACGCGCTAGATCCGGACACGCACCACCCAGTGCCGCCGAACCCTAAATTTGAGCGAGATCTCGGGCTGCTCGCGAATCGCCTGCCGGACCGTGAACAGCGCGTCGAACAATTCTTCCTCAGCACGGCCGCGAAACTCCCGAAGCACAAGTTCCTCTTTGGCGGCAACGGCTGGGAGGACAAACCGATGACGCCGAACGTGCGTTATCTCGGGCACGTTTACACCGCTGATCACAACGCGTTCAACTGCACCTGCCGCTCGGTGTTGAACATCTGCCGCGAAAGCATGGCCCGATACGGCTTCTCGCCGCCCACACGCGTGTTTGAAGCAGCGGGCGCAGCTGCTTGCTTGATCACTGATGCCTGGGAAGGCGTGGAGCAATTTTTTAAGCCCGATACTGAGGTCCTTGTCGCGCACGACGGCGACGAAGTCGCCCATCACGTGCAGAGTTTAACCAGTGAACGCGCACGCGAGATCGGCGACGCAGCGTATCGGCGGGTCCTGGCAGAGCACACGTATTCGCATCGCGCCAAGCAGGTGGAAGAAGTGCTTCAGGGAGCGACAGCGCGATGAGGATCGTCATCCTCGGCCTGTCGATCACCTCTTCGTGGGGTAACGGCCACGCGACCACTTACCGCGCGTTGGTGCGTGAGCTTACCGCGACAGGGCACGATGTTTTGTTCCTGGAACGCGATCAGCCGTGGTATGCGGAGAACCGCGATCTGCCGCAGCCGCCTTTTGGTGAAACGCAGCTCTACAAGAGCCTCACGCAGTTAAAGCGCCACTTCGCCAACGAGGTGCGGGATGCGGACTGCGTGATCGTCGGCTCGTATGTGCCGGACGGCATCGCCGTGGGGGAGTGGGTGACGGCTCACGCGCACGGTGTCACGGCGTTTTACGACATCGACACTCCGGTTACACTGAGCGCCCTCGAGTGCGGCGACTGCGAATATCTCTCTGCTGAGTTGATCGCGCGTTACTCGCTGTATCTCTCATTCACCGGTGGCCCGACGCTCCGCAAGCTGGAGCGAGAATACGGGTCGCCCAAGGCTCGTGCGCTCTATTGCTCGGTTGATCCGGAGCTCTACTTTGCAGAACTCGTTCCACCAAAGTGGGTGCTCGGTTATCTCGGCACCTACAGCGATGACCGCCAACCGACCGTCGATCGGCTGCTCCTCCAGCCTGCGGCGAAACTGCCGACGCAACGCTTCGTTGTCGCCGGCCCGCAGTATCCGGATTCTATTCCGTGGCCGAAGAATGTGGAGCACATCACGCACCTGGAGCCCAAGAAACACCGGGCCTTTTACAACGCGCAACGCTTCACGTTGAATGTCACTCGCGCCGACATGATTCGAGCCGGATTTTCGCCGAGCGTGCGGCTGTTCGAAGCAGCCGCCTGCGGCACGCCGATCGTCAGCGATGAGTGGCCCGGTTTGAGCGAATTCTTCACGCCGGGCGAGGAGATTCTCATTGCTAGATCAACCGAAGATATGCTGGAGATTCTGCGTGAGATGTCAGACAGTGACGCTCGCGCGGTCGGTGAGCGTGCGCGCGAGCGAGTGCTCGCCGCGCATACTGCCGCGCACCGCGCCGCCGAGCTGGAGGGCTTCATCGAGGAGTGCCGGCATCAGTACGCGGAAAACGGCAGCGTTTGTGTGACAAAGGAGTGACAACATGAAAGACAAAATCCGCGTTGGAATCATTGGAGTGGGCAACTGCGCTTCCTCGCTCGTGCAAGGCATCGAGTTCTACCGCAATGCGAACCCTGACGAGTTCGTGCCGGGCTTGATGCATGTCGAACTCGGCGGCTATCACATCCGCGACATCGAGTTCAGTGCGGCTTTCGACATCGCGGCCACAAAGGTGGGGCGCGATCTCGGCGAAGCGATTTTCGCGGAGCCGAACAACACCATTAAGTTCGCCGACTTGCCGAAGCTGGATGTGAAGGTGCACCGCGGCATGACGCACGACGGCTTGGGGAAGTACCTTAAGAAGGTCGTAAAAAAGTCGCCGGCTTCTACCGACGACATTGTCGGTATTCTGAAAAAGACGAAGACGGATGTGGTTGTCTCGTACCTGCCGGTGGGCTCCGAGATGGCTACGAAGTGGTATGTCGAGCAGATCCTGGATGCCGGCTGCGGCTTCATTAACTGCGTGCCCGTGTTCATTGCTTCGCAGCCTTACTGGCAGCGGCGCTTCGAGGAGCGGAAGCTTCCGATCATCGGCGACGACATCAAGTCGCAGGTCGGTGCAACGATTTCGCATCGCGTGATGACGAATCTGTTCCGCGAGCGGGGCGTCCGTCTGGATCGTACTTATCAACTGAACTTCGGCGGCAACACCGACTTCTTGAACATGCTCGAGCGCGAGCGGCTTGAGTCGAAGAAGATTTCCAAAACCCAAGCCGTCACCAGCCAGCTCGGCCACGCGATGCCCGCGAAGGATGTGCATGTCGGACCGAGCGATTACGTGCCGTGGCTGACTGATCGGAAGTGGTGCTACATTCGGATGGAAGGCACGACATTCGGCAACGTGCCGCTAAACTGCGAGATGAAGCTCGAGGTGTGGGATTCGCCGAACTCCGCGGGCGTCGTGATCGACGCGATCCGGTGCGCCAAACTCGCGCTCGACCGCGGCCTCTCCGGTTCGCTTGTCGCGCCATCGAGCTACTTCATGAAATCGCCGCCGGTGCAGTTCACCGACGACGAAGCGCGCACGAAAACCGAGGAATTCATCAAAGGCGATGACTCAGTCGTGTTACCCGGCCCGCTGAAACGCACGAGCAACGGCAACGGCAGCGGCAACGGCCAGCGCAAAGCAGCGAAGAAGACGAAGAACGGCACCAAGTCGAAACGATGAAGCTCGTTGTCTTCGGCCTCACGATTAGTTCGTCGTGGGGCAATGGACACGCGACTTTGTTGCGGGCGCTGTTTCGGCAGCTGATCGCCCGCGGCTACTACATCATTTTCTTCGAGCACGATGTTCCGTACTACGCGGCGCATCGCGATTTGCATGAGCTGCCCGGCGGCAAGCTTGTTTTCTACAGCTCGTGGGAAGAAGCGATCAGCACGGCGCGGCATGAGCTCTCCGATGCCGACGCCGCAATGGTCACTTCTTATTGTCCCGACGGCATCGCGGCTTCGGAACTAATCGGCGCGTCTTCTGCGCTCCGCGTGTTCTACGACATGGACACTCCTGTCACGTTGTCGAAGCTACGCGCGGGCGAGCCGCTGACGTATATTGATTCACGCGGGCTCGGCGAATTCGATCTCGTCTTGAGTTTTACTGGCGGAGGCGCGCTCACGGCGCTGCAGGAAGAACTCGGAGCGCGCAAAGTGGCTCCGCTCTACGGCAGCGTGGATCTGGATCTTTATCATCCCGTCGCTGCGCAGGAGCAGTATCGGGCCGCGTTCTCTTACCTCGGCACGTACGCCGCCGATCGTCAGCCGGCGCTTGAGCGCCTGTTCATCGAACCAGCGCGTCGGTTGCCGGAACAACGCTTCGCGATTGGCGGCGCGCAGTACCCGGCCGAGTTCCCGTGGGCGCCGAACATCTTCTTCCAACGCCACCTCGCGCCGGCAGAGCACGCTGCGTTTTTCTGCTCCTCGCGCCTGACGCTGAATGTGACGCGCGACACGATGCGATCGATGGGGTGGTGCCCGTCCGGGCGGTTATTCGAGGCGTCAGCGTGTGGTGTGCCGATGGTGAGCGACACGTGGGACGGACTCGACGAGTTCTTTACGCCCGGGGACGAGATCCTGACCGCGCAAACCACCGACGACGCACTGAACGCCCTGCAACTAAGCAATGCGGAGCTTTCGAGGATCGCAGCTGCAGCGAGAGAACGAACACTGACCGAACACACCGCGCAGCGGCGTTCCGAACAGCTCGAGGAGTTCTTCGTCACCGCTCGCCAATCGGAGGCTGTAGCCGCCTGATGTTAGGAATTATCCCAGCCGCCGGCGCGGGCACACGGATTCAGCCGCTGGCCTTCTCAAAGGAATTGCTGCCGGTGGGTGGCAGGCTCGACGGCGATATCGAGCGTCCGCGCGCCGTGAGCGAGTATCTCGTTGAGCGCCTAGCGATTGCTGGCGCGACGAAGATCTGCTTCGTCATTTCCGCCGGTAAATCCGACATCCTCGAGTACTACGGCGGCGGCAAGGTGAACTCGACGAGCTTCATCTTCGTGGTGCAGCCCCAGCCCGCCGGCTTGTGCGACGCCATTTTCCACGCAGCTCCGGTTGTCGCCCCTGGCGAGACAGTTGCGATCGGATTGCCGGATACCATTTGGTTTCCGGAGAATGGATTGTCTGCGCTGCCGGACCATGAGCTTTCGTTTCTGTTGTTTCCGGTCGAGCAGCCGCAATTCTTCGATGCTGTCGTGACGGATGAAAACGGACGCGTCGAAGAAATCCAGGTGAAACAGACCGACGCCCAGTCGCACTGGGTTTGGGGCGCATTCAAGATGCCGGGGTCGGTCTTTCATGACCTGCACCGCCTGTGGCTGGAGCGCCAGCAACGCGACGAGTACTTCGGCACGCTCGTGAATGCCTGGATCGCGAAAGGCGGCAGCGCGTCGGGAATTCGCGCTGGTGAGTCGTATGTCGATGTCGGAACGCTCGAAGGTTATCGCGCAGCGATCCGGCTGCTGAACGAGCGCCGCGAACACGAGGCGATCCCGTAAGCATGGACACAGTAACCGCGATGAGTCCCGCTGAGACGCAGGAGCGGATCGATGAGTTTGGTGCGTGGTTCCAGAACCTGGAGCTGAACGGCGTGCAAACGGCGCCGCAGCATTTTCTCGGTGATTATCCTGCGGTGAAGTTCGCCGGCTTCGCACATGCGTTGCCTGACGACCTGACGGGCAAGAGCGTGCTCGATATTGGCTGCAACGCGGGCTTTTACTCGCTGGAGATGAAACGGCGGGGCGCCTCCCGTGTGCTGGGCGTGGACTTCGATGAACGCTATCTGGCGCAGGCTCGGTTCGCGGCTGAAGTGCACGGCGTCGACATCGAATTCCGGCAACTGTCGGTCTACGACGTCGGCACGCTCGGCGAGAAGTTCGACCTCGTGATCTTCATGGGCGTGCTCTACCACCTGCGCCATCCGCTGCTCGCGCTCGATCTCATTCGCGAGCACGTCGCGAAGGATCTGATGCTGTTTCAATCGATGCAGCGCGGCAGCGAAGACGCGATGCAGGTCGAAGCGGACTATGACTTCTGGCAGACGGAGATGTTCGCGCGGCCCGACTTCCCGGTGATGTATTTCATCGAGCATAAATACGCCGGCGATCCGACAAACTGGTGGATCCCGAATCGCGCGTGCACGGAAGCAATGCTGCGGAGTTCCGGGTTCGATATCATCGCGCATCCTGAAAATGAGGTTTTCGTCTGCAAAGTTCGCGCGGCCGACAACGAGAGCGACCTCACGCGTGCGACCCGCCAGGCGAAGGAATCGCTCCGCGCTTCGTGATGCTTATGGCGCTCGGCCCACTGCACTCTGTCATTCCGAGCGAAGCCGACGAATCCGGTGGACTCTCCTTGACGGTTCCGCCACGGGGTTCCTCCACTGCGCTTCGCTCCGGTCGAAATGACAGCGGAGTTGCGCACGAGGAGAACGGGGGGCGAAATGGTTGAAGCGGTCATGCTCTGGAACGAGCCGAACAACAAGTCGCACTGGGACAATGCGCTCGACCCGGAGTGGCGGCAGTTCGGCGAGATGGTGAATCTCGCCGCGCGAGCGATTGCGGCGGAGAACGATACTGTCCTGCGCGTGCTCGGTGGGATGTCGCCGATCGACGCCGGCTGGATCAAACGCATGGAGGAATTCGGCGTGTTGGAGACGCTTGATGCCGTGGCGGTGCACGGCTTCCCGCTCGACTGGAACAACTGGATGCTCGACGAATGGCCGAACTGGCTCCGTGAGATCCAGGCCGTCACGGATTTGCCCGTCTGGGTTTCCGAAGTCGGGATCTCGACTTTCGGCGCGGAGGAAGTGCAGGAGTTCGGCTTACGTCGAACGGCCGAGCTGCTGATCGGGCGTGCGCCGCGCATTCATTGGTATTCGCTTTACGATTTACCAGCCGCCTGGCCCGCGACCACGCGTCACAAGGAGGCGGAGGGTTCCTCCTATTACCGCCACTTCCACATGGGCCTGCTGCGTGAGGATGGCACGCCGAAGAAAGCGCTGCAGCATTTCAGCGAGTTCACTCCGGAGCTCGGGATTTGTCAGTGGTTCCACTTTGAAGATCATCGGCTCGACGACGCGGTCAGATGGCTGCGCGAGCTCGGGGTGAAACATCTGCGCACCGGCTTGAGCTGGGCGGATAGCTTTCGACCGAACGCTGACGCCTGGTTCGACCGGCAGATGGCGGCGCTGGAGGAGTTTGATGTCACGATCACCTACTGTTTCACGCCGGAGCACCGAGGGATTGCGCCGCACCACACGAGTCCGCCGTTGGTGAACGAGGAGTACGCGGAATTCTGTGCGCGGATGACGCGTCGTTACGTTCCGCAGCGTTCTGTCGCTACTTCGACGTAGCAGGCCAGGCGCAGACAGCCGCGCGGTGCAGAGTGGCGCAAGCGCGGCAGGAGTTCATGACCACCAATTTCCTCTTCATCCGCCACGGAGCACACGATTACCTCGGCCGAGCGATTGCCGGACGGCTTGCTGGCGTGCACTTGAACGAGCTCGGCCGCCAGCAGGCGGAGCATCTGGCAGAGAAGCTTTCGCTGCTGCCGGTCGATGCGATTTTCAGCGGGCCGCTCGAGCGGGTGCGCGAAACTGCGGAGCCGATCTGCCGTCAGTTCGGCCTCTCGTCGCAAGTCGACGAAGGATTCACCGAAATCGGGCTGGGCGGCTGGGAAGATCGGCCGTTCACCGAACTGGCGGGAGAGCCGTTGTGGGATCGGTTTAACCGCTTCCGGAGCAGCACCGCGGCCGACGGCGGCGAGCTGATGCTCGAGGTGCAGGCGCGTGCGGTGCGGAAGTTAATTGAGCTTCGCGGCCAGTACCGCTTCGTGGTGATCGTCACCCATGGTGACGTGGTCCGCGCAGTGATGGCGCATTTCCTCGGCATTCATCTCGATCTTTTCTTCCGCCTGGAAATCGATCCCGCGTCGCTCAGCCTCGTTGAGTTAGGCGACGATTTTGCGCGTGTGCGACTGCTGAACGCGCCGGGCGAAGGATCCCCGCTGGTGCTGCCGGCCATTCGCCACCAGTGATGCATTGTCACTTATGCGGCAGCCGCTCCCGACGGTCGTTGCGAACCTAATGCGAGTTGATGCAACAGTACCTGCCTGAGATTTTATTAGTGGAGGACGATTTCGAAACGCTCCGGACACTGGCGTTCCTGCTCCGGCGGTCGGGCTATCAGGTGGAGACGGCGACGACGGTCGCGGAAGCTGAGCCGCTCCTCGAGCCGGGCAAAGTGTTGATCAGCGACATTGGCCTGCCGGACGGAAGCGGCTGGGATTTGATGGTGCGCTTCAAAGCAGCAGGCGGCCGTCGCGGTATTGCCATCAGCGGCTTCGGCGAAGAACACGATATCCAGAGAAGCGCGCAGTCCGGCTTCTCCGACCACTTGGTTAAGCCGATCGATTTCGACGCACTCAGAACCGCGATCGAGGCGGGACAGGCTCCGAGGAGCTGATGCTCTAACGATGAGAGGGAGCGCAGCGCTTCCGGCAAAGATCACTTTGCGCCTGTGATCCTTCGCTCGTTCTCCTCCAGCGCGTCGAGCACCTTCTCCGGGCGCACATCTTTCTCGAGCTCCTCGAGTTCCGGATTGCGTGACGCCTCGATTTCGAGACGCTGCGCAATCTGTTTCACGAGCGTTACCAGCCGCATCACCTCATGTTCAGCGAGCAAACTGGCCTGCAGATCGAGATCCGCGCGCTTGTCGGCCTGCTCCGCCATGCGGTTTTGCGAAATCAGCACGAAAGTCGAGAGGAAGATTGCTTCGACAGATGCGAACATCGCCAGCACCACAAATTTCGGCAGGGGCACGCCGGGCAGGTCCACGATGATCCACGTGGCGATCCGGCGTCATTGAGTCTGCTTGAGCTGGGCGCTGACTTTGCCCGCGTGCGGCTCCTGAACGCGCCCTCGACCGGCTCGCCGCTTGAGCTGCCGACACTGCGGCATCAGTGACTGGCCTTTTGGCCGATTGCGCTGCGGGTCGGTTCAGGGTTGAGCGCGTGAGGGAGGGGGCTGCACACCCCCTCCCGATGTTTTACCTCGGGCGCCACAGCCAAAGCTGTGTGAGCACCGCTAGCTAGCGCTGCGGATCGATCTACCTGAACGCAATCTCCGTTTGTATGCCGCCGTTGCTGCCGGAGTGGTGGAGCTGAAACGTCTGACCGTCCTCCAGAATGCCGTGCGCGTTGATCATGAGTTTCGGGTTCTGCGCGCCGCCTGTCGGATGCAGAGTTTCACGGAAGAAGGTCGCTGTTCCTTTGCGCAGCGAGCTGAGGCTTTCCAGTTCCATGATCGTCAAATAATCGTCCGCGACCGCGACCTGCAGTTCGGCCCACGAGACGAACCAAACCGGCACAGCGCCGAGGCCATCCAGGCGCGCCTGCATCGGTGCCATGTCGATTGGTGGCGGGCCATTCTTCCAGATTTCGAATCCGTCGATCGTCAGGTCGCACGAGAACGCACGAGGAACATCGAACAGGTCCATGAGGTTGAACGTGGTTGGGACGCACGACGGCGACCGGTAAAAAACGACCGCTGCCCATTCGTTGGTGTGCGGAACGATCTCGGTGTGCACGCTCGACCTTTCGACGCGCGCGTAGAACGGAGGACCCGGATCTTCGTCAGGGATCCAGGTTCGCACCTGGGCGTGCGCGGGTTCACTCAAGGCTGTGGTGAGCAGAAGGAGTAGCGCGAGCGACAAGCGGCCGGCGAGACCTGGTGCTTTCGATGCAATGACTGCGGTGTTGTTGTTTGCGCGGGCAAACGCTTCGGAACTGATGTTGTATTTGTTCATGATTTTTCCTGATGTTGTTAAGCACGCGTTTCGTTGGTGAGACGCGGCGGCTGTTTTGTTAACGTCGATTAACGACAGCCCGTTTATCTCGCGGTCGCGGTTGAAAGTCTTAAGCGGTCCCTCAAATCTTTATCAGCAAACCCTCAGCGGCGGACGTGAACATGAAGAGCGGACAGGTCTATGAGTTTGGAGATTTCCGCGTGGACGCAGCGAATCATCTGCTGCTTCGGGACGGGGGCGAAGTGCCGCTGAAGCCAAAGGTGTTCGATGCCTTGCTTCTACTGATCGAAAACCGTGGACGCGTGCTGGAGAAAGACGAACTGATGGATTCTCTCTGGACCGATCTCATTGTCGAGGAGTCCAACCTGACGCAGACGATCTATGAACTACGAAAGGCGCTGGGAGAGACGGCACGCAAAACGCGTTACATCGAGAACCTGCCGAAACGCGGCTACCGGTTCGTCGGTGAGGTCAGGAAGATCGCGGCACGTAGCGTTGGCGTGGAGCCGGGGCGGGACGCTCCGATCGAATCGATTGCCGTCCTTCCCTTCAAGCCGCTGTTGCCGGATCAGCGCGATGAATTCCTCGAGCTCGGCATTGCCGATACCTTGATCACGGCGCTGAGTGAGATCGGCAGCATCATCGTTCGTCCCACTGGCGCGGTGCGGAAGTACTTAGAGCCGTCACAAGAGCCGCTCGCGGCGGGCCGTGAGCTGAAGGTGGACGCGGTTGTCGAAGGCAGCGTCCAGAAGTTTGGAAACCGTCTTCGCGTAAACGCGCGACTGCTGAGCGTCAGTGACGGGACGACTCTCTGGGCCGGCAAGTTGGATGAGAAGCTCACGAACATTTTCGCACTGCAAGATTCCATCGCGGAAAAAGTAGCCGCGGCCCTGTCGTTAGAACTCACCGGCGAGCGCAGGCTGCGCCTGACCAAACGGCACACTGACAACCCCGACGTCCACCAGCTTTTTCTCAAGTGCCGTTACTACTGGCACCGTTGGACGCCGGAAAGCTGGCATAAATCAATCGAGCACGGCTCTGAGGCCATCGCGCTGGACCCGTTTCATGCGCCGTCTTATTCGTGGATGGGAGCGTCATACTGCACGCTCGGAATTTTCGGGCTGCTTCCTCCGGCGGAGGCGTTCGCGAAGGCGAAGGCTCTTGTAGAAAAGGCTCTCTCGCTCGATCCGGAGCTTTCCGAAGGGTACGAGGTTCTCGGCGCGATCAAGCTGTTCTACGAATGGGACTGGCAGTGGGTCGGGCAGACGCTGCAGCGAGCCATCGAACTGAATCCCAGCAACGCGCACGCGCGTGACCTTTATGCGCTGTACCTAACCGCAATCGGGCACAACGACGCTGCCGTTTCTGAAGTGAAACTTGCGCTGAAAGTAGACCCGCTCTCCCTGCTCATTAATACGGACGTGGGATTCATTCTCTACTACGCGCGACGATATCCCGAGGCTGCGGAACAACTGCAAAAGACATTGGAACTGGATCCCTATTTCGCGCATGCGCGGTTCGCGCTCGGGTATGTTCGGCTGCAGCAGGCACGCTTTGACGACGCCGTCGCGGAAATTACGAAGGCGGTGGAGTTCTCCCGACGCGAAGCCGCCACTTCGCCGGAACTCGGCTACGCTTGCGCTGTTTCCGGGGGGAGGGCTCAAGCGAGGAAGATTCTCGCCGAGATCGGACACCGCGCGAACGCGACCTACGTTGATCCATATCACGTCGCACTCGTCTACATCGGCCTCAACGACAAAGACCGTGCATTTGAATGGCTGCGCCGCGCGCTAAAGAATCGGTCGCGTGAGCTGATCTATCTAAAGTCCAATCCCGTCAGCGATCCCATTCGATCTGATCCGCGATTCGTAGACCTGCTGCGGCGCATCGGTGTTGCGTGATGCTTGATTTCCTCCGCCTCGAATGTGCGGCGGCGATCAGGTCTCTCGAGAGCAAGCGCCGAAAAAGTCCGCGCCTTCTTGCCGCGCTGTAGTGTGCGCTCTGCGAGCGCATCCATCGGCTCACAGAGCCGTCCGCTACACTGCGGTCCTGACACTGGTCGGCAGATGCTATGGAACCGCGATTGCGCGTCGAACCAGCCCCACTATGGTGCCGCGCATCCGCCGAATGCACCTCCCGATGAAACTCTCCCGTCACTTCTGCATGCTTCTTGGACTCCTCGCCTTCAGCAGCTGCAGCACCGTCAGCGACATGGTCGTGTCGCACGTTCCGCAGCGACATTCCGGACGTGCCTCGGTGGTGGTCGATCTCAGTGAGCAGAAGGCGTATCTCTACCGCGGCAGAGAGATTGCGGCATCGTCTCGCATTTCCAGCGGACGCGAGGGACATCGCACTCCGACCGGGCGGTTCCGCGTCATCCGAAAGCACGAGGATCACCGGTCCAGTCTCTATGGCGATTACGTCGACAGAGAGAGTGGCCGCGTGGTGCGGGCAAACGTCGACGTGCGGAAACACCGCAAGGCACGTGGCACTCGCTACGTCGGAGCGGCGATGCCGTTCTACGTCGAGTTTTCGCCGAGCTACGGCTTACATGCCGGCTACTTGCCGGGCGTGCCGGCATCGCATGGATGCATCCGGATGCCATACTGGAAAGCGCGGCAATTCTATCGTGAGACGCGGATTGGCACCCCGGTCGTCGTGCGGCCGTAAGGATTCCCTTCGCGCCGTCATTCCGAGCGGAGCGGAGCGTAGCCGAGGAATCCCGTGGCGGCACGCACGGGTAGTATCACGGGATGTCTCGGCTAGGCTCGACATGACAGAGATGGAGATGCCGCTACGAACGCCGCACGGTTTTGCATCTTTTCCTGCATGACGTTCTCTGCCAACGTGCCGGCGCGATGCTCGCCAAGATCTACTCGGCCGCCGTTTTAGGCATCGATGCTTACGAGGTCGAGATCGAGGTAAACGCCGGCGGCGGTTCGCCGGTCATCGTGATCGTGGGGCTGCCGGACGCGGCGGTGAAAGAGAGCCGCGACCGCGTCACGACAGCGATCAGCAACAGCGGCTACTTCTGGCCGCGCGGACGCACGACGATCAATCTCGCGCCAGCCGACATTAAGAAGGAAGGGCCGAGCTTCGACCTGCCGATCGCGTTAGGGATGATTGCGGTGAGCGAAGACCTCGACGGCTCCACGCTCGAGCAATTCAGCTTCGTCGGGGAGCTCGCGCTGAACGGAGCAGTGCGCCCCGTGAAAGGCGTTCTGCCGGTCGCGATCGAAGCGCGACGGCGCGGCAAGAAGGCGCTGCTCGTGCCGGAAGCGAATGCGCGAGAAGCCGCCATGGTAGAGGGCATCGACGTCTATGGGGTGCGCGATTTGCGCCAGACGTTTGCGTTTGTCCGCGGTGAAACGCAGCTGCAGCCTACGCGCGGCGATCTGACGGATTTTTTCGCAAACCATCAGAACTACGATGTCGATTTCGCAGACGTAAAAGGGCAGGGACACGTGAAGCGCGCGATCGAGGTCGCGGTCTCTGGCGGCCATAATTTGCTGATGATCGGGCCGCCCGGTTCGGGCAAGTCGATGTTGTCGAAGCGGATCGCCACGATTATCCCGCCGATGTCGCTCGAGGAAGCGATTGAAAGCACGAAAATCCACAGCATCGCCGGGATGTTGAGTGGCGAGCAGGCATTCGTCGCCACGCGACCTTTCCGTTCGCCGCACCACACGATCTCGGACGTTGGCCTGCTCGGCGGCTCCGCTACGCCGACGCCTGGGGAGGTAAGCCTCGCGCATCACGGCGTGTTGTTTCTGGACGAGCTACCGGAGTTCAAACGCTCGACGCTCGAGGTCATGCGACAGCCCTTGGAAGACGGAAAGGTCACGATCTCGCGAGCGGCGGGCAGTCTTACATTTCCATCGGAGTTCATGCTCGTCGCGGCAATGAATCCGTGCCCGTGCGGCTACTTCGGTGATCTCAAGCGCGAGTGTCGCTGCAGCCCGGTGCAGGTGCAGCGTTATCGGCAGCGCATCTCCGGTCCGTTGCTCGATCGCATCGATCTGCACATCGAAGTGCCGGCAGTGGAATACCGCGACATCTCAAGCACGCGAACGGAAGAAAACTCCACCGCGATTCGCGAGCGTGTGATGCATGCGCGCGAACGCCAGCAGGCGCGATTTAAGGCAGACGCGAAGACAAATTGCAACGCGCGCATGATGCCGCGCCACATCAAGCAGCATTGTGCGCTCGCGCAAGAATCGCAGGAGCTGATCCGCATCGCAATGACCGAGCTGAACCTGAGCGCACGCGCCTACGATCGGATCCTCAAAGTCTCGCGCACGATCGCCGATCTCGCGTCAGCCGACGAGATCACGCCGGAGCACGTGAGCGAAGCGATCCAATACCGCACGTTCGATCGGACATTGTGGGTGTAGGTTGACTGGCGGCTCCGGCGTTCGCCGAGCGTGCCGGAGGCAAATCGTGTCATCGTGGCGAAGGTCATCCAGGGGTGAATTGACATGATGAAGTTACATGATAAGCTCGAGTCGTGAATAAGCAGACGACGGTTGTTACCGAGCGCGGCCAGATCTCGATCCCGTCCGCGATTCGCAAAGAATTGGGATTGAAGACCGGGCAGCCGCTCATCTGGGAAAAGATCTCCGATCGCGAGTGCCTGGTCAGAATCCCGCAAAAAAAGAAAGCTGTGGGAGCAATGGCGATGCTGGGATTCGCTGCTCGATTTCGCGGGGAAAACGGTCGTCGCACGGCGGAGGTGATGGCAGAACTGCGCGCGGGAGAAGAGTAGTGGCGTGGGTCGTCGATACCTGCATGCTGATCGACGTGGCGGAGGGTGATCCACAGTCTGGCCGCCGCTCCGCGCAGCTTCTCGACCGCCGGCGCTCCGCCGGCCTGCTCATTGCGCCCGTTTCTTACGTCGAATTATCGCCTTTGTTCAACGGCGAACAGACGGCGCAGAACGAATTTCTTGATGCAGTCGCCGTGCAGTGGACGCAGCCTTGGACATGGCCAGACACAGTGACAGCGCACCGGGTGTGGCACCGGTACTTCAGCAAGCGACGCAGTCAACAGCTGAAGAAACGGCCAGTCGCCGATGTCCTGATCGGCTCTTTTGCATCACGTTTCGACGGTTTGCTAACGAGGGACGCCAAAGATTTCCGCAGCCTCTTCCCTGA
>JACDCC010000185.1 GCA_013694595.1 Chthoniobacterales bacterium
AACGCCCGCCGCGCCGCGCTCTTATCGTCCACTCCGATCGCGGCCGCCAGTTCGCCAGCGCGGCTTTTCGCCAGCTCTTGGCTCAGCACGGCCTCCTCGCTTCCATGAGCCGCAAGGGATCTGGAAATAAGGTGGATCGGTCACTTCGTTCTCAGGCACCGGGGGCCCCGTTAAGGACGACTCCGTTGTCCTGTGAGCATCAGTACAAAGGAAAGGGACATGGCATCGCCATGTCCCTACGTACAATTCAATTATCCAGCCGGAACTCGCGCCGGCCTCTTAGTGCGAGGCGTCCTCGGTGCCGCCGGCCATTTTGTGATGCTCCCGCATCATGGCGACGTTCTTCACCGCGAACGCTTTGATATCGGCATCCTTCGAATCAGCGGCCGCATCGGCAAACGTATGGACGCCTTTATCGTGATCCTTGCGCACGTGCTCCATCAGTTCCTTGTCGAATTCCATACCGGACTTCGCCTGGAAATCAGCCAGCATCTTCTTTTGCACGACGGTCGGTTCCACCGTCATCTCGACACCCTTGGCTTTCGCCAGTGCGACGAGCTCCTGGTTTGATTTCGTATGGGCGGCGACCAGACGAGCCCCCAGCGCCTTCAACTCCGGACTGCTCGCCTTCTCCACGGCGAGTTTCCCTAGCTCCACTTCCGTCACGCCGAGCTCGCCGGCGTTCTTCAGAAACTCCTTATCCTCCCGCGAAATGGCGTCCGCGGCGACGGCGCTGCTGGCCAACGCCAGTGACGTGAGGGTGACTGCTGCAATTCGTGAAATGTTTTTCATAATATCCTGTGATAATTGATTCGTAGACGGGCTACGGTCCGGCTGCCTGCCTCAGCGATTCCCATGGTAGGGACGAGGCGCTGTCTCGGCGCGCACAAAAGCGCTTCCCGCGCGGCGAGTTCCCGAGCACGCTGGTGCGAAGCCATGAACGATCATCCTGCTGACCTCCTCGCGCTCGTCTCCGAAGCCCGGCGGCTCGTCGCCGACGATCGCCACATCTGGTTCAGTTCGTCCGAAACGTTCCGGTCACGGCTCGTGCAGCGCCGTGGCTTGCTGCTGGGTGGCGCGTACTCGCCGCAGTTCCTGCGCGATACGACCGCCATGTCTTGGGATGTCCCGTGGATGGTGCGGTTGCGGCACTGCCGCGTCGTCGTGTGTGGTCAGGCCGCCCAGGAGCCGCTCGCGGCGTGGCTGCCCCTTATGGAAGCGGTCGTTGCGAGCGGCGAATCCCTGCTCGTCGTGGCCGACGTCGTCAGCTCCGAGCTCCTCAACACCTTTATCGTCAACGCCTTTAAAGGCTCGCTGCGCGTCTGCGTCGTGCATTCCGGGCGGGATCACGGCGGCAGTGCAGCACCCGGCGCGCAATTCGCCACCCCGCCAGCCACCCCGGAACAACTCCTGCGCATCGACGATGTCTGGGTGCGCCGCACCGCCACCGTCTGCTTTCCGGCAAAGGAAGAGCCGCTGGCGTCCGCTGCCGCCCTGCAAAACTTCGCGATCATTGAGACCGCGGGCGAAAACCATGAGGACCAATGCGACCGGCTCCGTTTTTTGATGCGAGAACTCCAGCGCGTCTGAAGGCCGGCGGGCACCGCGCGGCGAAACGCAAGTGTCGCGCTTCTTAGAGGGCGTCTAAAAAGTAACTACAGAAAGAGAAGCATCCGCAGATTACACAGATTTGCGGACGGAGTAGCTGGTTCAATCTGCGGCAATCTGCGAAATCTGCGGACCAAACAGACTTTTTAGACCCCCTCTTAGGCGGGATTGCGCGACCTCAACGTTGGACGTCGCCGCGGTCGCCCTGGCCGGGTTTGGCCTTCGTCTTCGACTTCGAGCGACGATCAGCGGCAAGGGAGCGGCCGACGTCGTCCACATCCTTGAACTGTCCTTTGGCATTGCGCCGGACGTAGCGTTTGTCGCCCTTCGGCGCGATCAACGTCCGCTTGCTGGAGGTGGATTTCTTCGCGCCGGACGACGGCCTTTTTGCTGCCGCTGGATTTCCTGCTCGACGACTTCTTCGCTGACGATTTCTTTGCTGGCCTGTTCTCGGGGTCGGTTGGCAGCGCCGGCGCGGCGGCATTGAGATACCGTCCGACGTGGCGCCTGCTTCTTCGTCGGCGCGGAACGGCAGCATCCACAGGGTTGCACCAGGTTTGCGGACGGTGGGCCGAGGCCGTTGAACACACCATCTCCTGGGACACGCCTTGTGCGTAATTTTTACGAGCGGGAAAATCATCAAAATAGAATGATTCCTGCTTCAAAAAAGGAGGTTGCGACGCACGCCACCTCCCGTGCCGCCTCCCCACATCCTATGGCCGTATCCTCTTCCGCCGGTGAACGTTTCCCGCACGAGTTCGAAACCTTCCGCGAGCTGGCCGATAGCCTGCCGCAGATCGTCTGGATAGCCCTCCCGGATGGCACCCACCAGTACTACAACAAGCAGTGGTCCGATTACACCGGTCTCACCCTTGAGAATTCCACTGACGCGGCGTGGCGGGAGCGCTTCCACCCGGACGATTGTGAGCGCGCTGAGACTGCCTGGCAGCAGGCGCTGGCGGCCGGCACACCCTACGAGATCGAGTTCCGGCTGAAGCGCAGCAGCGACGATGAGTATCGGTGGTTCCTCGGCCGCGCCCTTCCGAGACAGGATCCTAAAGGCAAGATCGTGAGCTGGTTCGGGACCTGCACCGACATTCACGAGCAAAAGCAGACGCAGGACGCCCTCCGCACGGCGCGCGACACCCTGCGCCGCGAGAATATCCAGAAGGATGAATTCCTCGGCGTCGTCTCACACGAGCTGCGGACACCGTTGAACGCTGTCTTCGGTTGGACGCGCCTTATGCAGGAGCACGTGCTCGAGGAAGATGAGCGCGCCCAGGCGGTCGATTCGATCGTGCGGAACGCCGAGGCGCAGGCTCGTCTCATCGAGGACGTGCTCGATATCACCCGCATCGTGAACCAGAAACTCTCCCTCAACCCCGAGATCCTGAACCTCTGGCACATCATGAATGACTCGGTCGATGCCGTCCTGCCCTCCGCGGAAGCGAAAGGCGTCGCCTTGGTGAGCGCCTTCGACTCGCACGATCTGCTCGTCCACGGCGATCGCAACCGCCTCCAGCAGGTGCTGGTCAATCTGCTCGCCAACGCGGTCAAATTCACACCGTCAGGCGGCGAGATCCGCGTCGAGCTAGGAGAGCAGAACGGCTTCTCCTCCGTCACCGTCTCGGATAACGGACAGGGGATCAGCCCTGAGCTATTGCCGCATATTTTCGAGCGATTTCGTCAGGGCGACAGCAGCTCCACCCGCCGCCACGGCGGCCTCGGCCTCGGTCTCGCCATTGCGAACCAGCTCACAGTATTGCACGGCGGCAAAATCGAAGCCGACAGCGCCGGCGAAGGCCAGGGAAGCCGCTTCACAGTTCTGCTTCCGATCCTCGCTATCGGCAGCCTGCCGGGTGCGAACACCGGCGCGTCGCACCTGATTGGCGGCGAAGCCTTCCCTGCGGATCACCTGCGCGGCCTGCACGTCATGGTCGTCGATGACGAGCCGAGCGTGCGCGAGCTGCTCGCGCTCACGCTGGCAAAATGCGGCGCCTCCGTCGCCCTCGCCGCGTCGGTCCACGATGCCTTGGATCTCCTGCCAGATCTCACCCCCGACGTGGTCGTGAGCGATATCGCCATGCCCGGCGCGGACGGTTACGAGTTCATCCAACAGCTCCGCGGGCTCGTGCGTTCTCATGGTCGCGACGTCCCGGTCATCGCTCTCACCGCCTGCGCGTCCGGCCAGGACCGCGATCACGCGATGCAAGCCGGCTTCAACCGCTACCTGACAAAGCCGGTCGATCCCGCCGAGCTGGTGCACGCCATCGCCGAGAGCCACTCGACGACCCGGCCGGGATTCGGCTCGGCGGTTGC
>JACDCC010000232.1 GCA_013694595.1 Chthoniobacterales bacterium
CGACGAACGTCAGACGCATCTGCGTCACGCGCGGGGATAAAGGCGCGGCGTTTTGGCACAACGGCGAGCTCACGACAGCGCCCGCACCGCGCGTTGAAGTCAAAGACACCATCGGCGCGGGGGACGCGTTCATGGCCGCACTAATCGTCGGCCTAACGAATGGCACCGAAATGCGCAAGGTGCTGGAGGACGCCGCACGGCTCGGCGCCTTTGTCGCTGCGCACCACGGCGCAACGCCCCTGCTGCCGAGCGAGATCACAAAGCCGATCCACGACGGCTAATAAGCAGAGGTCCAACCTCGTAGATCATCAAGGCGGTGAACGGAACCGCCGCCCGATCTCGAGACTGCGAGTAGCTCTTCCATGCGCGCTCAGATGGTACGTCTGTTTGCCAACTTTGCCGTTTCCCCACGTCGTTTCACGTCAGTCGGCACGGTCCGCCGCGACAACTCCACTTGAACAAGCGGAAGACGCTGGACGGGCATCATTCCCGCATCATGCGATGGAGCCACTGCACGAGCTGATCGCCTTCCTCCCACACCCGTTGATAGGCCTCATCCGGTGCGAGACCATCTTCTCTCCAGGAACCGAGTTGCGCCGATTCCCGGCGGCAGAGCTCACGAAAGCGCGACACGACGCCGACGATCTGGTGGAAGTGCGGGCGCCAGTTCTGTGAACGGGGGTCATCAAGCGTCTCGTGCATCAGCTCGATGATCTTCGTCGCGATCCCGTTCCACTCATTGATGCTGCGTTGCAGTTCCTCAACGTCCCACTCGACCGGCTCGGCTGCGTCATCTGATTGCATGGGACGAGACTTGCACAGGGGGTCGGACATCTGCGGTCCGAGGCTATTTATTTCCGGCCGGTGGCCGGTGGCCGGGATCCGCCCTTCTGGTAGCGTGAGCAGGCGGTATGACCAAAAAGCAGCAGATCGAAGTGGATGGTCGTGAGCTGATCATCTCCAACGTCGAGAAGGTCTACTACCCGGAGACCGGCTTCACCAAAGGCGAAGTCATCTCCTATTACACTGCGATGGCGGATGTGATCCTGCCGCACCTGCGCGACCGGCCGCTGACTCTGAAACGCTACCCGGAGGGCGTGACGGGCGAGCACTTTTACGAAAAGAATGCTCCAAAGTATAAGCCCGACTGGGTGAAAACGTTCGCTGTCCCGCGGAGTGAAGGCGGGCCGGACATCAAATACGTCCTCTGCAACGACCGCGCGACGTTGCTCTGGGCGACGAACCTGGCTGACATCGAGAAGCATGTGCTGCTCGCGCGCGCGCCAGATCTGCATCAACCGACATCCATCGTCTTCGATCTCGATCCGGGTGAGCCCGCAGGAGTGCTCGATTGCGCCGAGATCGCTCTGCATTTGAAGAAGCTGCTCGCGACGTGGGGTCTCGGATCCTTCGTGAAAGTTTCCGGTTCGAAAGGCCTCCACATGACCGTGCCGCTGAATAACGGTCTGCCGTACGAAGTGACGCAGCCATTCGCGAAAACCGTCGCAGAACTGCTCGCACGGCAGATGCCGAAGCGGGTGGTCTCCGAGATGGCGAAAAGCATCCGAGGGGGAAAGGTGCTGATCGATTGGAGCCAGAACTCCGATTTCAAGACGACCGTTTGCGTTTACGCGATGCGAGCGAAAGGGGCGGAGCCATTCATTTCGATGCCGGTGACGTGGGAGGATCTGAAACGCGCCGTAAAGCGGAAGGACGAGAAGGCTCTTTTCTTTTCGCCGGCGGCGGCTGTGAAGCGCATCGAAAAGGTGGGAGACCTGTTTGCGCCGGTCTTGAAGCTGAAGCAGCAGCTGCCGGGCGAATTCACGAAGGCGCTTGCCTCTGGCCCGGCGCCGAAGCTTTCAACCTGGCCGAAGAACCGCGACAAGAGCCTCCGCGAATACGTGGCGAAACGCGATTTCACCCGTACCGCCGAGCCAACACCGCACGTCGTGAAAAGTGCGGAGAGCGAGAAGCCGCGCCGCTTCGTCATCCAGAAACATGCCGCCAGTCACCTGCACTACGATTGGCGGCTGGAGATGCAGGGCGTGCTTCGTTCCTGGGCGGTTCCGAAAGGTCCACCGACGCAGTTGCGTGAGGCACGTCTCGCGATGCACGTGGAAGATCACCCTCTCGACTATGAGCGCTTCGAAGGCACGATCCCCCGCGGCAATTATGGAGCCGGGACCGTGATGGTCTGGGACTACGGCGAATACCAGGACATCACCGGCAATCCGGCGGCGGCTTTCCACGCCGGCAAGATGCACATCGTGATGCTGGGCAAGAAGCTGAAAGGCGAATGGATCCTGGTGAAAGACAGCCGCGAGCCGGAAAGCAACAAGTGGCTGTTGATCAAAGCCGGTGAGTCGATGCCGGCGATTTCGCCGAAAGTGGATGACACGTCCGCCATCTCGCGGCGCTCAATGGCAGCGATCGCGAAAGCAAACGATGCGCAGTGGCAAAGCAATCGCGCAGCGGTTCCGGCGAAGAAGACCACCGCCCGGGCGACGAAGACGAGGACGCGAAGCAAACCCAGCTTCATTCAGCCGATGAAGTGCAAAGCGGTCACCGCGCTTCCGGACGACGGCGAGTGGAGTTTCGAGATGAAGTTCGATGGCTACCGGTGCGTCGCCGTCAAAACCGAGGAGCGCGCGACGCTTTTCTCGCGCAACGAAAAGAAGCTCAACGCGCGCTTTCCGAATGTCGTGAAGGCGCTCGATTCGCTACCCGGCAACTTCGTGATCGACGGCGAAATCGTGGCGCTGGACGAGCACGGACGGCCTTCCTTTCAGCTCCTTCAAAATAACGTGACGCGTCCGCTCGACGTCTTCTTCTACGCCTTCGATCTCCTCCACCATGACGGTGCCGATTTGCTGCGCGAGGCGATCGAACTTCGTCGGGATTTGCTGAATGAATTGCTTGGCGAACCAGCGGATCCGCTACGGATCTCGCCGTTGCTGGAGGGAGCTCCCGATCAGGTGCTGAATGCGGTGGAATCGCTCGGCCTCGAAGGGGTGGTAGGTAAGCGTCGAGGTTCTCCTTACGAACCGGGCGAGCGGTCCGGC
This sequence comes from Chthoniobacterales bacterium, assembly GCA_013694595.1. Taxonomy (GTDB): domain Bacteria; phylum Verrucomicrobiota; class Verrucomicrobiia; order Chthoniobacterales; family UBA10450; genus JACCTI01. Next base: position 3,063 of record JACDCC010000232.1, read on the forward strand.
GCTTGGATCAAGCTGCGCACCGATCGCTCTCAGGAGTTCGTCATCGGCGGGTGTATTCCGGGAACTCGCGGCTTTGATTCGCTCCTCGTCGGCGTCTACGAGAACAAGCGGTTGATCTTCGTGGCGAAAGTGAAAGACGGCTTCGTACCGCGCCTGCGAGACGAGATCTTCCGCAAGCTGGAGAAGCGGCAGATCGCGACCTGCCCGTTCGTGAATCTGCCAGAGAAGAAAGGCGCCCGTCGCGGCGATGCGCTCACCGCTGAGAAGATGAAAGAATGCCGCTGGCTCAAGCCAGAAATCGTTTGCCGGATCTCCTTTGTGGAGTGGACCGACGCGGGGAACCTGCGGCACGCCAGGTTCGCCGCCATGCGCGATGATCACGATCCACGCGAAGTGATAAGAGAAACGTAGGCCGCTCTCAGCAATGCGGGGCCGACCAGAACGCCCCCGCAATCGAGCCGTCAGGCTGCTGTAACCGCCTCAGCGCGCGTGCCGCACCGGAGTCCATCAAAAAAAAACGTTGGCGGCGAGGTTGTGCATTCGCGGCGAACAGCTCATGATTGCACGTTTGATGCGCTACCTGCTCGCCCTCCTCTGCCCCCCGGCGGCAGTGTTTTCCTGCGGCAGAGGACACCGGGTGCTGCTGAACGTGGCGCTGACTCTCTGCTTGTGGCTGCCGGGCGCGATTCACGCGCTTCTGATCGTGCAAGGTCACTCGGCGGATCAGCAGGGAATCGTGATGCGCCGGGAGATGCAGCAGCACCGGCTCAATTCCACCATCCGGCGCCTCTGACGGTCGTCCAACTGGCCTCGGCCGCGCCGAGTTCCGCCATCCGCCGCCGCATTCGTCAAGGCCCCGATTCTGGCTCACCTTACGCGCTTCGCGATGGCACGGTTCCGACTCTCCGATCTTAACGACGCACAACGAATCGCCGCTACCACCACCGACGGTCCCCTGCTGATCCTGGCTGGCGCCGGCACGGGGAAGACGCGCGTGATCACGATGCGCGTCGCGTACCTGATCGCGCAAGGCGTCGATCCCGCGCATATCCTTGCCGTTACGTTCACGAATAAAGCCGCCGCGGAAATGCGCGAGCGGCTCGGCAAGATGATCGATGCCGCCGACGCGAAGAAGGTGACGATGTCGACCTTTCACGCCCTTTGCCTCCGCATCCTCCGGGCGGGAATTGACCGGCTCGGCTACAAGAATAACTTCAGCATCTACGACGAAGGCGATCAGCTCGGACTCATCAAAAAGATCATCACGCGCACAGCGGCGCGCGACGAGAAACTCGACCCTAACATCGCGAAGGCGTCCATCAGCAAGGCTAAGAACAATGGCTGGTCACCACCGCACGACGGCGAGACGCTGGCCGGGGCCGTCTTCCGCCGTTACCGCGACGAGCTGAAGACGGCAAATGCCGTCGACTTCGACGATCTGCTTCTGCTCACGGTTCAGCTGTTGAACGAGCACCCTGATGTCCGCCAGCGCTGGCGCGAACGCTTCCGTTACCTGATGGTCGACGAGTTTCAGGACACGAACCGCTTGCAGCTCGAGCTCGTCCGGTTGCTCGCGGATGAGCGGCAGAACATCGCGGTGGTGGGCGATGACGATCAATCGATCTACGGGTGGCGCGGCGCGGAGGTATCGAACATTCTCGAGTTCGAACATCACTTTCCGAACCCCACGGTTGTGAAGCTGGAGGAGAACTATCGGAGCACGAACGCGATCCTTGGCACCGCGAATTCCCTCATCAAACACAACCCGCGGCGGCGACCGAAGCGGCTTTGGAGTTCACGCGGCGACGGTGAAAAGGTGCGGCTGATTGAATCGCCTAACGACCGTGAGGAAGGGCAGTTCGTGGCGGAAGAGATCCATCGCCGCCACATGGACACAGAGGAACCATGGGAAGGTTTTGCGGTCCTGTTCCGGATGAACGCGCAGTCGCGGATCCTCGAGGAGAACCTGCGGCGTCTGCAGATTCCGTATCGGATCGTCGGCGGGAAAAGCTTTTTCGACCGGCGCGAAGTGAAGGACCTGATTGCCTACATGAGCGTCCTCGTGAATCCCGAGGCGGACGCAAATCTCCTGCGGATCATCAACACGCCGGCGCGCGGGATCAGCGCGGCGACAGTGGAGACCGCTCTGCAGTGGAGCGTGCGGCAGAAGTGCAGCCTTTGGGAGGCGCTGCGTTCGGCGCAGTTCGTAGCGTCGGTCAGCGCCCGGACTGGCGCCAGCATCAACGCTTTCGTTGAGCTTATCGACTCTTACCAGATAAAGATCGCGGAGCCGCTGACGGAACCGTCGGCGATCGTGACGAAACTCATCGCCGAAATAGAATATGCGACCGAGTTGCGGCGCAGCTGCAAAACGGCGGAGGAAGCGAGCGCGCGCGAAGGCAACATCGGAGACATGCTGCGTGACCTCGCCGCCTTTGCGCAACGATCAACGAAAGGGCTCCCGGGATTCCTCGACGAGATCCTCCTCGACCAGGAGCGCGAGGAAGAGAAGCAGGAGGACATCGAGAAGAAGAAAGCCGTGACGCTGATCACGATGCACGCCGCGAAAGGGCTCGAGTTCCGGCACGTCTATCTCATCGGGCTCGAGGAAGGTTTGTTACCGCACGAGCGATCGAAATCTGAGGGCACCATCGATGAAGAGCGCCGCTTGTTATACGTCGGCATCACGCGCGCGCGTCGAACGCTGACGCTGAGCTACTGCCGTGATCGTTTGAAGTTCGGCAGCGTGAGCCCGTGTCATCCCAGCTCGTTCATCAAAGAGCTCGCGCCGGAGTTCCTCGAGCGCGTGGATCTAAAGAAACTTCTCGCCACGCCCGTGACCGAGGTGACCGGCAAAAGCCGGTTCGCGCAGATGCGTGCCGCGATCGGCGGCTGAGCGTTACAAGGCGCCGGCCAGAGCCGCGTCCGCCCGCGCTACTGCCGCTTTCTGGATGAGCGCGTCCAGCTTGTTCAAGTCGACCGGCTTAACGAGATGGTGCTGAAAGCCGACCTCCTGCGTGCGCTGCACATCTTCTTCCATCCCGAATCCGGTCAGGGCGATGCCGAGCGAAGGCCGACCGCTCTCGAGCGCCTGCATTAACTCGATGCCAGACCCATCCGGCAGGCCGATGTCGCTGACCAGGACGTCGAAGTGGCCGCTGGCGGCGAGATCAAGCGCGGCGCGGACGCTCATCGCGGCTTCCACTTCATACCCGCGCCGCCGTAACAGCTTCGTCAGGGAACGATTCGTGTCCTCGTGATCTTCCACGAGCAGAATGCGGAGCGATTGACGATCGCGCGCCCGGACTGGTGCGACCGAAGCGTGGCCGGCCCCCTTCCGCTGCGTCGTTGGCAGCAGGATCGTGAAGCGTGCGCCCTGATCTTTCCCGCCGCTCTCTGCCACGATGCAGCCGTCGTGCGTTTCGACGAGCGACTTCGTGATCGCGAGACCAAGCCCGAGACCGCCAAGATGCGCCCGTTCTGCCTGCTCGAACGCCTTAAAGATCTTCGGCAGCGACTCAGCGTCTATCCCGACACCGCTGTCTTCCACGCGGACGCAGAAATGATCAGCAGAGTCGTTCCACGTTGAAATCGCGATCGTGCCGCCGGCCGGTGTGAACTTGATCGCGTTTTTGATCAGATTCCAAAAGATTTGCTGGAGGCGCGCCGGGTCGGCCTCAAGCCAGACATTCTCCGCCGCCAGGTCAACCGTGAGCGCCAGCGTCTTGGCGTCGACACCGTCGCGGCAGATGTCGAGGGCGCTCCTCAGAAGCTCGTGTCCGTCGACGTTCTCACGGCTCAATTGAACTTTGCCTTTGCTGATTCGGGTGAGATCCAGAAGGTCGTCGATCAAGCGGCCTTCCAGTTCAACGTTGCGTCGGATCATCTGCAGCGAAGCGCGGATATCCGGGCGGAGACCTTCCTCGTCTTCCAGCGCCATCGCCGAGCTGAGGATGGGCGTGAGCGGAGTGCGCAGCTCGTGGCTGAGCATGGCAAGAAAGCGATCTTTCGCGAGATTTGCCCGCTCCGCTTCGGTCCGCGCGGTTTGCGCGGCCTTGTACAAGCTCGCATTGTCGAGCGCGAGCGCGGCGCGCTGTGCGAGCTCCTCGGCGAGCGCGAGTTCGCTGGAACCGCAGCCGCGATTGCTGTCAACGTTCACGAGAGTGATCGCACCAAGAACGCGGCCGCGTGCGAGCAGCGGAACCGCCACGTAGCATTTCGGATTCAGGCTCCGGACGAAGTCGCGGGTGCGTTCGTCTTCAAACATCGAATCAAGCGCCGCATCGGTCATTTCGCCCATCTCGGGTTTGCCTGTTTGAAAGACACGCAGCCCGCCGTGGCGGGCGGTGAGGTCGGTCGGGTAATGCTCCTGCAGCTGACGCAATCTCTCCTGCTGGGCCGGATCGCGGTGCGCGGCCGCGACCTGCCGCAACGTGTTCCCCTCCTCCGCGACGTCGATGATGCAAAAGTCGGCCAGCCGCGGCACCGCCAGTCTCGCGAGGTTCTCGAACGTCTCCTGATAATCGAGCGACCCCGCAAGAACGTTGCTAGCGTCTGCCAGGAACTCTAGCCGTCGCTGTGCAGCCTCTGCTTCCGCGCGTTTCGCCTGTTCCTGGATGTACTGCGCACGCTCTTCCGCGCGTCGTTTCACCTGCTCCGTCTTCTTATAGAGATCGACGAAAACGTTAATCTTCGCGCGCAGGATTTCCGGCACCACCGGCGTGAGGATGTAATCAACTGCGCCTAACGAGTAGCCGCGTGACACATGATTTTCCGTGTCGTTGACCGCGCTGATGAAGATGATCGGCGTGGTCTCGGAGCGCAGCCGCTGGCGAATCAACGACGCCGTCTCGAAGCCATCCATCACCGGCATGTTCACATCCAGCAGGATCACGGCGAAATCCTGCTGGAGCAGACAGCGCAGCGCCTCCTTTCCAGATGTGGCGCGGATCAGGTTTTGATCGAGTTCTTCGAGGATCGCCTCGTGCGCAAGGAGCTTGTCGGGCCGGTCGTCGACCAGCAGGATGTTCACCTTTTCGTCCGCCGGTTCCCTGCCGTTGAACTCGTCGGCCATTATTAGCGGTACAGCCAGTTACGGAGCAGCGTGAGAAGGCGGTCCGTATCCACCGGCTTGGAAATATAGTCGCTCGCTCCTGCATCGATGCACTTCTCGCGGTCGCCTTTCATCGCCTTCGCCGTGAGGGCGATGATTGGCAGTTGCTCAAAGCCGAACATACTACGGATCGCGCGCATCGTATCGTAACCATCCATTTCAGGGAGCATGATGTCCATCAACACGAGCTCGATTTGTGGATCGCCCTGCAACGAATCAATCGCCGCTTTCCCCGTTTCCGCCGAGATGACGTCCATCTTGTAGCGCTCCAGCATGCTGGTCATCGCGAAGATATTCCGAATGTCGTCGTCGACGATCAGCACCTTTCGTCCGGAAAGAATCGCGTCGGGATCATGCAACCGTTGCAGCATCTCGCGCTTCGCCTGCGGCAGCTTCGCCGCGTCGCGATGCAACCACAGCGCGGTTTGATCGAACAGCCGTTCCGGGCTGCGGACGTCTTTCACGATGGTCGTCTGTGCGATGCGGTTCAGCTTCGCCTCCTCTTCCTGTGACAGATCCTTGCTTGTGTAAACGATGATCGGCAGGTGGTCGTATTGGCGACGAATCCGATCGATCAGATCGAACCCGGACATGTCGGGCAGCATCAGGTCGAGCACCACGCAGTCGTACCTCTCCTTCTCGAGCGCCTGGAGCGCGGCACGCGCATCTTCCGCGTCCGTCAGTTCCGCGGTCTCGTTGCCGATCAATTCCCGGATGCTGTTGCGCTGGGTCTCATCGTCTTCGATCACGAGCAGCTTCTTCGCGGCCACATCTAGCATACGGTGCGCTTCGTTGAAGACGTCTTTGATCTGCGCCTGGTCGATCGGCTTCGTCAGAAAGCGTAGCGCCCCCTGGCGAAGCGCGTTCTCCGGCTCTTCGTTGGCCGAGATCACAAAGACGGGAATGTGACGGGTAGCGAGATCAGACTTCAGCCGATCGAGGATTTGCCATCCGTCGATGTCCGGCAGCGTGATGTCGAGACTGACAGCCGACGGCATAAACTCCCGCACCAGCGCGAGACCGGTTTTTCCTCGCGATGTGACGATGGCCTTGAAGCCGTTCTCATGCGCGATGTCTACCAGCCACTGCGCGAAGTCGCGGTCATCTTCGATGATCAACACCACTTTTTCTCCCGGCAAAACGTTTGTCCGATCATCGGCCACGCCGAACTCGGCGCGAGTCACCGCCGTCTCGGCACTGCTGGGTTGCTCGTACGTCACCTGCTCCGGCTCCGTCGGCGTTGGCATCGGGCGCTCGGTCGGAATCACAGTGTAATTCTGCGGCAGGAAGAGCGTGAAGGTGCTGCCTCGGCCTTCCATGCTTTCTACGCGGATTTCGCCGCCCAAGACACGAGCGAGTTCCCGGCTGATGGCGAGGCCAAGGCCAGTGCCGCCATACTTGCGGCTCGTGCTGCCGTCCGCCTGGATGAATGGCTCGAAGATGGTGTTTTGCTTATCGGCCGGGATGCCGATGCCGCTGTCGCTCACCGAAAACGCAAAGACGCTTTCGGCGCGCTCCAGATTTCCGTTCTCCGGATTCCAACCGCCGTCCGCTTTCATGACGCGGAGGTTCACATTGCCCCGATCCGTGAACTTGAACGCGTTCGAGAGCAAGTTCTTGAGCACCTGGTCGAGCCGTTGCGCATCTGTGCGCACTGCTTCCGGTAAGCTCGGATCCACATCGATCTTGAAGCTGAGCCCCTTCCCTTCGGCCACGTGTCGGAAAGTGCGCTCCATCGTCTGGCGCATCTCCTCGAACCGAACTTCTCCGACGTCGAGGGTAACGGTTCCGGACTCGATTTTCGAAAGGTCCAGAATGTCGTTGATGAGCTTCAGGAGGTCTTTGCCTGAACCGCGGATCGTGCGAGCAAACTCCACCTGCTTCGGTGTCAGGTTCCCTTCGGGATTCGCCGACAGCTGATCGGCGAGAATGAGCAGACTGTTGAGCGGCGTGCGCAGCTCGTGCGACATGTTCGCCAGGAACTCGGACTTGTAACGGGAGGTGAGCGAGAGCTGCTGCGCCTTGCCTTCCAGTGCCTGACGCGCCTGCTCGACCTCGCGATTCTTGTGCTCGACCTCGGCGTTCTGCTCGAAGAGCTGGCGGGCCTTTTCCTCCAGCTCCTGGTTGGTCTGCTGCAGCTCCTGCTGCCGGCTCTGCAACTCGGCCGCGAGTGACTGCGACTGCTTCAGCAGGTCCTCGGTGCGGGTATTCGCCTCGATGGTGTTCAAGACGATGCCGATACTTTCCGTGAGCTGATCCAGGAAGGTCTGGTGCGTGGGGTTGAATCGCTCGAGCGATGACAGCTCCATCACGGCCTTGACCTGACCTTCGAATACGATCGGGAGCACCACGATGTTCAACGGTTTCGCTTCGCCGAGGCCGGAACTGACCAGCACGTAATCATTCGGGACGTCCGTGAGAAGGATGCGCTCCTTCTCCAGCGCCGCCTGCCCGACGAGACTTTCGCCGAGCTTGAACCGGTTGTTGACGCCTTTGCGTTCGCGGTAGGCGTAGCTCGCGAGGAGCTTGAGCTCCGGCTCCTCCGCGGCGCCGTCCATGATATAGAAGACGCCCTGCTGCGCCGATACGACTGGCGCCAGTTCCGAAAGAATCAGGCGGCCGACCGTCAGCAGGTCCTTCTGACCTTGCAGCATGCGGGTGAACTTCGCGAGATTCGTCTTGAGCCAATCCTGCTCATCGTTCCGAAGCGTGGTGTCCTTCAGGTTACGAATCATCTCGTTGATGTTGTCTTTGACGAACGCAACTTCGCCTGCGGCATCGACCTGAATCGACCGGGTGAGATCACCCTTCGTCACCGCCGTCGCCACGTCTGCGATGGCGCGCAGCTGGGAGGTTAGATTGCCGGCTAGTTGATTCACGTTGTCGGTCAGATCGCGCCAGGTGCCCGCCGCGCCAGGGACGTTGGCCTGGCCGCCCAGTCTTCCTTCCACGCCCACTTCGCGCGCGACGCCCGTGACCTGGTCCGCAAAAATCGCGAGCGTGTCGGTCATGCCGTTGATCGTGTCGGCCAGCGCCGCGATCTCGCCCTTGGCTTCCACGTACAGCTTCTGCTTCAAATCGCCGTTGGCGACCGCCGTCACGACTTTGGCAATGCCGCGCACCTGGTTCGTCAGGTTGCCGGCCATGAAGTTCACCGAGTCGGTCAAATCTTTCCAGGTCCCGGCCACGCCCTTCACCATGGCTTGACCTCCGAGGCGTCCTTCCGTTCCCACCTCCCGCGCCACGCGCGTCACTTCCGACGCGAAAGAGTTCAGCTGATCCACCATCGTATTGACGGTGTTCTTCAATTCCAGAATCTCGCCTTTTACATCGACCGTAATCTTCTTCGAAAGATCGCCAGTCGCGACCGCCGTCGTTACCGCCGCGATGTTACGGACCTGTGTCGTCAGGTTACTCGCCATGAAATTCACCGAGTCGGTCAAATCCTTCCAGGTGCCGGAGACACCTTCGACTCGGGCCTGACCGCCGAGCGCGCCTTCCGAACCTACTTCCCGCGCAACGCGCGTCACCTCGGATGCGAACGAGCGCAGTTGATCCACCATGGTGTTGATGGTGTCTTTGAGCTGCAGAATTTCGCCGCGCACATCGACCGTGATCTTCTTGGACAAATCGCCATTGGCAACCGCGGTGGTGACCTCCGCGATGTTTCGCACCTGGCCGGTCAGGTTACCGGCCATCGAGTTCACCGAGTCGGTAAGATCTTTCCAGGTACCGGCGACGCCTGCTACATCAGCCTGACCGCCCAGGATTCCCTCCGAACCTACTTCGCGCGCCACACGCGTTACTTCCGAGGCAAACGAGCTGAGCTGATCCACCATCGTGTTGATGGTGTCCTTCAGCTCCAGAATTTCGCCTTTCACGTCTACCGTGATCTTCTTCGAGAGATCACCGCGCGCGACGGCGGTCGTCACGTCCGCGATGTTTCGCACCTGGGCGGTAAGATTACCCGCCATGGAGTTCACCGAGTCGGTGAGATCCTTCCAAGTGCCGGCAACACCACGCACATCCGCCTGGCCACCGAGCTTTCCTTCGCTCCCTACTTCGCGCGCCACGCGTGTTACTTCGGACGCGAACGACCGGAGCTGATCCACCATCGTATTGATGGTGTCTTTGAGCTGCAGAATCTCACCGCGAACATCTACGGTGATCTTCTTAGACAAGTCACCGTTCGCGACGGCGGTCGTGACTTCTGCGATGTTACGCACCTGACCGGTGAGGTTACCGGCCATCGAATTCACAGAGTCGGTTAGATCTTTCCAGGTGCCGGCCACGCCTTTCACGTCCGCCTGGCCGCCGAGGCGCCCTTCCGTGCCTACTTCGCGCGCCACGCGTGTTACCTCCGCCGCGAACGAGCTGAGCTGATCCACCATCGTGTTGATGGTGTTCTTTAGCTCCAGAATCTCGCCTTTCACGTCGACGGTGATCTTCTTAGACAAGTCGCCATTCGCGACCGCCGTTGTCACTTCCGCGATGTTTCGCACCTGGCCGGTGAGATTACCCGCCATGAAATTCACCGAGTCGGTAAGATCCTTCCAGGTTCCCGCGACGTCGCGCACGTCCGCCTGCCCGCCCAGTTTTCCTTCGGTTCCTACTTCGCGCGCTACGCGCGTCACTTCCGCCGCGAACGAGCTGAGCTGATCCACCATGGTGTTGATGGTGTTCTTCAGCGCGAGAATCTCACCCTTCACATCAACAGTAATCTTCTTGGAGAGGTCACCGCGCGCGACGGCCGTGGTCACATCGGCGATGTTACGCACCTGACCAGTCAGGTTACCGGCCATCGAGTTCACCGAGTCAGTGAGATCTTTCCAGGTGCCGGCCACGCCTTTCACTTCCGCCTGGCCGCCCAGGATACCTTCGGAGCCTACTTCGCGTGCCACACGTGTTACTTCCGAAGCAAACGAGCTGAGCTGATCCACCATCGTGTTGACCGTGTTCTTCAGCTCTGCGATTTCGCCCTTCACATCAACGGTGATCTTCTTCGAGAGATCGCCGTTCGCCACCGCCGTCGTAACGAGCGCAATGTTACGCACCTGCGCGGTCAGGTTACCCGCCATGAAGTTTACCGAGTCGGTCAAATCTTTCCACGTCCCGGAGACGCCGCGCACTTCGGCCTGGCCGCCCAGGATTCCTTCCGAACCTACTTCGCGCGCCACACGCGTTACTTCAGAGGCGAAGGAGCTGAGGCGATCAACCAGCGTGTTGATCGTGTTCTTCATCTCGAGGATCTCGCCGCGCACATCCACGGTAATCTTGCGGGAGAGATCGCCATTCGCGATCGCGGTCGTCACCTCGGCGATGTTTCGCACTTGGGCGGTAAGATTCCCGGCCATCATGTTCACGTTGTCGGTCAGATCCTTCCACGTGCCGGCCACGCCGCGCACATCCGCCTGGCCACCAAGCGCTCCTTCCGAGCCTACCTCGCGCGCCACGCGTGTTACTTCCGACGCAAACGAACGGAGCTGATCCACCATCGTATTGATCGTGTCTTTCAGCTCGAGGATTTCGCCACGGACATCTACGGTAATCTTCTTCGACAAGTCACCGTTCGCGACCGCGGTTGTCACTTCCGCGATGTTACGCACCTGAGCTGTGAGGTTGCCGGCCATCGAGTTCACCGAGTCGGTCAAATCCTTCCACGTGCCGGCCACGCCTTTCACATCCGCCTGGCCGCCGAGCTTTCCTTCCGTTCCTACTTCGCGGGCCACACGCGTTACTTCCGAGGCGAACGAGCTGAGCTGATCCACCATCGTGTTGATGGTGTTCTTCAGCTCCAGGATCTCGCCCTTGACGTCCACGGTGATCTTCTTGGAGAGGTCACCCAGGGCGACCGCGGTCGTCACCTCCGCGATGTTGCGGACCTGGGCGGTCAGATTGGACGCCATCAGGTTCACGTTGTCGGTGAGGTCCTTCCAGGTGCCGGACACGCCAGAGACCTGTGCCTGACCGCCGAGCTTTCCTTCGGTGCCGACCTCGCGGGCGACGCGGGTCACCTCCGCGGAGAAGGTGTTCAGGTTGTCGACCATCTTGTTGACGGTCTGCTTGAGTTCGAGGATCTCCCCTCGCACGTCCACGCTGATCTTCTGCGACAGGTCTCCGTTGGCGACCGCGGTGGCGACCTTGGCGATGTCGCGGACCTGCGCGGTGAGGCCCGCACCCATCGAGTTCACCGAGTCGGTGAGGTCCTTCCAGGTGCCGGCGACGCCCTTCACGTCCGCCTGTCCGCCCAGCTTTCCTTCAGAGCCCACCTCGCGAGCGACGCGGGTCACCTCCGAGGCGAACGAGCCCAGCTGGTCCACCATGGTGTTGATGGTGTTCTTCAGCTCCAAAATCTCGCCGCGCACATCCACGGTGATCTTCTTGGAGAGATCCCCCATCGCGACGGCGGTGGTGACCTCCGCGATGTTGCGGACCTGGCCCGTCAGGTTCGACGCCATCAGGTTCACGTTGTCGGTGAGGTCCTTCCACGTCCCGGCGACGCCGGTCACCTCGGCCTGCCCTCCGAGCTTCCCTTCGGTACCCACTTCGCGCGCGACGCGGGTCACTTCCGACGCGAACGACGACAGCTGATCCACCATCGTATTGATGGTGTCCTTGAGCTCCAGGATTTCGCCGCGCACGTCGACGGTGATCTTCTTGCCGAGGTTGCCGTTCGCCACGGCGGTCGTCACTTCGGCGATGTTGCGGACCTGGGACGTCAGGTTCGACGCCATCGAGTTCACGT
>JACDCC010000265.1 GCA_013694595.1 Chthoniobacterales bacterium
GTAAGTGCTTGGCGTAGGCGCGGACGTTCTCCTCGATCTGCATCACAAGCTCACGGGTCGGCGCGACAACGAGCGCGCGCGTGCCGCGGCGATTGGCATCCGCTCCGATCCGCTGCGCCAGATGATGTAGAATCGGCAGCACAAACGCCGCCGTTTTCCCTGTCCCCGTCTGCGCGATCCCGATGACATCGCGATTCGCAAGCACCTCCGGAATCGCGGCGGTCTGAATCGGTGTCGGCTCCGTGTAGCCGGCTTCTTTGATTGCTTGATGGATGCGGTCGTCGAGACCTAACGAACGAAATGGCACGTGCTGACTATGCGGAGACTCAGCGGCATCGCACGCGTTTTTGTGCAGTGGCGGCCTAACGAACCCGCATGGTGCCGTGGCTTACCCGCACCGCGCTGCCGCCGACGCGGACCGCGCCAATCGCACGACTATCCCCGGTTACTTCTACATGCAGCTGGCTGGGACGCCCCATTTCAACGCCTTGGCGGATGATCCACGAACCCGGTCCGCCGTGACGCTTCCAAAGGTACCCTGCGAACGCTGCCGCCGCGCCGCCCGTCGCCGAGTCTTCGGTGATGCCCATTGCCGGACCGAACATCCGCGCCCGCACGTGCGCTCCATCTGTCATGGCCTGGAGGCAGAAGAGGTAAATGTCAGGCGACCGGAGTCGCGGCAGCAGCTTCCGCCACACCGGCATGTCCAACGCGGCCCGCCCTAGCGCCTCCAGATCCCGAACCGGAACAAATGTGAATGGAACGCCTGCAGAGTAGCTGCTGGGCGCGTCGACCGAATCAGAGACGATCTCGTCAGCCGCGAGGCCGAGCATCGGCGCCAGCAATTCCGGCGGTGGAGGCGCGGGACCAGCCTCCGGCAGTCGCGCAGCCGTCAGCCAGGTGAAGTAGCGACCATCTTCGATGTGCGAGACACTTACCGGCACGAGTCCGACGCCCTCCTCAAGCGCGAAAACGGAGGTGCCGTTCCCGCTTCCGGGCGCGAGGCCCAGTTCGACGAGGAGTTGTGCGGTGCCAATCGTCGGATGGCCCGCAAACGGCAGCTCACCGCCCGGCGTGAAAATGCGCAGACGCCGCAGGGCGCCGGCGTTCTCGGTCGGTCGGACAAAAACGGTCTCAGAGTAGTTAAACTCGCGCGCGATTGCCTGCATCAGGGCCGGCTCCATTTCCGGCGCGTCTGGAAAAGACAGCGAGCTGGTTGCCCCCGAAGAGGAGGTCCGTGAAAACGTCGAGCGTGTAAAAGGTGAGCTCCGGCATCGTTTCTCAGGGAACGACCGGCTTCCGCGTCACGTAGACGGTGCTGGCGGACTCGCTTTCCAGCAATGGATTCGGGAACGTTACCACGTGCGCCCGCGAGTCGATGAAGGCGGAGTCGAGAACGTGCATGAACTCTTCGTCTGGCGGTTCGTCCGACCACATTGCGAAGACACCGCCGGGACGAATGTGCGTGGCGAGAGCGCGCAGGCCATCGGTGGTATAAAACGTCGCGTTCAGCGGATGCAGGAGATCGCGGGGCGAATGGTCGATATCGAGCAGGATGGCGTGGAACTTCCGCTCCGGCCGCTCGAAATCGAAACCCGTTTCGCTGGCGGCGAGCGCGAAGAAGTCGCCGTTCACGAGCCGGCATCGCGAGTCACTCGTTAGGCGCGAACCAAGAGGCACAAGGCCGCGCCGATGCCACTCGATCACCGGGGCAAGTGCGTCGATCACGAGCAGTGACCGGACGGAGGCGTGCTCCAGCGCCGCGACCGCGGTGTAGCCCAGGCCGAGTCCGCCGACCACTACATCCCATTCTCCTGACGGCAACTCCGCCAGACCGCGGGTCGCCAGCTCCTCTTCCACGACGTGGAACAGACTCGACATGAGAAATGCGTCCGCCAATTTCACCTCGAAAACGTCGAAATTGCCTAACGAGCGGAGGCGCCGCCGCCGCAGCGTCAGCTCGCCAAGCGGCGTCTGTTGATAATCCAGCTCCTCGAAGTCGATGCTCACGAATAAGTTCCGCTTTGGGTGTGCCGGTCGCGGCTAGGGGGAGACCGGGAGGTTTCGTCGTGCCTCCGCCACTTGCGCGGGAGTGATCGTTTCCTCTTTCGCGGCGAACCGGTGGCGCAGGTAGGCAGTGACGGAGGCGATTTCCTCATCAGTGAGATAATCCATGGCCGGCATGATGCCGTTAAACTTTTGCCCGTTCACGACGCTCTGGTTCGCCTGCCCCTGCAGAATCACCTTGAACGTCGCAGCAGGCGGTCCCAGCAGCACCGGTGAGTTTGCCAGCGGCGGCACGTTCGCACCGCCTTCTCCCGCGTAGTGACATTGCGCGCAATGCGCCTCGTACGCCTTTTCACCGATACGAAGTTGATCCGCCGGCGGGGGCGCCGCCGCGCCTGGCGTTGCCGGCGGTCCCGCTTCACGATCGCACGCAGTGAACGCGCACAGCGCCGCCAGTCCGATCACTTGTGTGCAGCAAACGAAGAACCTAGCGTGCGCGATTATCATGAGGACGAGCCAATTGCCTTTCGCTGCCACTTTACTCACGCTGGCGGCGGCGACCATTCCGATTGCAGCAGCGCAAAGCCCGACTCAATCCGAGAAGCACAGCTTCAAGGTCGAAACTGTCGCGGACGGGCTGCGGAATCCGTGGGGAATGGAGATGCTGACGGACGGCCGCTTCCTGGTCACGGAGCGCGCAGGTCGCCTCCGCATCATCGGAACGGACGGCAAGCTGCAGAAGGAACCAGTCTCAAATGTGCCGGAGGTTGTTGCCCGTGGACAAGGCGGTCTCCTCGACGTCCGGCTTCATCCCGGCTACGCGCAGAACGGCTGGATTTACCTTTCGTTCTCGAAG
>JACDCC010000266.1 GCA_013694595.1 Chthoniobacterales bacterium
CTGAAGAATATCGAACGGCCGATTCGCGTTTACACCATTTCATTGGATGCGCCCTCGACGCAAGAAGCCGACGGCGGTGCATCAGGGACACGCGAAGAAAAGCCATCGATTGCAGTTCTCCCGTTCATCAACATGAGCGGCGATCCGGAGCAGGAATATTTCAGTGACGGCATTACCGAGGACATTATTACCGACCTGTCGAAAGTGTCAGGTTTGTCCGTGGTAGCACGTAACACCGTGTTCACTTACAAGGGCCAGCCCGTCAAGGTGCCGGAAGTGGCTAAAGAGCTTGGAGTCAGCTTTGTCTTGGAAGGAAGTGTTCGCAAGGCGGGCTCGCGTGTCCGCGTTACAGGGCAGCTTATCAATGGTAAGGACGACCGTCATGTCTGGGCCGAACGCTACGATCGCGACCTGACCGATATCTTCGCCATCCAGGACGAAATCACCCACGCGATTGTCGAGCAGCTGAAGGTCAAGCTGCTCCCGCAGGAAAAGAAAGCGATCAGCCAGGCGCCGACCGACAACGTTGAGGCATACACGTTCTATCTCAGAGGCCGCCAGTTCATGGAGCGGAGCTTGAAAGGCTACTATCAATTAGCGCGGCAAATGTTCGCTAAAGCGGTCGAGTTGGACCCGCTGTATGCGCGAGCTTACGCCGGAATCGCCGATTGCGATTCTTTCCTCTTTCTCCACTACCATGTAGAGGGCGTCGCTACCGACGACATTCTGGCTACAAGTGCGAAGGCACTGGCACTGGATAGCGGACTAGCCGAAGCCCACGCCTCGCGCGGCCTCGCCTTCTCCCTTGAGAAACGATACGACGAGGCTACAGCGGAGTTCGAACGAGCCATCGCGTTAGATCCGAACTCATTCGAAGCGCACTACTTTTATGCTCGGGCTTGCTTCATCCAAGGTAAGCTGGAGAAGGCAGCCGCACTCTTCGAACGTGTTGCGGAAATCAAACCGGACGACTACCAAGCGTTGATCCTGTCAATTCAGATCTATCGATCACTTGGCCGCGATGCCGATGCAAAGAGCGCTGCGCGCAGGGGTGTTGAACGGGCAGAGCGTAATCTCACTCTTCACCCCGATAATCCGCGGTCGGCTTACTTAGGCGCTGGTGCCCTCGCTGTGCTTGGCGAAAGCGACCGCGCCAGGGAATGGTTATCCAGAGCATTGGCAATCGACCCGCACGATATTTACACTCAATATAACGCTGCCTGTGTCTACTCCAAGCTTGGTGATATAGACCCTGCTTTCGATTTGCTCGAACGCTTACTCCCCCACGCCGGTTACGAGTTGAAGCATGGATGGATCAACCACGATTCCTCCCTTGATCCGCTGCGGAGCCATCCGCGTTATCAGAAGATACTCGAACTAATCGGCCAGGATTAGGAGGCGAGGCCGCAATCTGCATGCTGATCGAAAGCTACGGGCAATTAGGTTTCTGAACGAAAATGGAACGTCGCCTCACCGCCATTCTTGCCGCTGATGTGGTTGGCTATAGCCGGCTGATGGGTGCGAACGAGTCCGGCACGCTCGCCGCACTCAAGACACTCCGAGCAGACTTCATCGACGGCAGAATCGCCGAGCACCAGGGACGCATCGTCAAATTGACCGGCGATGGCATGCTGGTCGAATTTCCAAGCGTGGTGAATGCCGTCGCCTGCGCGGCGGAGATCCAGCGCGGAATGCGGGATCGCAACGCGGATGTGCCACAGGAAAGCCGCATCGAATTTCGCGTCGGCGTCAATCTTGGAGACGTAATTGTCGAAGGCGAAGATATTTTCGGCGACGGTGTCAACGTCGCCGTGCGACTGGAGAGCATTGCCAGCCCCGGCGGGATCACCATCTCTGGTTCGGTGCGCGATCACGTGGGCAACCGGCTGGACCTGGCTTTTGAGGATATGGGCGAGCAGACGCTCAAGAACATCGACCGGCCAGTGCGCGTTTACAGTGTCTCTCTGGGCCAGGCCGCCGCGCGCGATATGAAGGACGCAGGCCCAATGCTTCAGGAACAACCCAATAAGCAAAGACCATCAATCGCCGTCCTCCCATTCAACAACATGAGCGGCGATCCGGAGCAGGAATATTTCAGCGATGGAATTACCGAGGACATCATCACCGACCTGTCGAAGGTATCGGGGCTTTTCGTCATCGCGCGCAACACCGCGTTCACCTACAAAGGCAAACCGGTAAAGGTGCAGCAGGTAGGTCAAGAGCTTGGGGTTGCCTTTATTCTGGAAGGAAGCGTTCGAAAAGCCGGGGCCCGTGTGCGAGTCACAGGTCAGCTCATTAGCAGCAAGGACGGCGGACATGTGTGGGCCGAACGCTACGATCGTGACCTAACCGATATCTTCGCGATCCAGGACGAAATCGCCCACGCCATCGTGGAGCAGCTGAAGGTGAAGCTGTTGCCACAAGAGAGAAAGTCCATGGGGCAGGCCCCGACGGATAACATCGAAGCTTATACTTACTATCTACGAGGTCGGCAGTTCCTGAACCGGCACTCCAAGCCCAACTATCATCTGGCGCGCCGAATGTTCGCCAAGGCGGTGGAATTGGACCCGCGCTACGCACGCGCTTACGCCGGCATCGCCGATTGCGATTCCTTCTTATCCCTGCACTACAATGTGGATGTCGGGATCGACAGCATTCTGGCTAATAGCGCGAAGGCGCTCGAGCTGGAGGAGGGGCTGGCCGAAGCACATGCCTCCCAGGCGCTCGCGCTCTCACTCGGGAAACACTACGAGGAGGCGATGGCGGAATTTGAAAAAGCCATCGCGCTCGACCGCAATTTGTTCGAGGCAAATTACTTCTGCGCCCGTGCCTGCGTCGCACAGGGCAAACTCGACCGGGCAGCCGCGCTTTTCGAGCGAGCGGCAGATCTCAAGCCGGATGACTATCAATCCTTGTGCCTGTTGGTTTCCACATATCGGTCACTTGGCCGTGATCGGGATAGCATAGGTGCCGCACGAAGGGGCATTGAACAGGCAGAGCGCGAACTCACCCTTCATCCTGAAAATTCGAGGCCAGCTTACCTCGGTGCGATCGCCCTCGTCGTCCTTGGCGAGACCGACCGCGCGAGGGAATGGATATCCAGAGCGTTGGCTATCGATCCTGACGATATTATGACTCAGTACAACGCCGCCTGCGTCTACTCCCTCCTGGGCGACACAGACGCAGCGTTTGATTTGCTGGAACGTTTGCTCCCGCTTGTCGGTCCGGCGCTTAAAATGGGGTGGATCAAGCATGACTCCGACCTCGACCCGCTTCGAAGCCATCAACGGTATCAAAAAATACGGAAACTAATCGAGGAAGGATGAGGAAAGCGGCGTTTCCAATCCGCACATGCTAATCGAGACCCACGCTCACCTGGACTACCCGGACTTCGCGGTGGGACCCGCTCCGCGGCGACCCGCGCTTCGAGAAAATCGTCGCCGATCTGGCGCCGAACCAAAAACCGTAGGCGATGGCCCTTATCCAACGCCGGCCAATGGCCGGACGCTCAATACCTCATCCTCGCGCAGAGCTTCGAGGGCGCTAGTCGGAACAGCGCTCACCGCGATTGTTTCGCCGACGGCGTTAAAGACTTCGATCGAGAAGCCTTCTTCCCCACCGGGAGCGACGTGATGATCAACGAGCTTAACCAGATCGCCACGCCGCAGTCTCAGATCGGGCAAATCACGCGCTAAGGCGACCTCGGTATAAAGCTCAAATGGCATCGCGTTCCGTTTTGTCAGGCACCAGCGTAATGAACTTG
>JACDCC010000293.1 GCA_013694595.1 Chthoniobacterales bacterium
TCGTGCTGCAGGGAGCGAACGACCCGCGCGTAATCAAGCCGGAGTCCGACGAGATCGTGGAAGCGATCAAAAAGAAGAACGGGATCGTGGAGTACGTGGTGTTCGATAACGAGGGCCACGGTTTCACGAAGAAGGAGAATGAGATTCGCGCTTACAAGGCGATCCTCGACTTCCTCGACCAGCATTTGAAGGGGAGCGAACGGGGAATTGCGTCCGCGAGCACAGACGGAAACTAGGCGCGAGAATCATTCCTCTTCCTCCTCGCGGTCAGGTGTGGGCGTAGGACGGGCGGTCGTTGATCGTGCTTTCCGCGGGCGCGGTGTGGAGGCCGCCTTGGCAGCGACTTGTTGCTCGTTCGATTCCGGTATTGGCGTAGACCGCGGATGAGCAGCGCGATACTGCAGCGTTCCGACGCCGAGGAGAAAAGCGCCGACAACGCAGCACACCGCCTTTTTTTCGTCCGGCGTGAGAACGAAGACCTGGCGCCGCGGGCTTTTGCGCGAGTTCAATGGTGGCGCCGCGGCTTCACGCGGACGGAGGGAAATTTCCGTCGCACGTGCCGGTTATAGAAGCGGGCTTTGGATTCCGCCGCGAGGAAATCGCGATACAGTGAGCGGGGGACCTCGCGGTAGCGATACACGGAGCCGTCGCGGAACTCGACCTCAAGCACCCGCAATCGCCTGCTGTAGCCGACGGCAGCGAGACCACTGGAGGCGACCGGCTCGCGCTTGATGCGCGACAAGATCGCTGGCCGATGGCGATCCGCCGGGCGATCTCTGCCGGCTGACGGCATCGCCGCGGCAAAGACGAAAAGCACCGTGAAGAGCAGCGTTCGCAGGATCGGCCTTAGATCCGACAGGCAGGAACGTTTCAGCGCCAGGGACGGCCGCAAGTCCCCGGAGGACGTTGAGCTTGAGGTGCGACCTGCATTCTTCACGTAACGTCCCATCTCCTTCTAAGGAATCTGAAAGCGCAAGTTCCCGAAGAACTGTAGATACAGCTCTTTTCTATCTGTCGCGGCCGAAAAATCCGGCGGCTAAACTGTCGGTGCGCGAGAACGCGCGAGAGTGAGAGCCGCGATTTAGCGGCCGAGCGGCGTCGTCACCTTGGTGTCCGCGGACGGAGCGAACTCGAACATCGCCGGATCGATTGCCGCACGGCTTTCGTTCGAGTAACCGGTCACGATCCGATCGCCGTTCGGCTGCAGCATCTCGGTGCGCTCCACCTGCAGCTCCGAGTTCATCCGGATCGTGAACTGCTGCAGGATCTTCTTCAAGCCAGCCGCCTTCGGCGTGAGTTGCAGGATATAGCCGCCCCCTTCCTTGGCGCCGGTGATGTTGTAGCTCTCTTCGACGCCCTGCAGGTTCAAGCTGGCCGTGATCGCCGCGATCCCGGCGTCGAGCGGCGAGCGTTTCCCGAGCGTGTATTGCTCCGCCGATTGGAACTTTGGATAGTGAATCCAGAGCTGCTGCCCGTTGCTCACCGTCACGCTCGGCGCGTTGCCCTTTATCTCACGGCGAAATTTATTCGGCGCCTGGAACCAAACCTTGCCGGAGCTCGCGATGGGCTTGTTCATCATCTTCATCGTTTTCTCTTCGCGGAAGTCAGCCTGCACCTGCGGCGCGGCGGCGCGTTTCTGCCGGATTTCCCCGAGGAGCGTTTTCAACTCAGGGGGCGCGAGCGGCTGCGCCAGCGAGGAAGAGGTGAACGCAACGAACGCGAGAGCGAGGGCGGTTTTGAAAGCGGATTGGAACGGCATGATGAAGTGCTTAGACGGTGGTCGGTAAAGATTCTTCGCGCCACAGCTTCGGTTCAGCCGCCGCGGCTGCGGGTAAGGCAAAGAAAATTGTAGCGGCCAGGCTCCAGGAGATGCCGATGGCGCAGGCGATGCCGAGTCCGCCCAGCGTCGGATTGTCGGCCAGCCCGAGCGAGCCAAAGCCCGCCACCGCCGTCAATCCCGCGAGGATGACCGGCTTGACCACGCCCGCGACGTCGTGCTGAAGATCGCGCGCCGTCTGCCACACGAGCATCACGTAAATGCCGTAGTCCACGCCAACCGCGAGCACGAGCCGGAACGCGAGCACGTTGAGCAGATTCAATGGAATGTGGAACAGCTTCATCGTCGCGATCATCGCCGCGACGGCGAAAGCGAGCGTCGCGAGGTGGATCAGCCACAGGCGCCAGTCGCGATAGAGCAGCGCCAGTAAGGCGCCCTCGAACAAAGCCATCAACGCGCTGATCAGTACCAGCTGCCGCTGCGACCACGGCACCAGATCAGCCAGGGTGAAGCTCCACCCGGAGAGCGTCATCGGCACGCCCGCCACCGGGAGTTCCCGTGCGAGCATGTTTTTCTGTTCCTGGTTGGTGATCGGCTCATGCGTCGTGACAAAACCGGTCGAGAGCAACGGATCCTGCGCGAAGTAGCGGTCCACGAGGAACCACCAGCTCGACGATTTCGGCAGCTGCGTGCGCCAATCTGGCAGCGGCTCGTTCATCTGCCCCGCCCGCGCGAGATCGTCCAGCAGCGTGAGGCCAGACGCGAACGTCTCCGGCGTGAATCCCTCCTCCGCCACGGCCGCTTCCAGCGCAGCCCGGCTGGCGGCAAAGTCAACGGTGCCGAGCTTGCGTCGGTTCTCGTCGAGACGTGCGGGCGACAAGGCCAGCGCCGCGGGCGTGGCGAAGCTTTTGATTTTGCCTTGCTCCTGGAGCTTGCCCCAATGCGCCGCAACTTGCTGCCAATAGTCGTGCAGTTGCTGCGCGTTCGCCGACTGGATGATGGCGATCGCCGGCTCCCAACGCGTCGGCATTTTTTCCATGATCGTATGGAGCGCGTGGCCGGCATTACTGGACTTCGGTTCCATCGATTGGGTGCTCGCGTCAAAGATGAGCCGCGGCTTCGGCGAAAGCGCGATGCCGGTGAGCAGCAGGAGCACGGGAACCGCGATCCCGAGCATCACGAAGGGCCGCCGCACCGACCAGCGAACATACCGCTTTACGAGCGAGAACATCCAGTCGTTGTGGCGCGGTGGAGCGTTGCGCGGCAGGAAGAGAAAGAAAACGGACACCATGAAGATGCCCGCCATGAAAATGCCGATCGCGATCAGCACACCCAGTTGGGTGAAGCCGGGCGAATTCGCGAGCAGCAGCGCGAGGAACCCGACGGCAGTGGTCAACGCTCCGAAGAAGATCCCGCGCCCGAGGTGCTTCACCGCTTCAGCGACGGCTGCCGCATGGTCGCAGCCATCGTCGCGCGCCTGCTGGTAGCGACCGAAAATGAGGATCGCGAAGTCGACCCCCAGTCCGATCAGGATGGCGCAGAAGCCAACCGTCACCATGTTGAGCTCTCCGAAAATCAGCAGCCCGGCGGCGAGCGAAACGAGACAGCACAGCAGCAGCGTGATTCCCATCCCGATGAGCGGCAGCCAGCGGTGAAAGCCGATGAAGAAGACGCCGCCCACGAGCAGGATCGAGCCGAGCACCGTCACCACGATGTCGTGCCGCATGCTCAGCGAGATCTCCGCGACGTAGGCGGAGCGACCAGTCACCAGAATCTCGAGCGGGCCGCCGTCCCAACCTTCCGGTGGCTTGGCGCGGAACGCGTTCACTTCCTCCATCAGCCGCTGACAATCGAACGCGCCAATCGACGGCTGATTTGTCACCACCATGAAAACGCGCAGCGTGCCATCGGGCGAGGTGAGGGGCTGCTCGTCCTGCGGTCCGGTGCTGCTGGCGAATGGCTTCAGGGCCGGCGCGATGATGCCGAGCGGATCGAGCGCGAGCTCAATCTGCGGGCGCGGCGAGCCGCCCTCGATCTCCTCGCGCAGCCGCGTGAGACGTTCGCGAATGCGATCCGGCTGGAGCAGCGCGAGCGTGTCATCGAAGGCGAAAGGCTCGAGATTCAACACCAGCGGCACTGCGATTTTCTGCAGATCGCCCATCCCATCCGGCGTCTCCATTGGCGAGCCTGCGAGCACGCGGGCGGACCACGGCTGTTTCCGCAAGGCCTCCGCAAAAACGGGCGCGAACTCCTCCAGCTTCTGCGCGTCTTCCGGCTGGACGTGCAGCGCGAAAGTGAGTTCGCGGACCTGTGCAAAGTCGCGATTGTAAACCTTCAGCCCTTCCACCGATTCAAACCCGCGCGGCAACAGGTTCAACACCTCGCTGTCGAGCTTCATATGCGTCACGAGCACGAACAGCGAAGCCGCCGAGACAACGATCAGGCCGAGCCACATCAGGCCGCGCCGCTCGGTCACAAGGCGGCTGACGGTCGTGTGGAGAGGCATGGCTGGGGCGGGGCGAGTGGCGACGGTCGCGCCTCAAACCGCAGCCGTCAAAAGCGGAGCGTGAACGTCTGCTGGCCCGCGTCGTGGCGGATGGTGGCGCTCTTGCGGCCGTTCACGATTTTATCGCGCAATTCAAACCAGCCACGCAGCGAGGCAGGCGCTTCGCCGATCGGGCCCGACCAGCCGCGGCGGGCGAGGGGACCTTCCACTTTGCCGAAGCCGGCGTCCTGCCGCAGCGACAAAAGCGTGATCCCACCGGCCTTCGTGAACGTCAGCTCGAATTCACCCTGCTTTGAATAACGGACCAGCACTTCGCCGATCAGCGACACTTTCTGATCGGTGTAGGCCAGCTGCCCGGTTTTCGTGCTCCACGCGGGCGACGGAGCGGCGAATTGGTGCGAACTCGTCGTGGTCGTCTGGCAACTGGTGAAGGCGACCAACATCGTGCAGAGCCAAAAAAATCCGGCGATCCGTGGGATAGTGGAGGAGGTCATTGGGTTATGAGAGGGCGGCGACCGGTTCGGCAGGCGCCACGGACTCTTCGCATTTGTGCGGCATGAGCGTCCGGCGCGGGCAGAGCGGGATGTATTTCTGGAGTCGCACGATGGTGTAGAACACCGACATTCGCCAGCGGATCGCGAAGTCGGTCCCGACGTTGCCGCCGAGAACCGCATTCACCGCTGGCGGAATCTGAAACAGGTCTTGTGGATGTAGAAAGACTTCGATGAACTCTTTGGAATACCACGCGTTCACGAAGCGCAGGTAAACCTTCATCGCCCGCTGCACCGCTTTTTCGTATTGCGCGAAGAGCCGCGGCCGCTTCCTAGGATCATCGAGCACAACCTGTAAAGCATCGGCCGCCCGTTCGCCCGCCATCACCGCGAGGAAGACTCCGCTGCTGAAGACCGGATCGATGAACCCCGCCGCGTCACCCGCGAGTAACCAGCGATCGCCGAAGAGCTTGCTGTTGCGATAGGAAAAATCGGCTGCCACCGAGACAGGCGTCACCCGCTCCGCGGCATCCATCCGGCTCGAAATTACGGGCTGTTCGGCTATCGCCTCCTGGAGGAACTCCTCGGGAGTCTGCTGCGCCTGCTTGTAAACGGCAGCGTCCAGGACGACCCCGATGCTCATCCGGTCATGCGCGAGCGGGATCATCCAGAACCAGCGGTCGTGCGCGCGGATGAGACGCGTCAGGGTTCCATCGATACCGGCGTCGCGATTCGCGCCGTCGTAGTGCGCGAAGATGGAGACTTTCTTCAGATGCTCGTAGTTCTTCTTCAGCTTGAACTTTGAGCCGACGATCGAATTGCGGCCGCTCGCGTCGATCAAGTAACGGGCGCGCAGCTCGCCTGAAACAGCACCTTTCGCCTTCGCGCGGAGCTGCACGTCGGCGTCAGAAAAGTCGACCGTCTCCACCGTTGTCTCCTCCCGCACCTCGACGCCGCATTCACGCGCGTGGTCGAGCAGCAGCTTGTCGAACTCTGCCCGCGTGACCTGCCAGGCGTGGTCGGTTTGCGATCCGAAGCCATCCTTGAAGTAGAATTTCACGCCTTCCGGGCTGCAGGCGCCGCACATCTCGCCGCCGTATTTCTTCATGAAGCCGGCGCCTGCGAACTTCTCCTGCAGACCCAGCCGCGTAAATGCCTTCATGCTGAACGGCAGCAGCGACTCGCCGATCTTAAAGCGCGGCAGCTTGTCGCGTTCCAGGATCACCACGCGCCGGCCGGCGCGCGCCAGGAGAGCACCGGCGGTGCTGCCGGCCGGACCGCCGCCGATGATCGCTACGTCATACACGTCGTCAGCCATGATGGGAGCGGGAGTTTAGCAAAATCGGACGCCGTAAGCAAAGAGCAGCAATGCTGAACGCGCTGCATCTCCGTCCAGACGAGCGAAGCCGATCACGGCCCCGGGTCATCCCGAGCGAAGCCGAGGGATCCCGTGGTGCCGCCGTTGGGGTATGTCACGATTCTTCGACTCCGCTCCGCTGCGCTCAGAATGACGCGCCGACAACGCATCTTGGTCGCTTCACGACGAAGCCGATCACTTGTCTCGCGCCTGAAAGCGCACGAATAGATGCTGCGATGAAGTTGATCGACCGGTTTATCAGCCGCGAACTGCTCGTGAACCTGATGTTCGCGGTGGCCGTGCTGAGCCTCGTGCTCGTGGTCGGCAACATCTTTCGCAAGCTGCTGCCGCTGCTGGTGAACCAGGACGTGCCCGTCGAATACATCCTCACGTTCATCGCTTACGTGCTGCCGTTTTCGCTCATCTTCACGATCCCGTGGGGATTGCTAACCGCGATCATGCTCGTCTTCGGCCGGCTCTCCGCGGATAACGAATTGGTCGCGCTCCGCTCGAACGGAATCAGCATTGGCCGCATCTGCATCTCGCTTGCGGTGATCGCCGTCGTCTGCACCGGGATTTGCCTCTGGCTCAATGTGCAGGTCGCACCGGCTGCGCAGCAGAAATTACGCAGCACGATTCTCGACCTCGCAACGCGCAATCCGATGGCGTTGTTCGGCAGCGATCAGGTGATCGATCAATTCCCCGGCCGGAAAATTTACGTCGGCAAAAAAGAGGGGAATACGCTGGAGAACATCATCGTCTTCGAGATGAACGAAGCCTTTATGCCGATGCGAGTGACGCACGCGCGGCGCGGGGTGCTGGAAGCGGACCTCCCCAATCAGCGCATCCTGATGCACTTGTATGAGGCGCGCTATCAACAGCGCGACGAGAAGGATCCATTCGATCTTCTCCGGGTGCGCGACGGCATCAACATGGTGGAAGGCACGCTGCCGATCAGCCTCGAAGACTTGTACCAGAAAGAGAAACGCCGGACGAGTCGCTCGGCGATGTCCATCGAGCAGTTGATGGATCAGTTGAAAACCGGCAACCAGAAAGAGCAGAGCGCCAGCCGCACGGAGATCAGCAAGCGCTTTTCGTTTCCATTCTCGTGTCTCGCTTTCGCGTTGATCGGCGTGCCGCTCGCGATCACTGCGCATCGGCGTGAGACATCGATGGGTTACCTGATGAGCCTCGTGGTCGCGTTCTTCTACTTTCTCTTCACGATTCTTGCCGACACCTTGCGCGGCAATCCTTCCGTCCGGCCAGACCTGCTCGTCTGGTTTCCGAACGTGCTGTTCCTCGCGCTCGGCGCCTTTCTTTTCCGGCGCCTCGCGCGGCAGTAAAGGCGCGGCGACGGCGTTTCGAAAGTGGGACGGCGGAATCCCGCCCTCGGGACGAACAGGTGCAAGGCGCCTGCGAGGCGAAGAGCGTAAGTAACTCCGCGACAGTCATTAGCGTCCAGTTCCGCAGACGTGGCACGCTGCATGCAAAAGGACGAGTCGTCCGGTTCTTTTTGCAGCTCAATCCCAAAACCCCCAAGGAGATTCTCATGCTACTCCGTATCGCACTTGTTCTCGCGCTCACTGCCTCCACCGCGTGGTCGCTCTCAGAAGAAAACGTCAACCAGCAGTTCGACATTGCTTCGGGAGGTCGCCTCGTGGTGGACGTCGACTTCGGCAGTATCGATCTTACCGCTGGTCCGGACGGCAAGGTCTCGATCGAAGCGCGTCGCAAAATCGACTCCAATGACGAAGCGCGGGAGAAGGAATATCTCGCCGGCGCTCCGATCGTTGTGACGAAGGAAGGCGACACCGTCACGGTGCGGGCGCGCCGCCCGAAAGACGCGCAGAAGTGGAGCTGGTCGGGCAGCATCAGCATGGACGCGCGCTACACCATTCGAGTGCCGAAGAATTTCAATGCCGATCTCCGCACGAGCGGCGGTGCGGTCGCCGCCAATGGCATCACGGGCGAGATCAAGGCGGATACGAGCGGAGGCAAAATGAAGTTCGGTCAATTGCGCGGCCGTCTTGATGCGCGCACGAGCGGCGGCGGGATCACGCTGGATGGCTGCGAAGGACCGCTGAACATTGCAACCAGCGGCGGGGAAATCGATTCGACCGGCGGAAACGGCAGCCTCGATGCGCGGACCTCAGGCGGGTCGATCGCGGTCCGGAGTTTCGGAGGTGACGTGAACGTCAAGACGAGCGGCGGTGCACTGAAGCTCGACCACATCAACGGCCGAATCGTTGGCAAGACTTCGGCCGGCGGGATCTCCGCCGCGCTCGTTGATCCTGTGCCGGGCGACGTCACACTCGAGACGTCCGCCGGCAGCATCGAGGTCGCAGTTCCTGCGAAGGCTGCGCTCAATGTCGAGGCGAAGAGCAGCATGGGCAAAATCCGCACGGAGATTCCAATGCTCGCCACGCGCTCCGATGATGATCGCCTCGTCGGCACGCTGAACGGCGGCGGCAAGTCGCTCATCATGCGCGCCAGCGTCGGCAGCATCACCATCAAACCGGGCAGCCCGGCCACTGCCCAACGTTAGACAGCCCGCATCCGCTTCGTCCCCCCTGATGAACGACCTGCGCTACGCCGCACGGCAGCTGTTCAAAGATCCGCGGTTCACGATCGTCGCTGTCCTCGCGCTGGCGATTGGGATCGGGGCCAACACTGCGATTTTCAGCGTCGTTAACGCGGTGTTGCTAAAGCCGCTGCCGTTTCCGCAGCCGGAACAGCTGGTCGCAATCGGTTCCGCTGACGTGCGGGAAACGCCCGAAGCCGGTGCCCTCGATTCCGTCAGCTTCCCGGACTTCAACGATCTCCGGACGCAGAACACCAGCCTCGAGCACCTCGCTCTCTATCGCGATCGGAGCTTCGCGCTCGGCGGGCTGGGGGACGCGCAAAGTCTGCGCGGGGTCGTTGTTTCGTTCGGATTTTTCGAAGCGCTCGGGGTGCAGCCAGCCCTCGGTCGGGTGTTTCGCCGCGAGGAAGAAGCAGCCGGCGGCGGACCGGAAGGGATGACGACGATCATCAGCTACGAGCTGTGGCAGCGGCAATTCAAAGGAGACAAGGACGTGCTGGGCAGCACTGTCAGTTTGGACGGCCGGCCGCACACGGTCATCGGGATCGTGCCGCCTGGTTTTCAGTTTCCGATTCAGGCTGAGCCCTACGACGTCTATACCACCACCGCGTACGACGCGACGAAGGCGGCCGACGACGATGTTCCGAACACGGAACAACGGGGCAACCACAGCTGGCAGGCGATCGCCCGGATGAAGCCGGGCATAACGGTCGAGCGCGCGCGCGCCGAGCTGCGCACGATCGCAGCCGGCCTGGAGAAGCAATACCCGGACACCAATACCGACTTCACGACCGCGCTGTTTCCGTTGCGCGAGAACATGGTGGGGGACGTCTCCGGCGCGCTCTATATTCTGTTTGGCGCGGTCGGCTGCGTGCTGCTGATCGGCAGCGCGAACGTCGCTAACCTGCTGTTGGCCCGCGCGACCGTGCGGGGAAAGGAGATCGCTGTTCGTTCGGCGCTCGGCGCGAGTCGTGCGCGCATAGTGCGTCAGCTCCTGACGGAAAGTGTTCTGCTGTCCGCGGTCGGCGGCGCGTTGGGTTTGATGCTGGCGGCCTGGGGCACGGATGTGCTGGTCTCGTTAGTCCCGCAGAGCATCCCGCGCGCATCGACGATCCGGCTCGACGGCGCGGTGCTGGCGTTCACGTTTGCGGTCGCGCTCGCGACTGGGGTGCTGTTCGGGCTCGCACCTGCACTGCAAGCGTCGCGGCTGGATTTGCGTGAGGCTCTAAACGAGAGCGGACGCGGAACCATCGGCGCTGGGCGCCAGCGCGTGCGCAGTGCGCTCGTGATCTCGGAAGTGGCGCTCGCCCTCCTGCTTCTCACCGGCGCCGGATTGCTGCTGCAGAGCTTCGCACGTTTGAGTCGGGTCAATCCCGGTATCAAGGCGGAGCAACTCTTCACTGCCGTGATCGCCTTGCCCGGCGGCGCTTATCCGCGGCCGGAAAACGTCGTGAACTTTTACGAGCAGTTGTTGCCGCGCATCAAATCTCTGCCGGGCGTTGAGGCAGCGAGCACAATTTACCCATTGCCCCTGAGCAACAGCCACATGGCGACTTCGTTCCAGATCGAGGAACGGCCAGTAGCGAAAGGGCAACAGCCGGACGCGGCAGTGCGGATCGCGGGGATTGATTTCTTCACTACCGCCGGCATCCCGCTGCGGCGCGGCCGATTGTTCAATGAACGCGATGCCCGGGGCACGAACCCCGTGATGACCGTGAATGAACGTTTCGCAGAGAAGTTTTTCCCGGGTCAGGACATCGTTGGCAAACGCATTCAGCCCGGCATGTCGGTCGATCCCGGCGACGCGCCAATGCGCGAGATCATTGGCGTCGTCGGGAACATCAAAGCGAAGTCGATGAGTGCGGAATTAGCGCCGGAGATGTACCTCCCAGCCACGCAGGTGCCCATCTCGAGCGCGGCACTCCTGATTCGCACCGCCACTTCGAATCCGGCCAACATCACCGCGGCTGTCCGCGCGGAGCTGGCCCGAGTGGATGCCAATGTGCCGCTGATTCGAGCGCGCATTTTCGAGGAATACATCGCTCGCTCACTCGCGCGCGCCCGCTTTAACGCGACGCTGCTCTCGATCTTCGCGGGAGTCGCGCTCTTGCTGACCGCGATCGGGATTTATGGCGTGATGGCCTACAACGTCGCGCAACGGCGCCAGGAGATCGGAATTCGGATGGCACTCGGCGCGCAACGCGCGGATGTGCTGCGACTGGTCGTGAGCGGCGGGATGAAGCTTGCCGCAGTGGGCGTGGCGCTCGGTGTCGCTGCGGCGCTCGCGCTCACACGCGTGCTGAAGTCGCTTCTGTATGGCGTGACGCCTTTCGACCCGGTCACGCTCAGCGCCGTTGCGTTGCTCTTGAGCACCATCGCCTTGCTTGCCTGCTGGCTGCCTGCTCGCCGCGCTGCCAGTGTGAATCCGCTCGTTGCTCTTCGAGAAGGATGAACGCCCTGTGCAACATTCCGTTTCCGGGTAGCGCAGGCTGCCAGCCTGCAGTTCGCGGCAGCCTGCCGCGAACGTCCGGCGACGTCCGTTGCGCGTTCCTAGCTCCGTTTTGCTCCACGCGCCGCTCCCTTCAGCCGGCACGCTGCCGGCTGCGGCAGGCTGGCAACCTGCGCTCCCCAGGGCGCGGCGCCGCGCAGCGGATCTACCGAATAACGATCATCCATTAGCCTGCTCATGAACGAAATCCGTTTTGCTTTCCGCCAGCTCCGCAAGTCGCCGGGCTTCACCTTCATCGCTATCCTGACGCTTGCGCTCGGGATCGGCGCGAACACCGCGATCTTCAGCGTGGTCAACGCCGTCATCCTCCGGCCGTTGCCATACAAAGCACCGGAGCAGCTCGTCTGGATTTGGGAGACAAGCCCGAAGAACGAAATCGAAGAGGAGCCGCTCTCGTTTCCGAACTTCAACGACTTCCGGCAGCAGGCGCACAGCTTCGAGGCGGTGGGAGCGTTTACGGGCGCGGCGCCCATCCTGTCCGGCGCGGACGGCGAGCCGGAGCGCCTCACCGGTGCGGCGGTCGTAGGTGACTTCTTCTCTGTGCTCGGCGTTGAACCGGTCCTCGGACGCAAGTTCGTTCCGGAGGAAAACGAAGACGGAAAGAACCGCGTCGCCATTCTAAGCCACGCGTTCTGGCAGCGCCGCTTCGGCGGCGATCCGAGCCTCGTCGGGCAGCAGATTCAGCTGAACGGGAATCAATACACCGTCG
>JACDCC010000303.1 GCA_013694595.1 Chthoniobacterales bacterium
CTTGGTATTGCCGGTTCGGTGACGGTAGGTGCGCTAGCTTTTCTGTGGCGACCGAGCATCTGGACGGTTGTGCTCGCGTTCTTTCTGCTGAGCCAGGCGTGGGCGGGGTGGCAGCAGGCCAAAGCCCTCGCCGCCCAGGCCAAGTCCGCTAATTACTCGACGGACGATGCCGAACGTCCGCCAGTGCTCTAGCCGCGCGGTTGCACTTCCGGCCGACAGGCCGCGAGCTGCTCGATGACTCGCTTCTTGAAGTCTGCGCGGAAGCTGATTTCGTCAGCGGCTTTCGCCACCTCTTTTGCCGCGTCGGGCGGCAGATCGGATTTCGCGTAAGACTGCAGTTCCGCGATGCGCGCAGTATCGGAGAAGAAGGTGAACAACCCCGGCGCGTAGCTGTTTGCGCCGAGCGCGTCCGCCTTGGCGAGGAGCGCTTTCATGTTGGCCTTCGCGAACTGCCACGCCAGGTCGGGCTGCCTGCTTTGCTTTGCCACGAGCGGCACGACGGCGACCGCGCGGCTGGTGGCGAGTTCGTCCGTAAGGGAGATCTGGAGAGCGCGCGCGGCGAGCTTCGGGTCCGCGGTGGCTGCGAGCGCGTCGTAGTAGTTCTGCTTCTCCTCAATGCTGGTCGTTTTCTGCCCCAGCTCGTGCAGCTTGCTCCAAGTGCCGGGATCTGCGTAACGACCGACGACCAACAGCACCGGCGCGCGCAAGTCGGGTGCGAGCGACTCCGGCTTCGTGAGGGACGCCTGAAAACGCGCGCGGCTCCCGGCAACAATATCTTCATCACCGAACGCGCCGAGTGCTGTGATCAAGCTGGCGCGAAGGGTTCCGTGGCGGGCAGGCTCTCCCGGTTTCGGCTCCCAGCCGATCGCATTGAAACTCGGCCGCAGAATGCTGCGGGCGTATTGCTGAAATCGCTGGCGCTGCGGCTCGTCCGTGATGAGGCCGTTGATATATTCGAACGCGGTGATGACCTGCTCCCGCTCGGCCAGCTCGGTGCGGCCCGGCAGTTTCTCGACCAGTTCGAGATAGTGGGAAAGCGGCGCGCGTTTCGCCTGCACGAGAGCCCAGGCATCGCCTAACAAATTGACGCGGTCCGGCGAGCTGAGCTTCGGCAGCTCGGCGAGGAGCAGCTTCCAGGAAGCTTCGTCGTACTGGACGCGATAGTTGCCGGCGCCTTCAACGTTGAACTTCACCGCACGATCCGCCGGGATGTCCGTCAGCTCTGCTGTTTTCGATTCCATCAACAGGCTGGCCGGTGCGGGCGAGCCGGAGACCGAGTAGGTGAGGGGAATCTTCCACTCGAGTGCGGGTGCATCGGGGAAGTTGATCGTGAATCGCTCCTGCGTGAGCGCGATTTTGCCGCTCGCATCGCGATGCACGAGGACAATTGGGAAGCCCGGCTGTTGCGTCCATCCGGTGGCGATCTCCTCGACCGGCTTACCCGACGCTTCGCCGAGTGCATTCCACAAATCAGCGGTTGTGGTGTTGGAGAACTTGTGGCGCGCGATGTATTGCCGGATGCCATCGCGGAACAGTTCTTCGCCGAGGAAGCTCTCCAGCATCCGGATGAATGACTGTCCTTTTTTATAGGTGATATCGTCGAACGCGCTGTTCGCTTCGGTCTCGGTTGCGACGGGCTGCTGGATCGGGTGCGTGGTGGAGCGGGCGTCGCTTTCCATCGCCGTCTCCTTGGGAATGCCGACGCGGCGGGTCGGGTTACGCGGCACGTCGCGCGTCAGCCAGACTTCCCAATCCGGGTTGAACTGCGCCGTGCATTTGCTGCCCATCCAGGAGGCGAACCCTTCGTTCAGCCAGAGATTGTCCCACCACGCCATCGTCACGAGGTTGCCGAACCATTGATGCGCGATCTCGTGCGCGATCACTTCGTAGATGTTCTGCTTCGTCTCCGCGGACGAACGCGCGGGATCGAACAGCAGACGCGATTCGAAGTAGGTGATCCCACCCCAGTTCTCCATTGCGCCGCCGAACCCGCCTGGCACCGCAATCTCATCGAGCTTGGGCAGGGGGTAGGGAGTGCCGAAGTAGTCGTTGAAGTATTCCGTCACCTGCGCGGAACTATCGAGCGCGTAGCGTCCCATCTCAGCCTTGCCGCGCGTGGCGAAGACGCGATGCACCACGCCGTGGCTTCGCTTCTCGATTGAATCGAGCTCGCCCGCGCAGAGGACGTTCAGGTAGCTCGCCATCGAAGGCGTCGGGGCGAAATGAAGCTCTTTGCCTTCGGGGACCTTCGCTTCGCGCTCCACCGGCATGTTTGAGACCGCGGTCCAGTTTTCCGGGACGACCGCTGTCAATTGGAAGCGGGCGCGGAAGATTGGCTCATCCCAGCAAGGGAACATGCGCCGCGCGTCCGTGGCCTCAAATTGCGTTCCGAGCATCACCTTCTTCATGCCGGTGCCCTGCTCTTGATACGGCGCGTGGTAAAGTCCCTGGCCCTTCTGGTTGATCTTGCCGGAGAAGGTGAGGGCGAGTGTGTGCCTGCCGACGGGCAACTCAGAGCCGAGTGCGATTGTCAGCGTCTCGGCCTTGGGATCGAGCTTGATGGCTGCTTTCGGAACAGCCTTGCCGTCAACCGCGGCGCTCGCGATCTCGATCTCCGCTGCATTCAAGACGATCTCACGAGCAGGTTTGCGGACATCGAGCTTGATCGTTTCCGAGCCGGTGAAGGTGAGCTTCTTCACGTCGGGCGTGATGCGGATGGCGTATTCCTCGGGCACGACACGCTTCGGGAGCTTCCCGGGCGTGGAGTTAAAATCGAAGGGCTTCTCGGCGCGCATGACGGGCAGGAAGGTAGCGAGGGCGGCGAAAGTCAACAGAGCGGAAGGGAGGCGCATCAGTGCACTAAACAGCGGAGATGCAGCTTTGCATCTGCAAGGGTGCGCCGGCGGAGATCTCTGGCGTCCTCCGGCTGGACGCTAGCGGTTCGAGACCGCTGCTACTCCATCACCACCAGGAGCACGAGTTGGCCTTGGCCGACCTGCGGACCTCTGATCACGAGCGGCTTCTTCTTGCTCAAATCCGCGTCGGTTTCCAGCAGAAGCTTATCTTGCTGGAAGAGCTGCAGGTTCAGCCGGTAGGCTGCGCTTGCGGCAGGCTTTGAGTTCACCTGCAGGGCGAAATACTTGCTGGTCGCACGCCAATCTTCTTCGCCTTTGGTAAGCGTGTTCCGCGACTGCCCGATGACCTGATACTGATTGTAACCGAAGAGCTGCTTCAACGTGCTTTCGAAGCGATTGAGCTCAGCCGGGATCGGCGTCGGCTCAGGCGCGTTCGTCGCCATCACGAGGCCGCTCCAGACGCTGCCCGCCGCTTGCGCCGCGGCTATGCTCAAGGTGAGCAAGAGCGCGACTGATGCGGAAAGCAGGCGACGGCGCATGGCGGTTACTTGGCGGCGTATTCGGAGGGAAGCGACTGCAATCCATCAACCCAGAGCACGGTTGCCTTGCCATCTTTCGATTCGAACGGCGTGATCGTCGCATCTGGACTCGCCGCAGGATCAGTGATCCGGGCGTTGATGATTTGGGTGAGATACGCCGACTGCCCGCCGGCGTTGTCATCCCGCATCATGAAGAAGGTGGTCAGCGCGAGAACCGCGAGGGAAGCGGCGCCGGTCCAGACGACGCGACCGATCGACCACCAGCTTTCGCGCGCCGGCGCGGGAGTGGATTGAGGAGTTGTGGCGCGGCTATCGCGTGCAATTTCTTCGCGCAGCTGATGGCTGAAGAACTCTTCGTTCGTCATCCGCTGCGTGCTGAGCTCCTGGCGAAGCAAGCTGCCGAGCTGCCGCGCTTCCTGCTTCTCGAGCCGCGCTGCGGAAAGATCCGGTAACGAAGCTTCAAACTCAGCGAGTTCTTTGCCCGTGAGCTGCCCGTCGATCCAGGCGGTCCAGTTTTCCTCAAACGCTTTCATAAACATCCCTCAGCAGGTTCTGCAGTTTCTTGCGCGCGTAAAACAGCCGGGACATCACGGTGCCGATCGAGCAGCCGAGCGCTTCTGCGATCTCGTGATATTGCATGTCCTCCATCTCCTTCATCAAAATGACCGCGCGATGTTCCGGCGAGAGCTGCGCGATGGCGGCATCAATCCGGCCGCGGATTTCGACATGCTGCATCCGCTCGTGCGGCAAGGCGTCGGCGTGCGGCACCGTCCGCGAGGCGGGATCAATTTCCTTCAGCTGCACGGCGTCATCGAACTCGGCGCCCGATCCTTTGACGTGTTTCTTGCGGAGCCAGTCGATCGTGACGTTCATCACGATACGATAGATCCAGGTATAGAAGCTCGACTGGCCACGGAAGCGGCCGATCGATTTCCACGCCTTCAGGAAACTGTCCTGGGCCAAATCCCAAGCGTCCTGCTCGCTATGTACCATATTGTAAATCATGCCAAAAACTCGCGTTCGGTAACGAACCACCAACTGATCGAAGGCTTCGGTATCGCCGTCCTGGCATCGTTTTACCAGGTCAAGCTCCGATACTTCCACCTCAGGCGGGGTCGCTTCCTTGTGCATCTAATTGGACGGAGGTGCGGCTAATTCATTCAACGGACAAGCCTTAAAGGCTGCCGAAGCGCCGCAGCCACTCGCCGCGATACTCGCCCATCAGGGTGATGATGCCATCGCGGACTTGGAAAAGCCGTTGCATCAGCACCGCGTGCTGTCGGGGCGATATCAGCCTCTCGTTCAGCAACTGCACCGCCGCTTCCATCGAGACGGTGATCGCCTTCAGCGCGCGCTTGAGATAGGCGATCGTCATTCCGATTTCGTCCACATCGTCGTCGCTCAAGGCCGCCGCCAGCTTGGCGCTCGCGAGCGCCGAATGGGTGGCGAGTTTCACGGCTGACGGCTCGTTTTGCAGGGACGTGTGTTCGTCGAAAAGCTGGTCGATCCAGACGGTGAGCGCGAAGGCTGCGCGGTAAAGGCTGTGGTCTTCAAAGCCCTCGCTGCCCGAGTTCGCTTCAGCCGCCGGTTCGTCTTCAGCGGAGCTCGATTCGTCTGCGAGCAAAGCGTCGACTTCGTCGGTCCAATCGTCACCGTTCAGCAACTGCGTCCAACCCATCTCCCGGGCGATGATCTGGTCGCGCTGCGGGTGATCGAGGTACTTCTCGAGCAGCTCCATGTATTTCTCAGTCTTATGGTCTTGCTGTTGGAGAAAGCGCTCCCAGTCGTACTCGTCCCAGGCTCGGTCTGGCTCGTGATCGTAGCCCGCCATATTTTTCTTTAGGCCAGCTTCGAAGCAGGCGCAAAAAAGTTTTGTGCAGCGACGGGAGGCGTCGGGGCCGCCTCTTGCCTCGTCGCGATGAGTAGCTACGGCGTGCTCGGCTGGAGCGGTGCCGTCGCTTCTCGTTTCGCCTGCAATCGCAGCTGGCCGCAGGCCGCAGCGATGTCGTGACCTTTTTCGCGACGCAGGGTCGAGACCACGCCGTGTTCGCGCAGAATCGCGTGGAACCGCTCCTGTCGCGCACGCGAGGGCCGCGACCACGCTAAGCCTTCCACCGTGTTGTAGGGGATCAGGTTGATCTTCGCGGAGAGGCGTCGCGCGATTTTCGCGAGTGCGTGTGCTTGTTCTTCGGTGTCGTTGATATCGGCGATCAGGATGTACTCGAACATGATGCGCCGCTTTTTCGCCACGTAGTAGTCGCAGGCTTCGAGCAGCGTCTTCAGGTTGTACTTGCGGTTCACCGGCATAATCCGGCTGCGCACTTCGTCCGTCGCGCCGTGGAGTGAAAGTGCCAGACGGAACTGCGTCGGATCTTCGGCTAGTTCGCGAATCTGTGGAGCCAGGCCGCTGGTGGAGACGGTGATGTGCCGCGCGCCGATCTCCAGGCCCCACGGGGCGTTGATGATCTGGATCGCACGCTTCAGGTTCTTCAGGTTCGCGAGCGGCTCGCCCATTCCCATGAAGACGACGTTGTCGATCTTTTCGCCGCTTTGTGCTTCGACGGCCATCAGCTGCTGCACGATCTCGCCCGCGTCGAGGTTCCGTGTCCATCCATCGAGACCGCTCGCGCAGAATTTGCACCCGTATGCGCAGCCGACCTGGCTCGACACGCAGATTGTCCGGCGGTCTGAGCGTTCGCCGTAAAGCGCGGGCGAAGCGGGAATCAGCACAGATTCGATGAGATTGCCGTCGCGCAAGCGGAACAGGAACTTTTGCGTTGTATCCTTGGAGCCAAGGACGCGAACGGTCTCCGGTGCACGGAGCTCGAAGTCCGCCGCGAGCTGCGTGCGTAACGCTTGCGGCAGATCGGTCATTTCGTCGCAGGAGCCGACGCGCTTTTCGTAAAGCCAATCCATCACCTGCTTCGCGCGATAGGCGGGCTGCCCGTGCTGCCCGAGGTGCGCCGTGAGATCCTCCAGCCCGAGGGAGTGAATAAATGTTTTGGCGCTCGGCAGCACCTCGGAGTTTACCCTCGGAGTGTAGCCGCGTCCAACCTGCACGCGGCTCTTCGAGGCGGGAATCCGGTGCCGGTCAGCAGAGGAGCGTCAGCTTCTGCGGCATGCCAGCAGTGCATGAGCCGCCGCCAAGGACTCCTCTCACGAGCGGGTGGGAAGCGGTCCGCGCGAACATCTTTCCGGGGCTGGTGGTGCAAGCGCTGATGCTCGCGTTGCTGCTAGCCTACTACTTCAGTCCGTCGGTCGCAGCGGCGCTCCACGCGATGGCTGAATACGAGCGCTTGGATGGGATCGCGTTTGTGGTGATCGCCACGATTCTCGCGGCGTCGATTTTGCCGGAGATTTTCCTGGTTTTGTTTTTCCAGCGGGGGCGGCTACGTGCGGAAAACTTCCGGAATCTACTCTTCACTGCGCCGATCTGGGGCTTCGACGGCATCACGGTGGATTATCTCTACCGCGGCCTGGCGGTGTCCCTCGGCGACGAAGCGAGTGTTCATGTGGTGGCAGCGAAGATCTGCATCGACCAGTTCGTCTACAATGTATTGTTTGCTGCGCCGTATGGCGTGATCGCGTATCAGTGGAAAAACAGCGGCTTCGCGCTCTCCGCATTGCGCCGGAGTTTCACCTTTGAATAATTACCGCGATAAAATCGTGCCGACACTTTTCACCACCTGGGCCGTCTGGATCCCTGACCGCGATGATCTATTGCCTGCCGCTCGCCTTGCAGTTCCCACTCTTTAGCCTGGTGCTGACTTTTTGGGTGCTACTCCTCACTTATATGACCAACCGTTTCGCCGGGAAAACCGCCCACACTGTCCCGATCGCCGCCACCGACGTGGCAGTCGCACGATGAGAGCGCACGAACTCTTTCGCAGCATGTCGCCAGCACTGGCGGCGGACGTTTTTGTATTCCTCCAAAAGGAGCAAAAGCCGGTCTACAAAGCGGCCATTCAAGGGCTGGCAACGCAGCGGAATCTCCGCAGTGTGTTTATCGAACGGAAGCCGCCTAACGAACGCTACCCCTGGATGCAGGCGGCGCTCAGCCGTCCGATCAGCGACGCGCTCGCCAGTCACCTGATCCAGGGTTGGCTGCTAGGCGCAAATAAAGCAATGCTCTGCGATTTCCTCGATGCGCTCGAAATTGCGCACGAGGTGGATGGCACCGTGGAAGAGCTGCCGCCCTGCCCGCCGAAAGAGCAGATCAAAGGCGCGGTCGCTGTTTTGTTGCAGAAGTACCCCACGGAAGCTGTCGCGGTCTACCTGCACGCATTCCGGGATATGGACAGCTCAGTTCAGTGGCCGGCGCTGAACGAAATTCTGACAGAGATGCCCAAGCTGCAGTTTGCGCCGCGGGAGGGTGGCTAACTGGTAAAGTAGAGCAGCGCCTCGTAAACACCGGCGCCGCATTCGCTTTCAGCGACGTATCCGCCGGCGTCGCGCACCGTCTGCTTCACCTGCGGGATGGCGTTCGCCGGGCAGGCGGGGTAAGCCGCATGCGTTCCATCCAACATCGAGATATCATTGTGGTGATCACCGGCCGCGAATGTCTCCTCGCGCGGCACTTCGATGAGCCGTGATAGTTCGGCGAGTGCAGCGCCTTTGTGGTAATCGGCATGGCAAAATCGCAGGTAAACGGTGTTGTGCTGGTAATGGAACTTCGGATGTGCAGCGCGCGCTTCATCGATGAAGCGGATGATCTGCGCCATCTCCTCCTCGTTCTGCGCGATCAAGCCTTCGGGCCCATGTCGCTCGTGGATGATCCGGGCTCGCGTATTC
The DNA here is from genome assembly GCA_013694595.1 of Chthoniobacterales bacterium. Lineage (GTDB taxonomy): Bacteria > Verrucomicrobiota > Verrucomicrobiia > Chthoniobacterales > UBA10450 > JACCTI01. The sequence goes on from JACDCC010000303.1 coordinate 8,186, forward strand.
CGCTGCACGTAATCAAGCACCTTCGTGTAAACGGCCGAGGCTGACTGATACAGCTCCGCGTGGTCACGCGCGACGCGCGAGTTCCAGTCGCCGAATGCTTCCCACTTGTCGCCATTCAAACCGCGGCGAAAGACATCGCGCTCGCTCGTGAGGATGAAATCGGGCCGCACCGGGAAGTCGAAATCCGTTAGGCCGGTTTCGAGCAGCGACATCGACCGTCCAGTGTTGATCGCCCAGATGGCGCCGCCATTCTGCAGTTCCTGGATCAGCGCCATGCAGCGCGCATCGAGCACGGAGTCGCGCGTACCTTCTTGGTTCAGATGGTGCGCAACCAGAGTGCCGTCGAAATCTGTGCTGAGGAGGCGGATCTTTCCGGGCATGGGAGCGGCTAACCTAGGGTTGCATTCGCTTCAGGCAATCGGCCTTCGCTTGTGCTTCCAGGCACAAGCAGGCTAAAATCGCGGCAGATGAAATCCGCCTACGAACTCGCCATGGAACGGCTGGAGAAGAAAGCCCCGTCGGTCACCCTCACAGCGGAGCAGAAGGAGCAGATCGCGGAGATTGACTCCAATTACAAAGCGAAGATTGCGGAGAAGGAACTCTTCCTGAAGGACGAGATCAGGAAGGCGCGGAGCGGCGGCCGCCTCGATGAAGCCGAGTCGCTCGAGAAGCAGCTCACGGTCCACATTCGGCGGCTGCAGGAAGATTGCGAAGAGAAGAAGGGAAAGCTCCGGCAGACATTTGGACGCTGAAGACCTCGTGGCGCTGGACGGATCGCGGCACCGAATCCGGTGCGCGCGCAAGAGCTCGGCTCCACGTGGATGCGGCACATGCGGCGCGGCGACTTCGCGGCCGCGTGGGAGGTCAGCGACGAGGTGCTCCGCGGCCGCGCCGGGCAAGCATGCGATCACTTGCCGCGGCATTTTCAGTGGGTCTGGGATGGGGAGCCACTCGCGGGTAAGCGGGTTCTGATCCGCTGTTATCACGGGCTCGGCGACAGGATCAATTCATCCGCTATGCGCCGCTCATGAGAGAGAGCGCAGCTCGCGTGAGCGTGTGGGCGCAGCCTGCGTTGCTCCGGTTGCTGCGCAGCGTTCGCGGAATCGATGAGATCTTTCCGCTGCATCGCGGTGAGCCGGCGATCGCGCGTGATGTCGACGTCGAGGTGATGGAACTGCCGCACGTGTTCCGCTCGACCGTTCAGACGCTCCCGGCGGACGTGCCGTATCTTCGCGCGCCAGCTGCAGACCGCCCGCGCCTCGATGATGGAGATTTGCATGTGGGGATCGTCTGGAAATGCGGCGACTGGGCGCCGGAACGCTCGATCCCAGTCGAGCTGCTGGAACCTTTAACACAAATCTCCGGGGTCATGCTGCACGTCCTGCAGCGCGGATCAGGACTGGACGAACGACCGCCTGGCTTCGGTGTGGTCTCGGGATCGGACGACATCCTGGAAGCGGCACGGACGATTGCCTCGCTCGACCTGATGATCTCGATCGACAGCATGCCGGCGCATCTGGCGGGAGCGCTCGCTGTCCCGACCTGGACGTTGCTCCAGGCGAAAGCGGACTGGCGGTGGATGGACGAGCGAACCGACTCGCCTTGGTATCCGACGATGCGGCTGTTCCGCCAGCAACAGGAGGGTGATTGGCGTTCTGTCGTAGCTGAAGCCGCTGCAGAGCTACGCCGGATGGCCGGACAGCCGTAAGGCCGTCGGCTTACACCTCGCGATCTACAGTCGCGACGCTCGAGTCGGTTGAACCGCTGCGCTTCGGCAGATCAGGATCAAGAAAACCGAGCATGTGCGCGTGCTTGATGACGCGGACACCTTCCCGCTGCTGAACGTCAACGATCTGCTGGTGGAACGCCTCCATTTTCGTCCAGTGTACCTTTGGCCGGAAATGGTGCTCCGCGTGGTAGCCATTATAGAAGAAGAGCCAGTTATAGAGCTTTCCGTAGCTGCTGACGCCCCAGGCGATCGGCTTGTCGGGGTCAGCGCCGTAATGGCGGAAGTAGCCGTTCAAATAGCTGAAGCAGTGGCCGAAATAGAAGAACGGCAGGAAAAAGAAGATTACGTAGCGCCAGTTCAGCAGGAACAGGATGAAAAGCGTGCCGGCGAATGCCGCCAGCTCGAGGTTTCCCCACAGCAGCTCCGCTTTACCGCGCTTCCGGAGTTCCCGCGCAATGGCCGCCGGGTTGTCGCGGAAGAAGCTGAGAAACACGTAGCTCCACGGGTTTTCGGCTTCACCGTCGTGGCCATGGCGGTAAATCGAGAGCCAATCGATCGTTTCGCCGTCCTCGTTCGGCCGATCGGAGTTGCCCTTGTGATGCTGCATATGGACGGCGTCGTAGTACGTCTGCGAGAAGCAGCAGGCGATTGACTGCGTGACACCGAAGAGGTGATTGAGCAGGGGAGAGCGGAAGAAGGGGTTATGGATGAAGTTGTGGCCGACGCCATTGATGTTGGCATTCACCATCAGCGAGTAGAGGAAGCCAAGGATGAGCATCAGCCAGAGCGGCGTGTGCGGGTAGAGCCGGAACATCCCCAAGAAGAACGCCAGGTGAAACAGTCCGGCGAGCGCCGGCAGCGCGTCCCAACGCGTATGTGCGAAGAGCTTGGAGCTGGTCGTCGGACGGTCGACGTGGAGTCGTTCGTGAGACATAGGCGGCGCTGAAATTAGATGGGTCCGGGTTGTTGGAAAATAGATGGGCCCGGGTTGTTGGAAAGCGCTGATTAGCTGGCGCGCCACCTTCTGCCGCGTCGGCAGATGCGATATAGTGCGGCCAGCGACCGCCTCGGAAGTGGGGGCGCTGCCGACGGCCGCCGCTTAGCAGCAGCCGTGCCGGTGGTCGGGAAATCGGTTGGTCCACCTTGCCGGTATCTGCTGCCATGGACACCATTCCGACGCACCGCGTCGCGGCGGCACGCTGCTGTCCGCGCTGGGCAGCGGCTGCGCGTGGCAGCGCAGTCAAGCACCTTGCGGAGCCATGCTGGTGAGGCTGACCGCGGCGCGAAAACAACTCTTCCTGGACCGCTCGCGGACATTCTGATCACGGGCAGCGGGCCAGCCAGCGCCTTTCGACGTGAAACGGCAGCCTCAGTTCACCCACGACATCAAATTCTCCGACCTGCAGGCGACCACCATCATGCTGAACGGAGTCTCCTACTTCCAGATTCTGCTGGATGTGAACGAGCCCAACGGCGCCAAGTCGATTATCAAACTGGACGAGCTGCGGCTCTATACTTCGCAGATCGGCAGCCAGACCACGACCAATGTCGACAGCCTGGGAACCCTGCTCAACGACCTTGATTTTTACGGCGACAGCCAGGTGATTATTGACGCATCGCGTAACCACGGCAGCGGCTCGGGGGACGTGAACATTTACATTCCGGGGGAAGCATTCGCGGGTACTTCACCAGACGACTACGTCTAACTGTACGCACTGTTCTCGGAAGGTAACCTGAAGAACAACCCCGATGGCACTCAGGGTGGCTTCGAAGAGTTCGCGCTCGTGCGGAACATCACCCCGATTCCTGAGCTCAGCTCCTTCTTCCCGATCATCCGCCTGATGGTGGCGGTGTTCGCAACGAACGTTCTCCGCCGCCGCAAGCGGGCGCGCACTGTAGCGTAACGGCTGTCAGCTTTCTTTCGGTTTATCTCAGTTTGGCGGAGGCGACAGGCGACTGTCGCCTCCGTTTTTTGTACCTGGATCTCGCCAATAGTGATGGGTCGCAGGCGCTCCTGCGGGCGAGGTCTCGTCCCGTCGATGTGTACGTTTCAAAGTGCTTGCGTGCTGGTTCCGGCAACGGCAGCAGGGTACCCGAATTGAGCGGCAATCCGCGGTTGCCAATGCTCCCTTCGTCCGCCTAGGTTTAGCGCCCCTTTCGTTATATGTACGCGCTTTCACCAGAGATGAAGATCTTCAGCGGCTCCGCTAACCGCGAGCTCGCGCAGCGCATTTGTGACTCGATTGGCGCACCGCTTGGTCAGGCGACGATCAGCTCGTTCCCGGACGGCGAGACGTACGTTCGCATCGAAGAAAACATCCGCGGCCGGGACGTTTATATAATCCAGCCGACGTCGCCGCCCACCAATCAGCACCTGATGGAGCTGCTGATCATGGTGGATGCGGCCCGGCGCGCCAGTGCCGCCCGGATTACGGCGGTGATCCCGTTTTTCGGGTACGCGCGCCAGGACCGAAAAGACCAGCCGCGCGTGCCGATCACCGCCAAGCTGGTGGCGAATCTCCTCGCGGCAGCCGGTGTGAATCGCGTCCTCACGATGGACCTGCATGCGCAGCAGGTGCAGGGATTCTTCGATATCCCGGTCGATCACCTCTATTCGATGCCCGTGCTCATCAAGTACCTCCGGACGAAATTGACGCGCAAAACGGTGGTCGTTTCGCCGGATCTGGGCGGCCTCAAGATGGCTTCGGCCTATTCGCAGGCGCTGGGCGCAAACCTTGCGATCGTGGCGAAGCAGCGGAAAACGCCCACGGAGACTGAAGCGCTCTATGTGATCGGTGAGGTGGAGGGTTGTGACGTGCTGCTGGTGGACGATCTTACCGAGACCGCCGGCACGCTCACGTCCGCGGCCAAGATGTTGAAGGAACGCGGCGCGTTAGACATCTACGCGGGTGTGGCTCACGCGGTCCTGGTGGATCTTGCCATTCCCCGGTTGCAAAACTCCGAGATCGAGGAATTAATAACGACCAACAGCACGCCTGTGCGCACGGTGGAAGGGTTTAAAACCACTGTGCTGTGCATCTCCGAGCTTCTCGGCGAAGGCATCAAGCGGATTCATAGTGATGAATCCGTCTCGTCGTTGTTCAAGATCGAAGGCAACAGCAAGTAGGAACTCATCATGGCTACACAAGTAAAACTCGCGGCGGAGCGACGCACGGCACTCGGTCGTTCGTCAGTGAAGAAAATCAAAGCGGCGGGTGCGGTGCCAGCGGTGATCTACGGTGCCAAAGACAAACCGGAAGCGCTGCAGGTCTCGCGGCGCGACATCAACGCCATCCTGAGCCATGCCTCCGGCGAAAACATTCTCGTCGAGCTGGAGATCGCGGGAGATGCGAACCGTCTCGCGCTCGTGCAGGAAGTTCAGCATTCGCCGGTGGGTGGTGCTGTTTTGCATATCGATTTCCATGCCGTTTCGATGGACGAAATGATCGAAGCCGACGTGCCGCTGGAGCCGATCGGCACGGCCAACGGCGTGAAGAACTTCGGCGGCCTGCTCGAGCAGAGCCTCCGTTCCCTCGCGATTGAATGTTTGCCGCGCGACTTGCCTGATGTGATCAGCGTCGACGTTTCGACGTTGAACATCGGTGACGCCATCCACGTTCGTGAGCTCCCTCTGCCGGCGGGCGTTACGACACGCGTCCCGGCGGATCTCACCGCCTTCTCAGTCATGGCTCCGACGGTGGAAGACGAAACGCTCGCCGCGGCAGCACCAGCCGCCGCGCCGGAAGTCATCAAGGAGAAGAAGGAAGAACCCGACGCTGCCGGCGCAGGCACGAAGGACAAGAAGTAAGCGGCGAGCTTCTTCGCTTGTAGCATCTCTTGCAGGCAGAAACTGCCGCCATCCGTATGGTGGTCGGACTCGGCAATCCGGGTCCGGAGTACGACCGCACTCGACACAACGTCGGCTTTGCGGTTCTCGATCGATTGGCAGCCGAGTGGCGCGTCGCTTGGCAGCGCTCTGCGAAATGGGGCGCGTATTGGGCGAAAACAGAGCACGCGCTCCTGGTGAAGCCGATGACCTACATGAACCGTAGCGGCGGCCCGGCCTTGGCAGTCGCGCAGTTTTACAAGATCCAGCCGGGTGAGATCCTCGTCGTGCTTGATGAGCTGGCACTGGAGCTCGGCCGTCTGCGCCTTCGCTCGAAAGGCAGCCCCGGCGGCCACAACGGCCTGGAGTCGATCATCACCAGCTTCGGCACCGAAGAAATCCCGCGGCTGCGCTTTGGCATCGGTGCTCCGCCGATAGCTGGGGCGACCGATTATGTGCTCGGCCGGTTCTTCGATGAGGAGCAGCCCACCGTGGAAAAAGCCATCACCCGCGCGGCCGAAGCGGTGAAAGTGGCGATTGACAAAAGCGTCGTTTCCGCGATGAACACCTTCAACAAAAATCCGGAATCATGAAGAACCGCTACGAAGCATTGCTCGTCCTGAACACGCAGGGCAAAGAAGACACCATCAAAGACGTCGTCGACCGGCTGGAAGGCGAATTCCAGAAGGAAGGTGCCGAAATTGAGCAGGTGCAGAAGATGGATAAGCGGCAGTTCTCCTACCAGGCGGGCGAGCTCGATGCCGGTCACTTCGTGAACTTCATCTTTCACGCCGACTCGCAGCTGATCACGAAGCTGCGCTCCAAGTTCAAGCTCGATCCGGAAGTTTACCGTCAGCACTATCAGCGCCTGCGGCCGAAAACGGAGCAGCGCTCGAAAAAGGTCGCCGACGCGAAGTAATCTCATTAGAACCGCTGGATGGCCGCCAGTTTCAACAAAGTCATCCTGATGGGGAACCTCACCCGCGATCCCGAGGTTCGTTACACGCCGAAGGGCAGCGCAGTTTGCGATCTCGGCCTTGCCGTAAACCGGCAGTATAGCCTCGAGGGCGGGGAGAAGCGGGAGGAAGTCACATTTGTTGACGTGGTCCTTTGGGCGCGGCTGGCGGAAATCGCGGGCGAGTATCTCAAGAAAGGCCGGCCCGTCCTGATCGAAGGCCGGCTACAGCTGGACAGCTGGGACGATAAGCAAAGCGGGCAGAAACGCTCCAAGCTCCGCGTGATTGGCGAAACGATGCAGTTGCTCGGCAGCCGGCCAAGCGGTGGCGGGGAAGGGGAGGAAACACCGAGCAGCAGTGGGGCCCGATCGTTCAGCGGCGGCAGCGGCGGCGGCCGCCCCAGCGCTCCACCCCCGAAACCAGCGCCTGCCGAGCCGGACGACGACGAGATTCCGTTCTGAGACTTGCGCCGGCTTGCCCCGAACACGTGTGAGCGTTAACCTGCACGTGCGATGAAAGAGAAGCTCACCCTGACGATTGACGGTGACACCATCGCGCGTGCGAAGGCGTTTGCGAAAAAAGAGAAGACGTCGTTATCTCAGCTTGTTGAACAGCAATTCAACCGGTTGGGCGGCAAATCGTTCACCGAGAAATGGCGCGGTCAGTTCAAATTGCCCAAACCCGATCCCGATGATCCGCGGCTTAATTACCTCCTGCAGAAATACGTCAAGTCCGACGGGTGAAGCTTTTGTTTGATGCCGACGTCCTGCTGAACGTCGCGCTCGATCGTGCTGCTTTCGCCGACGAAAGCACCGAAGCCATCGAACGCTGCCAGAAAGTACCGCGCTCGCTGATACTGGCCTGGCAAACGGTCTCGAACGTGTACTATGTGCTCCGTGCGGCGCGGAGCGACGCCAAAGCTCGGACGTTCATCTCGGACATGCTTCGTTTCGCGGTCGTGGTGAGCGGCGGGACTGAGGCGGTGAATCGGGCGCTCTCCTTGCCAATGAACGACTTTGAAGATGCCCTCCAAGTTGCGGCGGCCATGTCAGTAGACGCTGACTTCATCGTCACCAGAAACGTGCGCGATTACCGCGGCTCGCCAGTGCCGATCCGGACGCCGCATCAATTCCTCATGGAAGAGCGAAAGTCATGACTTCCACCGAAGCCTGCATCGCGCTGAACATGCTGCCGACGATGGGGCCGGTGCGCCTGCGCAAGCTGCTGCGGGTGTTTGAGACACCGGAGCGAATCCTCGCGGCCCGTGGCGCGGCGTTGCGCGCGGTCGAAGGCGTCGGAGACGAAGTGGTGGATCAGATCACCCGATGGGAGAGCACCGTCGATCTACCAGGTGAATTAGCGCGCATCCGCGAGTTCGGCGCGGAGGTGATCACGGCCGAGTCGCCGCTTTTTCCACGGCAACTGCGCGAGATCCATGCGCCGCCGATCGTGCTGTACGTCTGGGGTGAGCTGACGGAGCGCGATCAACATGCGATCGGCGTGATTGGCTCGCGCCGCACGACCCATTACGGCACCGAGTCGGCAAAGAAGCTTTCGTACCAACTGGCCTACGCCGGGCTCACGGTCATCAGCGGCTTGGCGCGCGGTATCGACACAGCCGCGCATCAGGGCGCGCTTGCAGCAAAAGGCCGCACGATTGCGGTGATCGGATCGGGTTTGATGAACCTTTACCCGCCCGAGAATGCGGCGCTCGCGGAGAAGATTCGTAGCGGGAGTGGCGCGGTCGTTTCCGAGTTCTCCATGCAGGTCGAGCCGGATCGGCAGACATTTCCGATGCGCAACCGGATCATCAGCGGTTGGAGCCATGGCATTCTCGTCGTCGAAGCAGGGCTGAATAGCGGCGCATTGATCACCGCCACGCAGGCCTTGGAGCAAGGGAGATCCATCTACGCCGTGCCTGGGCACATCAATGCGCCGAGCGCGCAAGGTTCAAATCGACTCATCCAACAGGGCGCGAAGCTGGTCATGGATGCAAACGACATTCTCGATGACTTGGAGGTGCTTCTTCCCGAAGCGAAACCCAGCGCGGAAGCGGCGGCGCGACCCTTGCCGGCGCTCACGGAAGACGAGCGTCGGGTGTATGACGCGATCGAAGCGACGGAGACTTCGATCGACGACATCGCCACGAAATCAAATTTGCCAAGCGGCAACGTCTCTTCTACGCTCCTCCGCCTTGAGCTGAAACGGCTCGTCAAACAGCTGCCCGGCAAGTACTTCGTCAAGCTCGGGTAAGCTCGCCCGCAACGTGCTGCTAGTTTCAGGGTTCACCTTGCGGTGTCGCACTCCATGTCCAAGTCATTGATCATTGCTGAGAAGCCCAGCGTCGCCGCTGATCTGGCGAAAGCTCTTGGGAAGGTCCCGAAGAGCGGCGACCACTACGAGAACGACCAATACGTCATCACGTCGGCTGTCGGTCACCTTGTGGAGCTCGAGATGCCCGAGGATATCGACAAGAAGAAGTACGGTTTCTGGCGCCTCGAGACGCTCCCGATCATTCCGGAGAAGTTCGGCCTCAAGCCGATCGCCGACTCGAAAAGCCGCTACGATCAAATCAAAAAACTGCTCGCACGGAAAGACATCGACGCAGTGGTAAACGCCTGCGACGCCGGCCGCGAAGGCGAGCTGATTTTCGACAACATTTACCGGCTGACGAAGTCGAAGCTGCCGGTCAAGCGCGCGTGGATGCAGACGATGACCGCGGAAGGCATTCGTGAAGCCTTCAAGAAACTGCGCGACGGGGAGCAGATGGCAGGGCTATCGGATGCGGCGCGTTCGCGCAGCGAGAGCGATTGGTTGATCGGCATCAACGGAACCCGCGCGATCACGAAGCGCATGTTCGGTTCGCGCGGCAAGAACGTCGCGTCGGTCGGGCGTGTGCAAACGCCGACGCTCGCGATCGTTTTCGGGCGCGAGCTGGAGATTCGAAACTTCAAGCCGCGGCCCTATTGGCGCGTGACCGCGAAGTTCAAGATCGCGAAAGGCACCTACGACGGCGTCTATCAGCGGCCGAATTTCAAGAAGGCGGAAAACGATGAGCATGATCGCATCGATCGCGTCTGGGATCGCACTCTCGCAGAAGCCGCCCTCGCGGCATGTCAGGGTCAACCACTCGCGAGCGTCACCGAAGAGAAGAAGTCATCGAGCCAGGCATCGCCCCGTCTCTATGATCTGACCACGTTGCAGCGCGAAGCGAACAACCGGTTCGGCCTGTCCGCGCGTCGCACCTTGCAAATTGCGCAGGCGCTTTACGAGCGGCACAAGGTCATCACCTACCCCCGAACCGATTCCCGCGCCCTCCCGGAAGATTACATTGCGACCGTTCGCGAGACGCTCCAGAGCTTGCACGGCGATCTCGGTAAACACAGCCGCGCCGTTCTCGAGCACGGCTGGGTGAAGCCGAACAAGCGCATCTTCAACAACGCGCAGATCTCCGACCACTTCGCGATCATCCCCACCACGACCGAGCCGAAGAACCTCGATGAGATGGAAGGCAAGGTTTACGACATGATCGCCCGCCGGTTCGTCGCGACGTTCTTCCCCGCGGCCGAGTTCGACATCACGACACGCATCAGCACTGTCGCTTCCGCGCATCAATTCAAAACCGAAGGCAAAGTGCTCACGGCGCCTGGTTGGCTCGCGGTCTACGGCAAAACGACAGTCGACGACGGCGCGAGCGATTCGAAAGCTTTGCCGGCCCTGTCGCCCGCAGACAACGCGCAGGCGAAAACCATTTCCGCCGAGCTCCACGACGAGACCACGAAGCCGCCACCGCGTCACACGGAAGCGACGCTTCTCTCCGCGATGGAAGGCGCCGGCAAACTCGTGGACGACGAGAGCATGGCGGAAGCCATGAAAGAGCGCGGCCTCGGCACACCCGCGACGCGAGGCGAGATCCTCGAGAAATTGATCAAGGATCAATACATAGAGCGGAACCAACGCGAGCTGGTCCCCACCACGAAGGCCGAATCGCTGCTGCAATTTTTGGCTGCAGTCAAAGCGGACGCGCTCACGAAGCCCGACATGACCGGCGAATGGGAATACAAGCTGCGCCAGATGGAGCACGGCAAGTTCCAGCGCGACGCCTTCATGGACGAGATCAAGGAGGTCACTAAAGGCATCGTCGATCGCACCAAGAATTTCGAAGAAGACGACACCAACTCGCGCGAGACCGACATCATCTCACCGAGCGACGGCAAGCCGCTCGTCGAAACGTTGCGGGGTTACAAATCGCAGGACGGCAAACTCATGATCTACAAGGTCATGAGTGGCAGAAAGATCGAGGAAGACGAAGTGCGCGAGCTCGTCGCGAACGGCGAGATCGGACCGCTCGATGGTTTCGTCTCCGCAAAGACGGGCAACCGTTTTCCTTCAAAGATCAAGATCGTCGATGACGAGAAAAATCCTGGCTCGAAAAAAGCCGAGCTCGATTTCGGAAACAAAGTCGACCTGAACGAGCTCACTCCCTTCTGGACGGATCCGAAAACCGGCGCCGAGCTTTGCGAAGCGCCGACCAGCTACGTCCTGCGCCAAAAGGAAGGAGATGGCTGGAAAGAGATTTTCAAAGTTGGCCGTCTCATGTGCCAGAAACCCGTCACGCGCGAGCACGCCATTCAGCTGGTGGAACGCGGCAAGACCGATCTCATCGAAGCCTTCACCTCGAAGAAGGGCCGCCCATTCGACGCCTTCCTCGTCCGACAAGGTGCGAAGATCAACTGGGAATTCCCGCCGCGGAAGCCGCGGGAAGCGGGCGCAAAAGGCGCGAACGGCAATGGCCGCGCTCCACGGAAACCGAAAGCGCCGCTCGACCTCTCGAAAGCCGTGAAGCTGAGCGAAAGCAAAGCGCACGACGGTGATCTCTATCAAACCGAGGATGCATTCGTCGTGGCAAAGCCGCAGGCCGATGGCTCCCCGCGAGTCGTCTTCGAGTTGAAGCGAAACCTTTGCGGAAAAGAGATCCCCGCCGAAGAAGCGGAGCGTCTCGTGGAAATGGGGAAAACGGGCCTAATCGAAGGCTTCGTTTCGAAACGCGGCTCAAATTTCGGCGCCTATCTAAAGCTCTCGAAGGACAAAAAGAAAGCCGAGTTCGAGTTTCCACCGCGGTAGCGCCGCGCCACTTGTAGCGGCGGTCTATGACCGCGGAACGGGCACCTGTCTCGCTATCTCGAGCACCCTCCTGTACCGGACCGCCGGAATGAGCAAATAGCTTGCGGAGGTACAATTTTTCTTCTGGCTAGGTCCACGGACGTCCTACCCTCCGCGTCAGGATGCCTGCGAGATGAGCGAGTTCTACGCGCATACCGCTCCGGGTAATTGCTCGGATTGGGAGCCGCTTTTCACGGCTGAGTGCGCGGCCCTTGCCGGCGGCGAATGTGAAGCCTGCCAGAAACTCGAACCGCGACACGGCCACCTCAACAAGGTCGCGTGGTGGACGGCAAAATTTTCCGAAGCCGTGTTTCCCGCTGGGAGCGAGAACGCGAAAGCGGCGCGGGACTGGGGCTATCTCGCGGGCCTTTGGCATGATCTGGGGAAATTTGCGCCCGCGTGGCAGGTCTATCTCCGCTCCAAAGCGGATATGAACAGCGCGGAGATGGCGGGTCGTGTGGATCACGCCACTGCCGGCGCACAATATGCCGTCAGGGATGGGCATATCGTCGGACACTTGCTCGCTTACTCGATCGCTGGCCACCACTCCGGACTTCTGGATGCGATCTCACCCAATGCATGTCTCCAGAAGCGTTTCGAGAAAGACATCGCTGATTACGCGAACGCGCCGCGAGAAATTCTCGACCGCGCGATCCCGGAGCTGCCTCCGTCGATCGCACGCGATGTTCGGAATCCACTCGTCGCTGCCCTCTTCACGCGCCTGACCTTTTCGGCACTGATCGATGCGGATTTCCTCGCGACGGAAGCCTTCATGGCACCAGAGCGCCGCACGCTTCGGCCGAAATTAAATGCGGCTCTGTTGCCACAAATGCTGGAGCTTCTGGAACAACACATCGCTGCTTTTCCCGCTCCGCAGAATGCAGTCGATCGCGCCCGCGCCGAGGTTCACGCGAGTTGCCGCGCGGCGGCTGAATTCGCGCCGGGATTTTTTTCGCTCACCGTCCCGACCGGTGGAGGCAAGACGCTCTCGTCGCTGGCGTTCGCGCTGCGCCACGCGATCAAACATGGGCAGCAGCGTGTGATCTACGTGATCCCGTTCACGTCCATCATCGACCAGAACGCGGCGGTCTTCGAAAGCGTCTTTAAGTCGCTCGCCGGATCGGATGCCGATCCGGTTGTCTTGCAGCATCACTCGAACTTGTCGCCTGAGAAGGAGACCACCCGCTCGCGCCTGGCCGCCGAGAATTGGGACGCGCCGCTCATCGTCACGACCGCAGTGCAATTTTATGAGTCTCTGCACGCCGCCCGCACGTCGAGCTGTCGCAAACTCCACCACATCGCAAACGCGGTTGTGATTTTCGACGAGGCTCAATGCCTCCCGGTTGAATATCTGCGGCCATGTCTGGACGTCTTGCGGGAACTGACGGCGCGCTACCACACGACCGCCGTGCTCTGCACCGCAACTCAACCAGCGATCGGGCAGAGCAGGGATTTTCCCATTGGCTTGGACGACGTTCGCGAAATCGTTCCGAATCCTTCGCAGCTCTACGACACCTTGCGACGCGTGGCGGTAGTGGATCGCGGCGCTTTGGACGATTATTCTCTGGCGAACGAACTCGCAGCGCGCGAGCAGGCGCTCGTCATCGTCAATACCCGCCGGCACGCGCAGGCGCTCTTTCGCTTGCTCCCGGAGAGCGATTCGAATTTCCATCTCTCCGCGCTTATGTGCCCCGCGCACCGAGCGGAAGTGCTATCCACGGTCCGCTGCCGTCTGGATAACGATGTCCCCGTGCGCCTCATCTCCACGCAGCTGATCGAAGCCGGCGTCGATATCGATTTTCCCTGCGCTTACCGCGCGCTCGCCGGGATCGACTCGATCGCGCAGGCCGCCGGCCGCTGTAATCGAAATGGGCGCTGGCCCGGCAGCAAGCTCCACCTCTTCCGCTCCGAGCATCAACGCGCTGAAACCTATTTTCGCGAGACGGCGCAGATTGCGCGGCAAGTTCTCGCCTTGCACGAGGACCCGCTCGGCCTCGCGAGCGTGGCGCAGTTCTTCACCCTTTACTATTTGCAGCACAATCCGCCGAACGGGGCGCGCTGGGACGCGAAGCAAATCTGCGACGACTACCGGTTGAACCAGGACCGGAAACTTCCGTTCGTCTTTCAATATCGAACGATCGCGGAAAAGTTCCGGCTGATCGAAAACGAACAGGTGCCGGTCCTCATCCCGTTCGATGAAACGGCCAAAGCTTTGTTAGCCCAGCTGCGGAACGAAGCGATCCCTCTGCATCGTGCGCTCCTCCGCGGACTACAGCGCTACACGGTTCAGATTTACCGCTCTGAGTTCGCAAAGAATCGGGTTCAGTTCGAGTCCGTCCGCGACGAGCAGTTTCACATTCTCATCTGCCCGGAGACTCATTACTCTGCGCGCTTCGGTCTCCACCTGGATTCAGACAACGATAAGCCTCTCATCTGTTAACTGCCCATGTCCTACGGAATTACTCTTGAGGTTTCCGGCGATTACGCCCTCTTCAGCCGCCCCGAAATGAAGGTCGAGCGCGTGAGCTATGACGTTATGACTCCGTCCGCGGCGCGCGGGATTCTCGAGGCCATCTATTGGAAACCGCAGATCCGCTGGGTCATCGACCGGATTCACGTTCTCAATCCGATCCGCTTCACCAACATCCGGCGCAACGAGATCGACACCAAGATTCCCTTGGGCGGCAAATCGGGAGTCAACGCCGCGATGACCTCCGGCAAAGGAGAACTCGGCATTGCGGTCGATGCTCATCGTCAGCAACGCGCATCGCTTCTCTTGCGTGATGTCCGCTATCTGATCGATGCCCACTTCGACATCCTCGATCGCCGCTTCGAGAAAGACGGCCCGGAGCTTTCCGAAAATGATGTCGCCGGAAAACACCTCGACATGTTTAACCGCCGCGCCCGTTCGGGTCAGGTGTTTCAGCAGCCATATTTTGGCTGCCGCGAGTTCCCGGTTCGATTCCACTTCGTCGAACCCGGCGCGGCCAGGCCCGAACCGCATGAAAGTCTGCGTGGCGAGCGCGATCTCGGATTCATGCTGCACGATATCGAGTTTCAGCAGGATGCACGGACGAAGAAAGTTAGCTCGACGACGCCGCATTTCTTCCGCGCGTTGATGAAGGGCGGTGTGATCGAGATTCCGGTGCTGCGGCGGACCCACACCTGACATGATCCTGCAATCTCTCTACGCTCTCTACGAACGTCTGGCCGACAACGAGGCCTATGACGTGGCAGAGCCGGGCTTTTCGCCGCAGAAGATTTCATTCCGCGTGGTCCTTCATCCCGATGGCTCGCTCTTCGCGATCGAAGACTCGCGCGTGCCCAACGATGCCGGCAAGCTGGTGTCGGCGCGCATGCGGGTCCCCGGTGAAGCGAAGTCTTCCGGCGCGGGAATCAATCCCGGACTTCTTTGGGATAACCAAACTTACCTCCTCGGGCGACAGCCGGATGACAAACCGGCTGGGTTCGGCCAGAAACGGTTCGAAGCTTTTCGTCAGCGGCACGTCGCGCTGGAACAGTCCGTCAATCAAGCGGCGTTCTCCGCTGTTTGCCGATTCCTGGAACAGTGGACGCCGGATCAGTTGCAAGCTCACCCGATCTTATCAGAAGTCGGGACAGGCTTCGGCGTCTTCCAAATTTTGGGTGAGCCAAAGCCGGTGCACGCCCTGCCAGCGATCCGCGATTGGTGGAAAAATAATCTGCCGAAGAGCGGGGATGTCATCGAGGGGCAATGCCTGCTCAGCGGCGAGGTGAGCGCCATCGCGCGTCTTCATCCTAAGATCAAGGGAGTCGCCGGAGCGCAGGCGGCGGGGGCCTCGCTCGTTTCGTTCAATGACTCGGCCTACGAATCGTACGGGAAGGAGCAGAGCTACAACAGTCCGGTCGGTGAAGATGCGGCGTTCCGATATGGCACCGCTTTGAATGCGCTGCTGAGCGGTCCTCAATCCTCGAAGCACCGGCTCCGCATTGGCGACACAACCTGCGTCTTCTGGACGGATACGAAAACCATTCTCGAAGACATCTTCGCCGCCATCGCCGGCAGTGGCGACCACGCCGCAGAGGAAACGCAGGATCACCAGGTGCGCGAGAAAGTCCATGCGTTCCTCAGCGCGCTGCAACAAGGTCGCGAGGTCTACGGCAATCTGGCCGACGATCCGGATGCGACCCGCTTCTATCTCCTCGGCCTGGCGCCCAACGCCGCCCGCCTCTCCGTCCGTTTCTTTTACCAATCGTCCATCCGCGAGCTGCTCGATCACCTCCGCCGCCACAAGGCCGACCTGGAGATCGTGCGCGAGTTCGAGCAACCGGTCGGCAAACGCCGCGCCGACTCGGAGTTCCCGGCTTATTGGGAGTTCCTGCGCGAAACTGTCCGGCAAGGCGACGACCCGCCCCCGCTGCTTGGCGGCGCGCTCATGCGAGCCATTCTCGAAAGCACGCCGTATCCAGAATCTCTGCTCACCGCCATCATCCGCCGCATCCAGATGGAGCGGTCGGTTAATTACCTCCGCGCCGCCGCGATCAAAGCCGTCCTCACGAGAAATCACCAACTCACCATCACCACCATGCTCGACTCAGAAAATAAACGACCCGCCTACCTCCTCGGACGTCTCTTCGCCGTGCTCGAGAAAATGCAGGAAGAAGGCCATCGCGAACAAACCGGCGGCCTGCTCGAAAAGACTATTCGCGACACCTACTTCGCCGCGGCGTGCGCGACACCTGCCAGTGTCTTCCCGCGCATCGAGCAGCTCTCGACCCATCACCGCCGGCATCTCAATCCTGGCCGCAAAGTTCAATTCGATCAGCTCATCGGCGAGATTAAATGGCCGCAGTCTCCCGGCTCTGGCACCGCGAAGTCGCACAACCTTGAGGATCAGGGCCTTTTCATTCTCGGCTATTACCACCAGCGCAAAGACCTCTTTACCCGCAAAGAAAAACCAATCGAAGCCGCCGCTGCCTAGCGCACAACGCTCCACTCACCGCCACACCATGAAAAATCGCTACGACTTTATCCTTCTCTTCGACGCCCAGGACGCCAACCCGAATGGCGACCCCGACGCCGGTAACCTCCCGCGCCTTGATGCGGAATCAGGCCAAGGCCTCGTCACGGATGTTTGCCTGAAACGGAAAGTTCGGAACTTCATCCAAACTGCGCATCCCGATCAGCGCATCTACTTCACCGAGGGCGCCGTCCACAATCAGCAGCACGCCGAGGCCTACAAAGCGCTCGATCTCGGCGATGCCAAGAAGGGCAAAGCCGCTGAGCGGGACAAAGCGAAAGCCTGGATGTGCCAAAACTTCTACGACATCCGAACTTTTGGTGCGGTCATGTCCACGGAAGTGAATTGCGGACAGGTCCGCGGCCCGGTCCAACTCTCCTTCGCGCGCTCGATCGATCCCATCGTCTCCAGCGAACACGCGATTACCCGCACTTCGGTCACGAACGAAAAGGACATCGAGAAAGGGCGGACGATGGGCCGCAAATTCACGATCCCTTACGGCCTCTACCGCGCGCACGGATTTGTGAATCCCTATCTGGCCGAGCAGACCGGCTTCTCCGACGACGATTTGGAGTTGTTCTTCACCGCCGTTGAGAATGCCTTCCAGTTTGACCAATCCGCCGCGCGTCCAGCCGGTTCCATGGCTGTCCGCAGTCTTCTCGTTTTCAAGCACGACAACCAGCTCGGCAAGGCTCCCAGCCATGCGCTCTTCGATCTTGTCCGAGTGCAGCGGACGGACGAGAGCAAAGCTGCCCGCGCCTTTTCCGACTACACGGTTTCGGTTGATGAAGCCGCCGTGCCTGAAGGCGTCACCCTCATCCGCCGCATCTGAGCGCCGTGTGAATGGTCTTTACGAGCTGGCTGATCGCGCGCGCCGGGAGAAGCTGCCATTTCTCGTCGTCGGCGGGCATGCGGTGATTTTGTATCATGTCCCACGCTTTACCCGAGACATCGATCTTCTCATTCCGGAAAGCGCCGCCACTGCGTGGCTGGAATTTCTGCAAAAGTTCCGCTATCGCGTCTATCACCAAACGGAGGCGTTCATTCAGTTGGAGCCTTTCGAGCCGGGAACGTTGCCGCCGGTAGATTTGATGCTGGTGGACGCGGGCACATGGGCCAAGCTCGAGGCCAAAGCAGTGGAGCGGGAAGCCGGTGGCGATCTGCGGCTGCCAGTGCCTCATGTCTGGCATCTCATCGCCATGAAGCTGGCCGCCGCGCAGTCGATCCAGCGGCGAAAAGAGGCTTCTGATTGGCCCGATGTTCTTCATTTGGTGCGGGTTTGCCAGATCGATCTGGCGAACCCTGACTTCCGGAGCATGGTCATGCAATATGGGGGAAAGGAAGCCCTGCGCCGTCTCGAGAAGGAGGCATCGTGAAAACTGACCACGCGCACTCCGTCTGGGACATCCGCCTGCCTGAACCAGCCGCGCCCTTGTCCCGAAGCCATCTTCGGCAGCCGCCCACGTGGCAACAATTTCTTCGCGAAACACAGGAGCCATGGGCCCGCTACATGCGAGAACATGATTCGCCGGAGGAGCGCCTCGCCGCCAAGCATCCTGCCCGGTTCGTTCTGAGCTGAGCCGGGAAATTTTGAAGTGACGACGGAGCCTGCGCACGATGAGTCTTCGCTCCTCCCGCTCTCCGCCCTGCAGCATCTGCTTTTTTGCGAGCGGCAGTGCGCGCTGATTCACATCGAGCAGGTCTGGACGGACAACCAGTTCACCGCTGAAGGAAATCTTCTGCACGAACGCACCCATGAAGGTCCGGATGAATCGCGCCCCGGTGTGCGCATCGCGCGCGGGATGCCGGTGCGCTCGCTCCAGCTCGGGTTGAGCGGACAGTGCGATGTTGTCGAGTTTCACCCTGACAGAGCCGTCCTGCCGGTGGAATACAAACGCGGCAAACCCAAGGCGCATGCGGCGGATGAAGTCCAGCTTTGCGCCGAGGCGATCTGCCTCGAGGAGATGCTGGGCGTTCGCATCGAGCGCGGAATGCTCTACTACGGCAAGCGTCGCCGCCGCACCGACGTCGTTCTCAATCCTGCGTTACGTGAACTGACGCGCGATGCGGCGCGGCGCCTGCACGTGTTGATTGAATCGCGGATCACGCCGATGGCACAGCGTGAGAAGAAATGTGAAAGCTGCTCACTGCTCGAGATCTGCATGCCGGACGCGCTGCGGTTGCGCAAAGGCGTGGCGAGCTGGTTCGCCGCCCAGCTGAGAGTTCAATGAGCGCCACTGATTCGAGCGCGAGCACGAGTACCAGCACGAGCCTGCTTCAGTTCGGCGTTCGATGTTGGACCCATTCGGCTGTCGCTCAGGGCAGGCTGTTGAGCGTTAGACGTTTGCTCTCTCTGCCTGCGTCATGATGCAGCATCTCAACACCCTCTTTGTCACCCTGGAGGGCGCGTGGCTTTTCAAGGACGGGCAAGCCGTCGAAGTGCGCCACGACGGGCAGACGAACCTGCGCGTCCCGCTCCATAATCTCGATGGCATCGTCTGTCTCGGCTGGGATATCGGTGCTACCGTGCAATTAATGGCCGCCTGCGCGGAGGCCGGCGTGACGCTCTCCTTTTGTTCGCCACACGGAAAATTCCTCGCCGCCGCCACCGGATTCGCTTCCGGCAACGTCCTCCTCCGGCGCACCCAATATCGGCTCGCCGACGATGACGCAGCCTGCGCCGGCATCGCTCGCCAAATCGTGGCGGCAAAGATCTCCAACTCCCGCGTCTCTCTCCTGCGCGCCGCGCGCGATCACCCCGACGAGCCGGCTGCGGCGCAGTTCGGCTCAGCCGCGCAATGGCTCGGGCACCGGATCGATGCCGTCATGCGCGAGTCCTCCCTGGATATCATCCGCGGGATCGAAGGAGATTCTGCTGCGGCCTACTTCGACTGCATGCCGTCATTGCTGACGACAAACGACCCGACACTACGAATGAACGGCCGCAGCCGACGTCCGCCGCTCGATCCGGTGAACGCGCTCCTCTCCTTTCTCTACGCGCTGCTGAATCATGACTGCCGCTCCGCCCTGGCGGCGTGTGGTCTCGACCCTGCGGTAGGCTTTCTCCATCGTGACCGCCCCGGCCGGGCCTCGCTCGCGCTTGACCTCATGGAGGAGTTTCGTCCGGTGCTGGCGGACCGTCTCGCTCTCTCGCTCCTCAATCGAAAGCAACTCGATGGCGCCGATTTCAATCGCCAGGAAAACGGCGCCGTCGCGTTGCGCGAGGCTTCCCGCAAGAAAGTGCTCGTCGCCTGGCAGGAGCGAAAACGCGAGGAACTCATCCATCCGTTCCTGCAGGAGAAGGTGCCTTGGGGCATCGTGCCTCACCTGCAGGCACGGTTGCTCGCCCGCCACCTCCGCGGCGACCTCGACGCCTACCCCGCGTTTCTCTGGAAGTAGTGCGGGCGATTTGATAACCTGAATCACCGATGCAAGTGCTCATCACATACGATGTCTCCACCGTCACTGCCGATGGCCGGCGCCGGCTCCGTCGCGCCGCTAAAACATGCCTCGACCACGGGCAGCGCGTTCAGAACTCCGTCTTCGAATGTCTGGTCAATCCCGGCGAGCTGGTCACCGTTCGTGCGCGCCTGCTTAAGATCATCAATCCGGAGACTGACAGCCTGCGGATCTATATGCTGGGCAGCGATTGGGATCATCGGGTGGAGCATCACGGCGCGAAACCGTCGTTCGATCCCACCGGGCCGCTCGTTGTGTAGACGGGGGGTGCTGGCCGCGCGCGCACCCGAAGCGGGCAATGCGGCCGGGGGAGATCAGCGCGCGCTGTAAGTCGCGCGCGATGTGTTCTTTGACAGCTGAATGCGCAAATAATCGGCGTGGACGCGCGGGTTTTGATGCTGGTGCGGAACTGGGCGTGATTGCAACTGAGCGGGAGTGGTTTATGGCTGAAGGGGTCGCGCTCCGCAGGAGCGCGCGGATTGAAACGCGTTTGCGCTGGACGAGAATGACGAGAATCACGGGTCGCGCTCCGCAGGAGCGCGCGGATTGAAACATGTCGCAGGCGCACCATCCGACCAGACGAAAAGGTCGCGCTCCGCAGGAGCGCGCGGATTGAAACCGGTGCGACGGGGTGGTCCCGCCCCAAGCGTGATGTCGCGCTCCGCAGGAGCGCGCGGATTGAAACGATCGCGAAGAAGCTGAATTGTCATTATCGAACGGTCGCGCTCCGCAGGAGCGCGCGGATTGAAACAGTTCTGACGTCGGCCAAAACTCCACATTGTGCTGAGCGGCGGCCATGGTTTGCCGCTTCGAATCGATCGGCAGCATCGTCGCGGGAGCGGCGCAAAGTTTTTCAAACAATAACGCGCGAATTGTCGCGCAATGCGTTGACTCCACAACGTGTAGTGTGTTACCTACATCCCCGACACTATGCGTTGTCCTAAGTGCGGGTTTCGTGACGACAAGGTCATCGACTCGCGCCAGTCTCGTGATAGCTCCAGCATCCGTCGCCGTCGCGTCTGTTTGCAGTGCTCCTACCGCTTCACGACCTACGAGGAGATCGAGCGCTCGGAGTTGCGTGTCATCAAGCGTGACCGGACGCACGAACAATTCGATCGGCGCAAGCTGGTGAATAGCCTCGCCAAAGCTTGCGAGAAGCGGCCGATCAGCCTCGTGGTTCTCGAACAGGCCGTGGATGAAATTGTGCACGAGCTCGAGACCAGCGGACGTGAAGTGCAGTCGACCGCCATCGGCACCAAGGTGCTCGAGAAATTGAAGGACATCGACGAGGTGGCGTATCTCCGTTACGCGTCGGTTCATCGCCGTTTTGAAGGAGTGGATCAATTTGTCGAGGCGGTGCAGGCGCTCGGCAAGCGAATCAAATCGAACCCATCGCAGCGGGAGCTGTTCCCGCCCGAGGTCGCCCATGGTAGCGTTTAAGGAAGAATTCCCCTACCTGCGCTGCGATTCCGGGCAGCTGTTTGAGTTCAATCAGCAGTGGCTGCACGCGGCGATCACCCGCGCTGCGGATCAGGCGGGATACCCGAGCTGGTGGCTCACAGATCACATCACGGAGAGCATCACGTTCTACTTGCGGCTCCGGAATGACGAACCGGTGGTGCCGATTAGTCAGCTCTCGCAAACGGTTCGCTACGTCCTCAAGGTGATCGGTTACAAAGAGATCATCCCGTATTTCGCGCCGTCGCCGCCGCCGATCGCATTCTCGCTGCTCGAAGTGGCAGAAGCGGCGGGGGCCGGTTACGAGCTGGCCTTCTTCGATGGCTTGGAAAAGCGGATCGCCGCGCTGGTCAGCACCGGCACCGACAGCCTCCAATTCTACGGCCTCAACGCTTGTGTGAAACATCTCCGCGGCGCGAAAGCGTGGACGCGGGCGTGCGACACCCTGCGTGACGAAGTGATCTGCTTCGTCCGAGAGAAGCTGGCAGCGAAAACGGAGCTCGAGCAGCTCCGCTGTTCGCTTCGTTAGCCCGTCGAGAAGGCAAGCGCGGATGACCATCTTCGAGAAGATCGTGGCGCGGGAAATCCCCGCAAAGATCGTCTGGCAGGACGAGGACGTGATTGCATTCCACGACGTGAATCCCGGCGCCCCGGTGCACGTCCTCGTCGTTCCGAAGCGCGTGATCCCGCGCATCGCCGAGAGCACCGCGGCGGATCAGGCACTGCTGGGCAAGTTGTTGCTCACCACACGCATTGTTGCCGAAAAACTCGATCTGCTCACGAGCGGCTATCGCGTCGTGATTAACAATGGGCCGGATGCCGGTGAGAGCGTGCCGCACCTGCATGTCCATGTGCTGGGCAAACGGAAACTCGGCTGGCCACCGGGTTAGCCGGAGCGCCATCCCGCACTCCCGCCGGATAAATCGAGAGCGGGTGTCAGGCTGGCACGCGTTTGATCGCCGGACATCCACCAGTCTCAGCAGCAGTGTTCTCGTTTTGCGGCGAAGAACCCGCACCTCCGTGCAGCGCGCCACGATAATCATACCTACCGACCTCGCTTCAATTTTCCTCGCCGCGTCTCCGTGGCTGTTCGGCTTCAACGACGCGCCGCCCAAATCCTGGATGCCTCACGTTGTTGCGCGTCACATTGATGACCGACCCGCAGCCGCGCAGCCCTGCCCGAGGGAGACAACAGATGGAGACGTAGCCAATTAGCCAATTCCGAGAAGTCGCGCGGCGAAGCCGTGGCGGATCAGCGTGCAACGCGATCGTGTATTCTGCCGTATCACAGAGGCACTCCTCGCGTTGCTCGTGTCGGGCATCGTGGCCGCGTGCGAGAGCTCTGGGCGAGAAGGCGCGAATGCAGCGCCGGGCCGCGACTCCGTAACGGTAAAACGAAGCGCCACGATGTGGCCGGCGCGCGACGGCACGAGGATCCGCGAAGTGGAGTCGCCGACCGTCCCGGAATGATTTTCCGCTCGAGGTTCCCGCCGTTTGCCTTCAGCCGGGCAGGAAACGGTGAGGGAGGGATTCGAACCCTCGGTACTAACGGAGCCCGTTAAGAATGGCTGTTTCCCTCGTAGATGGATGCCGCGAAACAACGCTGGACACGATCAAACGTTATGCATATTGTTATGCAGCAATGTCGAGTATTCATCGCCAAACAGGTCGTCCAAACTGGTTCTGTGCTTTCACGATTGGGGGCAAGCGGGTTTTCAGATCAACCAAGACAGCGGATAAAAAACAAGCACGAGAAATCTGCCGTGCGTGGCACAAGGCTGCTCTACTGGCCCGCAAGGGGAATGGCAAGCTGACAGTGGAGGCAGCGCGCGAAGTCATTGCGCGCGGGGTCGGAGACGTATTTGCAGCAACGAATGTCGAATCACTGCCGAGCGCGACAGTTCGAACGTGGTGCGAAACGTGGCTCGAAGCCAAGTCATTGGAAGCCGAAGCTTCTACGCACTCGCGCTATGCTCGCATCGCCGGACGGTTCATCGAGTTCCTGGGAGCCAAAGCGGACAGAGACATTGCCACGTTGGAACCCTTAGACATTACGCGCTTCCGTGATCGTGAAGCAAAAGAGCTGTCACGCGCGACCGCAAATCTCAGCCTGAAAGTTTTGCGTGTTTGCTTCGGCGAAGCAATGCGGCAGGAGCTGCGGACAGGCAACCCGGCGGTGAAAGTGAAGGTTCTCGAATTGCGCGACAAGTCCACGCGTCGCGCTTTCACGACAGCCGAGATCAAGCGCATTTTGCAAGCGTGCGGCGACGATGCCGAATGGCGCGGGCTGGTATTATTCGGGCTGTATCTTGGACAGCGCCTTGGCGACTTGGCCAAGCTGACATGGCGCGCGGTGAACTTGGAAAGCAACGAGATTGCCTTCACCGCTCGCAAGACGGGACGGCGCATCGTGCTGCCCTTGGTTCAACCGCTTGCCGACTACCTCAGCGGACTGCCAGCGGGCGACGATCCTGACGCGTTCATCTTTCCACGTGCAGCGAGCGCGACGCGCACCGGCACGCTGTCGAATCAGTTTCGCGAGCTTCTCGTGAGCGCCGGTCTGGTTGCGCCGCGCTCTCACGAAAGCACCGGCAAAGGCCGTTCCCAATCGCGGGAAACGTCCGCGCTCTCTTTCCACAGCTTGCGTCACAGCGTGGTGACGATGCTGAAACAAGCCGGGGTTTCGGATGTGCT
>JACDCC010000318.1 GCA_013694595.1 Chthoniobacterales bacterium
GAATTGAGGCACTTCACGGTTGCCGCGCACTACGTAATTCCCGAGACACGGGTACAGCAAAAGTCTTCCCGCAGGAGCGCTGCGGGAAGACTTCGATTGCCAGGCAAGTGGTCGGACTAAGGGGCCGGGGTCGCTGTGGCCGTCGTAGTTGTGGTTTCCGTATCGGCGCCGGTCGCAGGCATGGTGGTGGTGCCCATCCCCGTTGCAGGTGACATCGTTGTCGCAGGCGACATGGTCGTCGTCGCAGGCGACATGGTGGTTGCAGGCGGCATCGTGGTCGCAGGTGACATCGTCGTGGTTGCAGGCGACATCGCCGGACTAGGGGATGTCATGGTGGTGGTCGGTTGAACTTCAGTGCGTTGTTCGCAGCCGGCGAGAAGCGCGGCACTGGCGAGGATGCAGATGGTTTTCTTCATAGGTTTTTTGGGGATTCGTCCATGATGGACTAACCCATAATCGCATGACGGAGCCCGTGCGGTTCTGCCTAACCGGATGTTCGTCAGGCATTTGTGCAGCAACTTACCGGCCCTTTTACAACGCGGGCTCGAACGGCAGCCCGTGCGCTTCACCGACTGCTTGGATCGTTAGGCGTCCGTCGCGCGTGTTGATTCCACCGGCGAGCGCGGGAAGTTTTTGGCAAGCCGCGTCCAGGCCCTGATTCGCGAGGAGTTCGACATAACGTGAGGTGGCGTTCGTGAGCGCCTGCGTTGCAGTGCGGGCGTAGGCTCCCGGCATGTTCGCCACGCAGTAGTGGATGACCTCCTCTTCCACGTAAACCGGATCCGTATGGGTGGTTGCACGCGACGTCTCGACGCAGCCGCCCTGGTCGATCGCGATGTCCACGAGCACGCTGCCCGGCTTCATCTTCCGAAGCATCTCGCGTGTGATCAGTTTTGGGGCCTTTGCGCCCGGCACCAGCACGGCGCCGATCAGCAGGTCGACCGACGGCATCATTTCGAGCAGGTTCGCCTCGTTCGAATACAAGGTGTTCGCCTGGGGCATTGTCACATCGAGGAAGCGCATCTTGTCGAGATCGACTTCGAGAATAGTGACATCCGCGCCGAGACCCACGGCCATGCGCGCGGCGTGCACGCCCGACGTGCCGCCGCCGATCACGACGACGCGCCCTGGCATCACACCAGGCACTCCGCCGAGCAGCACGCCGTTGCCGCCATTGTGCTTCGCGAGGTAATACGCACCCATCGTCACCGACATACGGCCGGCGATCTCGCTCATCGGCTCCAGCAACGGCAGCCGATTGTTCACCTGGATGGTCTCGTAAGCGACACTCGTCACGCCGGACTGCAGCAGCGCTTCCGTCAGCGTCTTCGAGGCCGCCAGATGCAGGTAAGTGAAAAGGATCTGCCCTTTACGCAGAAGGCCGTACTCGCTCGCGAGCGGCTCCTTCACTTTCACCACCATGTCGGCGCCGCTGTAAACGTCCTGCGCAGTCTCCACGATCTGCGCGCCCGCCTGCACGTATTCTTCGTCCGTGTAACCTGAGCCGCGCCCGGCGCTTTTCTGGATGAGGACGGTGTGGCCGCGCCGATTGAGCAGGAAGGCTGAAGCCGGCACCAGACCGACGCGGTGCTCCTGCTCTTTAATTTCTTTGGGAACGCCGATGATCATTGGAGGAAGTGATAGGTGACGAGTGACCAGTGACAAGCGCTAAAAGTGGCGTGATGCACGAACTGCCAGTCGGCACTTCCGTCTGATCACTGGCCACTGGTTCAGTGATCGCTCGTCAGTTGAGTGACGGGTCGTCTGGCGCGGCGGCGAGCATTTTGTACCACGGCCCGAGGCCACGCATGATTTCGAACCACAGCTTCGGGAGCCGCTCCGCGCTGAGGGCGTCACGCGATGGTTTTTGCAGAATCCACGCCTTTTGTTTCATCTCGGCTTCCAGCTGGCCGGCGTTCCAGCCGGCGTAGCCGACAAACGCCCGAATCGAAGCGGGATCTTCCCCTGCCCGCTCGTGCGCCTCATCAACGCCGACGTTGTGGTTCAACTTCAACGAATTGCCGCTTCCATCCTCCCACTCAAAGGCGGCGAACATCAGCTGGTTTTTACCCACTGGCCCGCCGAGAAAGACCGGCACGTCCGCCAAGCCGTCGGGCGGCGCTTCACCCACTAGGTCGGCCACTTGTTTGTCCAGCGGGCGGTTCAGGATCACTCCCATCGCGCCGTCGTTCGGATTATGTGCGGAGATGAAAAGGACGCTGCGCCGGAAGTTCGGATCGAGCATGTTCGGATGCGCGATCAACAATGATCCGGTGAGATTTTGGGGCTCCTCTTCTCCGCGGTCACGCATAAAAAACTAGAGTCCCCACAACTCCTCTTCGCAAGCGGAACGTTCACCGCGCGGCGCGATCTTAAGCGGCGATGAGAACACCACCGGCGAGTTGAAAAACGGGGCCGTCCGTTTGCTCTTCCTGCCAGGCGATGTTCGTCGCGGTGACGAGCTTCTGCGCCTCGTCCGGCAGCGACCGGAGCAGACGGTTCCGCCGCGCTGGATCGAGCTCACCGAAGATGTCATCAATCAAGAGCAGCGGCGGCGTTCCCTCCCGCGCGGCAAACAACCGCGCCTGCGCGATTTTCAAAGCCAGTGCAATCGTCCGCTGCTGCCCCTCCGACGCGTACTGGCTCGCCGGCATGCGGTCCACGAGCAGCGTAATGTCGTCGCGGTGCGGTCCGACGACGGTCTGGCGCAGGCGTAGCTCCTGTGGGCGCGATTTCTCCAGATCAGCCGCGAAGTCGACATCGTTGCCGGGCGTAAATGCCAGCTCCAACGTCTCCTGCGATCCGCTGATCTCACGATGTGCTTCGCCGGCCGGCGCAACCAGATGCTGCACCAGCGCACTACGCATCGCGGAAAGCTTCGCGCCATGCTCTAGCAGTGGCGGATCGAATGCGGCTAGTTCCCGCGGTCGCGGTTGCGCCGCTTTCAGGAGAGCGTTGCGCCCGCGCAAGGCGCGTTCGTACGAGCGCAGAGTGGGCCGGTAGCTCGGCTCCAATTGCAATCCGAGAAAATCGAGGAAACGGCGGCGGAATTCCGAACCACCACGCACCAGCTCGATGTCGGTATTCGCGAGCGAGACAACACGCGCCAACGCCAGGTATTCGGCTGAGGTGCGCTGCTCCACCTGATCAAAGACCAGCTTCCGCCGAAGAGCGCTGTAGCGGAACTCCAGCCCGTGGCCGCTCCATTGACCCTGGAGGCCGAACGATTTCTGGCCTACCCGGACGAGCGGCGCCAGCGTGGAGCTCCGCTGCGACTGGAGGCGCAGGAGGACGCAGGCCGCTTCGAGAATCGATGTCTTCCCCTGACCGTTCTGGCCGATGAAGAAGTTGAACCCGGGCGCGAAATCCACCCGGAGCGACTCGAAACAACGGAAGTGTCGCAGTTGCAGGTCGGAGAGCATTTTGAGCTGATTTGCGACGTAAAAAAGCCGAGCATCTGCGCTTCGCCATCAAGCGTAATAGATGGGAAGCTTCATTTGTGACGCGATCGCCTGATTGTAGCACAAAAGCTGCTAAGAAAGTGGTTGCGAGGCCCGACAAGCTCGCTTACTACGTCGCAGTTTTGGAAGATTGTTCTGGGGGGAACAGCCGCCCTTCACGTCCTTTGGGCGTGGGGGGCGGTACTTTTTTGCCCACATGTGCCGATCTCGCCCGGCAGGGGGGCGCAATCCCGTGAATCAGGAGTATAAACCCGTGGATTCTTCCCCTCCCCCGCGTCAGCCGTTCTCCTGCGGCCTGATGTCGCTCCTCGCGCTGATCATCCTCGCCGCGCTGGTGGCATTCGTCTTCTGGCGCTTCGAGAGCTGGCCTTTGCGGACGGCCCGGGAAGGCTCGGCGGAACTGGAGCGCCTCGCCGGCAAGATGCGCGATGCCTTTGTCGATCTCGCTCAGCTGCAGCCGCGGGTCACGATCAACGATCGCGTTTTTCTGGAGCAAACCACCGCGGTCGCAGAGCTGGCGCTCGTCTCGCGCAGGATGGAGGTGGATCACGAGTTTCTGCACACCTGGGCCGGGAGCACGAAACGCGTGAAACTGCGTGGCAGCTTCAACGTGAAAGCCGGCTTTGATCTCCGGCAGAACCTCACGGTGAACGTCCGCGACACGCAGATCGCGGTGCAACTACCGCACGCGACCATCCTGACGGTAGAGCAGGAAAATGTGGAGGTGCTCGAGTTCCAGAACGGCTACTGGAACAAAATCTCCGCGGAGGAGCTGGAGCAGGAACTCGCGGCATTGCCGAAGCTGGCGCGCGAAAAAGCAGAGCAGGCGGACCTTCCCGCCGAAGCAGAAACGACCCTGCGAGAGCAGCTCCAGCAGCGCATCGGCAACGCGCGCCCGGTGACCCTCGTTTTCACACCCGAGACTCCGCCGAAATCGTAGCGTTCCGGGCGCGGCGCGAGCACGAGAAGCTTTCCGCTCGTGCGGTTTGCCTGTAGACCCCAGTGCCGGTATGCGCCTCAAGCGAGCTTTCCTTCTGCTGCTGGCCGGTCTCGGCGCCGGCACGTTGCTGCTCGCGCTCCTCTCGCCTGCTCTCGTGGTCGGAGGCATTCGCGGCTGGCTCTGGTGGACCGCGCGGCAACAGAATCTGGCGATCGATTGCGAGAACGTAGACGCGCCGCTATTCCGGCCGGTGGTTCTCGAAGGGCTGCGCGTGCGAACTCAGCCCGACGCGCCGCTCGCGCTAGAACTCGACATTGTGCGCGCGGAAGTGGCGTTCAACCTCGGTGCGCTCTTCGGCCGCTCCGAAGCGCGCGCAGTGCGGGATCTCGCGGTGGCAGGCGCTACGGTCAAAGTCCACAAGATCGCTGCGACGGAAGCGAAAAGCGCAGGACCAAGCTGGGCCGTCCTGCGCGATCTGCTCGCCGACAGTTTCCGAATTTCGGAGCTCAATGTGCACGTGGGAAACGGGGCTACACGCGTCGACGTGCGAGGCATTTCGCTGACCGCCAGCGAACTGGAATCCGGCGCGCTTTTGATCGGCGATGTTTCAGTCGCTTCCCCTCTCCTCACGCGGAGCTTCGCGTCGTTGCGCGGCGTCGCTTCCTGGCAGAACCACCGCATCACGCTCGGCGCGTTGAGCCTGACGCGCGGCATCGACATTGATGCCATCAGCGCTGACCTCGCACGCCTCAGCTCCGGTCGGGTCGATCTAGAGCTGCGGCTGGAGGCATTCGGTGGCCGGCTGCGGGCGGACATCACCAGCGACCATCGCGCCGGCCGCGTCTGGAACGTCGCCGGGTCAGCGTCGGGAATTTCGCTCGCGCAGATGTCCGAGATCCTGGGCTGGCACGGGCAGGCCACCGGCTCGGTTCGCGCGTGCAAATTCACCTTCCGCGGCGACGCCGCTACGATGGCTGATTCCACCGCTTCAGTCTGGACGGAGATCAGCCAGTTCACCTGGCGGGAACGAAGCGCGGACCTGATCATGTTCGGCGCTTCGCTCTACAACCAGCGCGTGCACGTCGAACAGATCTACGTGAAGCAACACAAGAACGAGCTGACGATCAGTGGCGACTCGGTCCTCCCCGGCGACGGTTCGTTCTGGCCGGTGCGCGATTTCACCGGGCATGTTTCTGCGAGCATCCCGGATGTCGATGCGTTCGCGCGGTTGCTCGGGGCTGAGCGCAATACCTACTCCGGCGATATCAGCATCGAAGCGTCCATCGGAATCGAAGACCGCGCCCTGCGAGGCGGGCTCACCACTGCGGGCGAGCTTCGCCTGACGGACGCGATGTTCGGCGCCGCGTTGCGCATGAACGCCCATGTGACCTGCCACGGTCCAACTGCCACGATTGAAAACGCCGACATCTTGCAGGGCGAAAATCGCCTCGGCCTGCGTGGTGAGATCGATCTCGCAGACATCACTGCCCTGCGCGTCAGCCTTGTTCCAACGGAACGACTGGTCAACTTGACGTCCGCTTCCGTAGAAGACTGCCTCGGGGCGATCACCCTTGCGTCCGCGCCACCGAGCGACCCTCCCGCGCCGGGGATAGAACAACTCGAGATCCGCGGCGCGTTGTTGGCGCGCGAGTGGGAGCTCTCCCTCAGACCCACAGGCGACGATCTGCCGCCGGCTGAAGACGGAGCACCCCCGCAACCGCAGACCTACCGGCTCTGCCTTCGCGCCACCAACATCCTTGGAGAGTTGCGTCTCGGCATCGGCGCGCCGCCACAGCTTTAGGGGGCCTCTGCCATTGTGGCAGGCGACCGCCAGCGGGCGAGCCTCTGCTCGAGCTCCGGCGTGACATCCACCCGGAGGTCGTTGCCGGGATCAAGCCGCACAACCTCGCCGCCCGCGCGTTCGAAGAGCAATTGCACGCTCGTTGAGCCAGGCGTTGCCGCGAGGATCTGGCGCACGTGCTGCAAGTCTGCCGAGTTCGTGGTGCGATCAAAGCGCAGGACGAGCGCACTGTTCGTGCGGCCATTCGCCAGCTCGGGCGAACTGTTTACCGGCGTCGGATCTGCAGGAATGGGCGCTAGCGTTTTCACCTTTTGTGCCGTCGCCCGGATGGTGTCGTCTCGCTTGTCGAGCGTGCCTTGAATCGCGATCACTTTCCCGGGCACCAACGCGTCAGCGACTTTCGCGTAAACGTCATTCCAGACCACGATCTCAATCGTGCCGGTGAGATCTTCCAGCCACGCGACGGCAAATGGTTTGCCTTCTTTCTTCGTGAACTTCTTATCGACCTGCGCAATAGCCCCGGCGATCCGGAAGGTCGCGCGATCGGCCAGCTCGCCTAACGAGACGATCGTCTGGTATTTCCCTGCCGCGATCGTGCCGGCATAGGCGTCGAGCGGATGACCGGTGACATAGAAGCCGAGCAGCTCCTTCTCATACGACATCGCCTCGTGCTGCGTCCACGCCTCCACCGGCTGGCTGGCCGATTTCGGAGCCGGCGCCGGCATGTCATCGAAGAGCGATGTCTGCCCGCTGGCGCGATCGCGTTGCGAAGCCGTGGCAGCTGCGAGTGATTCGTCGATGCAGGCGAACAGCTCCGCGCGTCCCCGCCCAAGGAAGTCGAACGCGCCGCATTTGACGAGACTCTCGAGCATCTTCCGGTTGGCCACGCGTGGGTCGAGTCGGCGGCAGAAATCCTCGAGCGAATCAAAGTTGCCGTCCCGCTCGCGCTCACGAATCGCTGCTTCCATTGCGCCTTCACCGACGTTTTTGATCGCCGCAAGGCCGTAACGAATTGCGTTGAGTCGTGCGGAAGGAGGGCAGTCATGCGCTGCCGTCGAGTCCGGCGCAGCGCAGTATTCGGGCGTGAACTTCAGGCTGCTGCGATTCACATCGGGCGGCAGGATCGGGATGCCCATGCGTTTGCATTCACCGACGAAGATCGAGATTTTCTCGGTGTTATTGATCTCGTTGCTGAGCAACCCGGCCATGAATTCGACCGGATAATTCGCCTTCAGATATGCGGTCTGATAGCTGATCAACCCATAGGCGGCGCTGTGACTCTTGTTGAATCCGTAGCCGGCAAACTTCTCGAGCAAATCGAAGATCGAGTTCGCTTTCTTCGCCGTGATGTTGTTCGTGGCCGCGCACCCGCTGATGAAACTTTCGCGCTCCTTCGCCATCTTCTCACGATCCTTTTTGCCCATCGCGCGCCGCAGCAGGTCGGCCTGGCCTAACGAGTAGCCGGCCAGTCGGCTCGCGGCCGCCATCACTTGCTCCTGGTAGATCATCACGCCGTAGGTGTCGGCGCAGACTTCCTCGAGCAGCGGGTGCTCGTATTTGATCTTCGTCAGCCCTTTCTTGCGCTTGATGTAATCCGGGATGAGCTCCATCGGGCCGGGCCGGTAGAGCGCGATCAATGCGATGATGTCATCGATCTTCTGCACGTCGAAGTTCTTGCAGAGGCTCGTCATGCCGCCGGACTCGAGCTGGAACACGCCGATCGTTTCCCCGCGATTCAGGAGGCTGAAGGTGTTTTGGTTGTCGAGCGGGATCTTGCCGATCGAGAACTCCGGCTCGCGCTCGCGAATCAACGTCACGGTGTCCTCGATCACCGTCAGGGTTTTCAAGCCGAGGAAGTCCATCTTCAGCATCCCGAGGTCGGTCAGCGGGCCCATCGCGAACTGGCTGATGACGTCGGTGCCTTTGCTGTCGCGGCAGAGCGGCACGTATTCGGAGAGATCGCGATCGCTGATGACAACGCCGGCCGCGTGCACGCCGGCGTTGCGCGACAAGCCTTCCAAGACCGTCGCGTAATCCCAGAGCTGACGCGTGGAGGGCTCGCTCGCGATCGCCTTCTTCAGGTCCGGTGTCTTCTCGGCCGCGGAGGCGAGGGTGATGTTCAGCTCGTTCGGGATCATCTTGGCGATTCGGTCCGCTTCGCCGTAGCTGAGCCCAATGACGCGGCCGACATCGCGCACCACGCTTTTCGCCTTGAGCTTGCCGAAGGTGATAATCTGCGACACGCGGCGCTCGCCGTACTTCTGCCGCACGTATTCGAGCACTTCACCGCGACGCGCTTCGCAGAAATCGACGTCGATATCAGGTGGCGAGATGCGCTCGGGGTTCAGGAAGCGCTCGAAGAGCAAGTTGAACTGCAGCGGATCGACATCGGTGATGCCGAGCACGTATGCCACCATCGATCCTGCGGCGGAACCGCGGCCGGGTCCGACCGGGATGCCCTTCTGTTTCGCGAAGTGGATGAAATCCCAAACGATCAAAAAGTAGCTGACGAACCCGGTTTTCAGGAGCACATCGAGCTCGTAGTCGAGGCGGGTGATCAGTTCGCTGTCGGTGCGATCGCCGTAACGTTCGTGCAAACCTTTGTAGCAGAGCTCGCGGAGGTACGCTTCGCGGATTTTGCCTTCCGGCGCCGGATACTCGGGATACTTCGACTTGCCAAATTCGAGCTCCAGATTGCAACGCTCCGCAATTTCGAGCGTGTTCGTGATTGAGCTCGGATGCTCCGCGAACAGAGCGCGCATCTCAGCGGCGGACTTGAAGTAAAGCTCCGGCGTGTAGCGCATTCGCCGCTCGTCGTGCACCATCTTGCCGGTGCCGATGCAGATCATCACATCATGCGCGTCGTGATGAGTGCGCTCCAGAAAGTGCACGTCGTTCGCCGCCACCAATCCGAGGCCGAAGTCCTTCGCGAGCCCGGGCAGCACGCGGTTGCATTTTTGCTGCGCCTCGATGCCGTGGTCGTGCAGCTCCAGAAAGAAATTCTCTGCACCGAAAATGTCGCGGAATTCGCCCGTGCTCTGCCGCGCTTTTTCCAGGTTATCCGACTGGATCGCCATGTTGATCTCGCCCTTCAAGCAGGCGCTCATGCCGATCAGCCCCTGCGCGTGCGACGCGAGCAGCTCTTTGTCGATGCGCGGCTTGTAATGAAAGCCGTCAAGGTGCGCGGTGGAGATCAATTTGACGAGGTTTCGGTAGCCCGTCTCGTCCTTGGCCAGCAGCGTGAAGTGGTAAGCCGCATCGCGCTGATTGTTCGGCCGATCTTTGATCGCGCCCGGCGCCATGTACGCCTCGCAACCGACAATGGGCTTGATGCCCGCTCTCTTCGCTTCCTGGTAGAACTCGATCGCGCCGTAGAGGTTTCCGTGATCGGTCATCGCGACCGCCGGCATGCCGAATTCCGCAGCTTTGCGCATCAGCTCCTTCGTCCGGATCGCACCGTCGAGCAGCGAATATTCCGTGTGCAGATGGAGGTGAACGAAAGAGTCGCCGGACATCAGCTGCAGTATAGGGGTTGGGGCTGCGTCGGCAAGAGATCACAACATCTTGGGGTGTGAGAACTGTCGATTTTCTGTGTTGCGCCCGCTGCAGCAGGTTGGTAAGAGAGCGCGTGGCGCCGACAGCTTCTCTTTGAAAAACCCCCACGGCGCACCAGTTTATCCGACATGAAAAAACTCGAAGCCATCATCAAGCCGTTCAAACTCGAGGAAGTCAAAGAAGCCCTCGCCGAGCTTGGCGTCGAGGGAATGACGGTGACGGAGGTGAAGGGCTTTGGCCGGCAAAAGGGCCACACCGAAATCTATCGCGGGAGCGAATACACGGTCGATTTCCTGCCCAAAGTGAAGATCGAGATCGTCCTCTCGGATGAATTGGTCGACAAAGCCGTCACCATCGTCGTGAGCGCCGCGAAAACGGGTAAAATCGGCGATGGCAAAGTTTTCGTCATTCCGGTCGAACACGCGGTCCGAATCCGGACCGAAGAGATCGGCGAAAAGGCAGTTTGATTCGCCTGGCGCCGCGCTCCGGAATGATGCGCTCGACCGCCTCTCCGACGGTATCACCGCTCGTTTTGCTGTCATTCCGAGCGAAGTCGAGGAATCCCGTGGCGGGACCTTCCACGTGATAGCGCGGGATCCTTCGGCTTCGCTCAGGATGACTCAGCTTTTCCACCTTTCGAACGACCGCTAAACACCCACTCCACCACATGGCCAACGACCGAAAAACCCCCGCTGACGTCACCCGGATGATCAAGGACCACGAGGTGAAACTCGTGGACTTCAAGTTCACTGACCTTCCCGGTTCGTGGCAGCACTTCACCACCACGCTGACCGAGTACAACGACGATATCTTCACCGAAGGCCTGGGATTCGACGGCTCCAGCATCCGTGGTTGGCGCGCCATCAACGCGAGCGACATGCTCGTGATTCCCGATCCAACGACCGCTTGGATCGATCCGTTCAACGTCGAACCGACGCTGAGCCTGATTTGCACCATCGTCGATCCGATTACGCGCGAGCCATACGACCGCGACCCGCGCGGCGTCGCCGAGAAAGCGGAGGCTTACCTGCAGAGTACCGGTATCGCCGACACCGCCTTCTTTGGTCCCGAGGCGGAGTTTTTCATCTTCGATGAGGTGCGTTTCGGGAACACCGGCAACTCCTCGTTCCACATCGTCGACAGCAAGGAAGGCCACTGGAATAGCGGCCGCGAAGAGTTCCCGAACCTCGGCTACAAGATCCGGGCGAAGGAAGGTTACTTCCCCGTCTCCCCTGCCGATACACAGCAGGACCTTCGTAATGAGATGTGCCTCGAGTTGGAGAAAGCCGGCATTCCGATCGAGCGCCAGCATCATGAAGTCGCCACCGCCGGGCAGGCCGAAATCGACATCCGGTTCGCGCCGATGAAGCAGATGGGCGACTGGATGCAGTACTACAAATACATCGTTCGCAATGTCGCCAAGCGGCACAACAAGACTGTCACGTTCATGCCGAAACCGCTCTTCGGTGACAACGGCTCCGGCATGCACACCCACATGTCGCTCTGGAAAGAAGGCAAGCCGCTCTTCGCCGGCAACGGCTACGCTGGTCTCAGCGAGATGGCGCTCTTCTTCATCGGCGGAATTCTGCGGCACGCGCCCGCACTCACCTGCATCACCAACCCGAC